>DHGD01000165.1 GCA_002402575.1 Syntrophomonas sp. UBA4807
TTTAGCCACATATATCGCCAGCTTGGCTTTCGATACCCTGCATGCGCTGGGCAATGTCATCTTTGCGCTGCTTTTCGGCTCCTCATTCTATCATATCCTGTTGCGCTATCGGAAGAAACTCAACGTTGTCTATATCAATCATCCCGACTAATCATTTAGACTGAAGATAAATTCAGTATGACTATCATGGTAAGGGAGCAATTCATTTGGATGCGACATAGCCCGGTGTTACTCCTGTTATATAATAACGGTGACCTTGCCGGAAAACGATTCATATACCGGGATATTAAGACCGCTCTGCCCGCCGGGGATGAAGCCATTGCGCTGGTGCGGCTCAATATTCAGGAGGCGCGGCCTAAGCGCTTCCTGGAAAATGTGGATTATGATATTCTGCTGAGGTAATTCGGTGCGGAGCGGGATTCTTGCCGTTATTAAATACCGCATTTCACACCAAATTGCGTCCTCTTGTCAGGATTTAATAGTTATTGTGGATGATCTCCGCGAAATAGCGTTTAGCGATCCATTCCAGAAGCATGATACCCAGCACCACGCCCAGTCCTATGACAGTACCCACCAGGACTCCGGCCAAACCGCGCTGCAGCGAGATGGAGGCGGCGGTGAACACATGACAGAAGCTGTTCACCATAGAGACGCTGCCTACCACAACTGCCAGCCCCCAAATAAAAAGGATAAAATCCTGGCGGTATTTGTGGTACAAATACACCCCGGAAATCAAGGCCGGATAGCCGATGATAATCTCCTTAAAGCGGGGCCGGGCCGGAAACACCATTTCCAGCAGCTCACGAACCCGCAGCTCCAGGGGGGAGACACTGACAATATTGTTGCCGCTGCGCCCCAGATAATAGTATCCGGCTGCCGCAGCCACCGCAAACAGGAACAGCACCAAATAAGTGGGCCTTTGCTGCAAAGTCCTCCACACCGCCACGCTCAGCTTTTCCTCGCTTTTGCAGACGCTGAAGTAATTGAGAATAAACAGCATCAAGGGCAGGAAAAAGGACAATTTAACCCCGCTGAAGATTTTAATGTTCATAATGTAGCGGATATCGGCCAGGCTGGATATGACCGTATACCCCCCCAGGAGGTTGATTCCCACCACAATTACAAGGCTGCATAGAGTTTTCAGCCACAGCGAGTGGCCTTTATAGTCGCGCAGGTATAACAACCACAACAGCCCGGACAGTGACGGATAGAGAATGGCCGCGGCCAGGGCGTACAATTTGGACAGGTCCATAGCCGTGAACAGATTGGCGGCCAGGCACAGGGCTGCTCCCAGAATGAGCAGCAGATACAGATAAAGCGGCTTCCAGCGGAAAAGCAGATACAAGTAAAGAGTGCCGGCCAAGAGCAGGCTCATCGCCACCATAAAACGATGCCACGGAGAAGTGCTGTGGCTGGGGAGCCGGGGCAGTTCTTCCCCCAGTGTAAAGCCCTTGGCCTGCATGGTGTGATGGAATTCCCCGATGGTCTGTATGGTATTGTCCAGATTCTCTCCGGCATCCAGCTTGAGGTCTTTGAACGGGGAGACATAGAGGATGCGGATGCCCCGATCCACCACCGCCCGCACCCAGCGGTAATAACGGTCGGACACATTCTTGACGAAATCGTCGTTGACCGAGGTATAGACGCGATTAATGGGATAAGCGGTGTTCTCCATCACCTCATTCAGCCCTGGTGTAGCCACATAACCTAGTTGCTCCGGGGTTTCCACCACTCCGATAATCAACCCGTAGCGGCTTATCAGTTCGGATATAACATCCAGGTGGTCAGGGATGCCGCTGACCTGATTGGAGAAGATCATATACTTGACGGCATAATCCCGTACAATTGGTTCGTATTCCCGCAGATAGTCTAGTGAAGTCCCTTTGCTGTTTTCCGGGCGCAATACCACCTCAAGGCCATGGGCCTTGATCTGATTCAGCTCGCGGGGGTCGAATCCCAGGATCATGTCCAGCTGAGGAGGCACGTCTTTGCGCTTATCTAAAATCGAGGCGGCGCTGTTGATGATGAAATAATAGTTGCCTCCATCGGTAAAGCGTATTATCTGTTGGGGTTGATAACGATTGTGCAGCTGCGAGTTCAGAAACTTGTCAATATCAGGATCACTGGCCGCAGCCACCAGGTTGGCGGGGCTGACCTGCCGCGAGCCTATGGCCTGCAAAGCCTTAGCCCATAACTGGGGGTGGTTAGCCTCCTGGAAAGAACTGAAGTCAGCAAAACTCCACAGGTAAATGTCGCCCTTGAAAGCCAATTCGCGCAGACTGGTTTCCTTCAAGCCGATATGATGTACTCCGTTTTGCTCCAGGCGATCCAAAACATTGTCCATGGATACATTGGCGGTGGCGGCCGAATGGAACATCTCCCGGTAGTCAGCCACGGTGACGAGCCGCTGGTTGTCAGCTTCTATACCGGTGCGCAGCTGCCAGCCGCTGTAGGACAAAGCCAGGAAAAGCAGCAACCCTCCCCACAACAGCCATTTCATCAAGCGATTATTCATCAGCCTTTAAACCTCCTTCAAGAAAAACACCTTGAACAGACCGAGTACAAACGCCACTCCCAAATAAATCACCATACTTCCGAGCAGCGGCAACAGGAAGCCCAGACCCGGCCCGGTACCGATGCCCGACAGGCGGAATCCCCATACCACACCCAGCATAGCCAGGGACGGAAACAGCAGTTTTATCAAATAAACTATAAGGTCACGATTTATAAAAGCGCCAATCTCCCTGGTAAGCATGACCGACATTATTATCGCATACAACAGCATGGTAGCGGCGGTAGAAAGACTGAGGCCGATTATCCCCCCGGAGCGAAACAGAATGTAATCCAGCGCTAAATTTAACATTATACAGCCCCCGCTGGCCAGCATGGGTATTTTGTAACGTTTTAAAGCATAGAAAACCCGGTTGTAAACCTCCTGGCACAGATAGCCCAATACCGCGAAGCTGTAAAAAAAGAAAGCCAGCGAGGTCATGGCGGTGGAATCGGCCCCAAAAGCTCCGCGCTGGTACACTAGGGCAATGATCTGCTGATGGTAGCAGACCACCAGGAGCAGGTAAGGCAAAAGGATAAACAACAGCATTTTAAAGACCTGCCCCAACAAAAGACGGATATGCCCGAAATCAAGGTCCAGGCAATACTGGGAAAGGCGTGGGAACACTACTGTGGCCATGGCGACGATGAAAACACTGGTTATGGTCACGAACAGATTGCTGCCAAAAGCCAGTGAAGAAGCCGTGCCCGGGGAGAGGTGGGTGGCAAAAGAACGGTCGATTATCAGGCACAGCTGCAAGAGGGAATTGCCCAGCAATATGGGCAATATGCTTTTAAAGGTATTGCGTATATAGGGATCGCTCCACTGCAGATTAAAACGCCAGTGATATTTCTCTCGGATCAATACCGGCAGCTGGATTAAAAACTGCAAAAGCCATCCCAGAGTGGTCACATAGCCCAGAAACACCAGATCGCTGCCTTTCCATAACAGTGAGCCGATAATCAACATATTGAAGGGGATGCTGATGCTGGCCGAGATCAGGAAATACTGATGCACCTGCAGCACTCCGGCGGTGAGGAAGGTAAGACTGACGAACAACAAGGTGGGCATCATTATGCGGGTCAGGAGAACTGCCAGATGGGTAACCTCAGCGCTGAACCCCGGAGCTATTATCCGGGTCAAGGCAGGCGCGAAGATGATGCCCAGTATGGTTATTATGGTGGCTATAAGGGTAACCTGGGCAAACAGATTGGCCAGGTACTGGTTGCGCTCCTCTTTGCTGCGCTGGGTGATGAAAAAGGTCAGATCGGGTATATTCACCGCTGAAAGGGCGGTGCCGATGCTGGAAAAAAACAGACTGGGATACGAAAACACCACCTGGAACATATCGGTCAATACCGTGGTTCCAAAAACCGAGGCAAACACGATCTCCCGCACAAAGCCCAGCAGTTTGGAGAAAAAAATGGTTATCGAGACACCTATGAAGGTTTTACCGGTCTTGTTGCTCATCTGGTTTCCTCATCAATTCTGGAGCCAGTTTGGGACGGCTCCGAATAAACTAGCGGCGCTGCTCTGGCTGTGGTATCAGGTTCAATGCCAGGCGGGCGTTTTCCTGAGCCCGGCCATGCAGGTAAGCCGCGGTTTCCATGACCGTGTGCCGGATTTGGTCATCCTCTAAGAGTTGATTTATCTGAGCTAACATGCCTTCCAGGTCCAGAGGCAGCGGCCTTAGTGAAAACAGGTCTAAAAAGGAGGCCACCTTGGGATCGTAGGAGATGCCCGCAAAACGAATTCCCTGTGTGGCCGCGAAAATCAGGGCATGAAGCCGCATACTTATCATAAGCTCCAGCTGGCTGATCAGGGCCAGGTGTTCGCCGCTGCTGAGTTTGCGGTCCAACAAGGCAGCAGGGCGCTCCATCAATCCCATGACCCGCCGTGATTCAGGCGCGTCTTCAGGCCAGCTCATGGGGATAAACAGGATATGATAACCCCTCTCAGCCAGTTCGTCAAGAACCTTGGCCAGGGGCTTTTGATAACCCTCCAGGGCGGCCCAATTTCTCACCGACACTCCTATGCAGGGCGAACCAGGCACATCAGCGGCCACCGTCCTTATATGCTCCGCTTCCGGCTGCAGGGCAAACACTGGATCCGCGGTCACCAGTACCGGGGGTTTTACCACCCCCAACTGCTTCAAGAGCTGGGCGGAATCGTGATCGCGCACACTGATTATGTTGACCCGGTTCGCCACCAGGCGCATCAGCCATTTGCTGACCGGCTGGTTTATGGGGCCTACCCCTTGGGCGTAGAAGATCACTGGTTTGGCGAGCAGTCTGGCCAGAGCCACCACCCCGATGTAGTACCATAGTGAACGGGCACTGGTGACATCCTGGAAAATACTGCCCCCACCGCTTATCAACAGGTCGCACTGCTGTAATTGCCGAAATACCTGCCAGGGGTTTTTATGATACACCGCCAGCAGCCCATGGGAAGAGGCGGTCCGGGCCGGATTGCCGGAAAACACCACAAATTCGGCCTGTGGAGCCATAGCCTTGATGGATGAGGTTATGGCCAGCAGTAAGGCTTCATCGCCGGCATTGTCGAAGCCGTAATAACCTGACAGGGCGATTTTCATGAAAATACTCCTCATTAAAATAAATGGCCAAGGGAGGCCCCAGACCATCTTATTCATTATATTACTAGGCCTGTCCGATAGCAATATATCTCACTATTGCGCCAGTTTCGCCAGCAATTGACAGGTTTTTATCCTATAGTTGGCATATAGACAACCCCAATTTACGGTGTTAGAATGAACCTAGCCTCGGAATTGGGGGAGGAGCAACCAATGCTGACCTATTCATATATATCCAGCGCTTTGCTGTGCACGTTTTTTATTTCTATACTATGCGTCCCTTTTGCTACTCAACTGGCTCGAAATCTGGGGGCTATTGACCCTCCGGATGAGCGCAAGGTGCATCAGGTAGAAATGCCCCGTCTGGGCGGACTGGCTATTTTTGCCGCTTTTATGCTCAGTCTGATGTTGTTCACCGACATTACCGGGCCTATGCTGGGCCTGGTCTTGGGCGCCATTATAATATTTATCATTGGGGCGGCAGACGATATTTATCACCTTTCACCCTTGGTGAAACTGACGGGCCAGTCTTTAGCCGCCGCAGTGGCTATGTACAATGGCGTGATGGTGCATTTTGTCACCAATCCATTTGACGGCATGCTGGTTTTGGGATTATTAGGCATACCGCTGACTTTTCTGTGGATTGTCGGCATTACCAATGCCATTAATCTTATCGACGGGCTGGACGGACTGGCCGGAGGGGTCTCCGCTATTGCCGCCACTGCCATGGGAATTGTAGCCTTGCGCCAGGGGCAGGTGGATGTAGCTATGGCAGCTATGCTGCTGGTTGCCGCCATAATCGGTTTTCTCCCCTATAATTTCCATCCCGCGCGCACCTTTATGGGAGACAGCGGCTCCAATTTCCTGGGCTTTGTGTTGGCCTGCCTGGCCATCATGGGCACTGCCAAAGGCACGGCGGTGGTATCCCTGTTAATACCTATTATCATATTGGGCATTCCCATTTTTGATACCTTTTTCGCCATAGTGCGGCGTATCAGCAATCACAAACCGATATTTCTGCCGGATAAAGGTCATTTGCATCACCGCTTGATGGCTATGGGCATGAGCCATCGCCGCAGCGTGATCATAATTTACGGGATTAGTGCCTTTTTCAGTGGCATCGCGGTATTGCTGCCCACCATTACCAGTCCCAAAGCCTCGCTTTTGCTATCCTTATTGCTGCTCTTTGTAGTGCTTGGCGCAGACCGCATCGGATTGCTGACGGGCCGTAGCCGGCGTCGCACAGGAAACCGCGGCCTTGGCGCCTAGAAATCAGGAGATTATCATGCGTAAAGCGGCTATAAAATATTATATCAGGTTCATAACAGTGGCAGTTCTAGTATTTGGCGTCTGCTTTGGCGCCGGGGCTGGAGTGGCCAGCCTGTTAAACTGGGGGAGGCCTGCCATATCGGCTCAGGTAGACACTACGGCTCCCGAGCCTGAAAACGACAAGCGTGTCAGTATCCTGGTCCTGGGTTCGGACGAGCGTAAAGGCGATACTTTTTCGCGCTCTGACACCATTATCCTGGTTACCATCGACCCCAGCCTGAAGAAAGCGGCGGTAGTTTCTATACCGCGCGATACCAGGGTAACATTGCCCAACGGTGAAGTGAACAAGATCAACGCGGCATATGCCTACGGCGGGCCGGAGGGTTCCGTTAAAGCGGTGCAAAATCTGTTGGGAGCGCCGGTCGATTATTATATGGAATTGAACTTTGAAGGGTTTGCCAAAGTGGTGGACACCCTGGGAGGAGTGACCATCAACGTTCCCCAGAGGATGTACAAGCCTTCCGAAGGGATCAACCTGTATCCGGGTCTGCAACGTCTGGACGGCAAGCAGGCTTTGGCCTTTGTCCGCTACCGGGATTATCAGCTGGGCGATATCGATCGGGCCGCCAAACAGCAGCAGTTCCTTGCCGCCTTGGCAAAGGAGATGCTCCAACCGAGCACCATAACCAAGCTGCCCGCCCTGATCAGGGAAGCTCGTCCCTATATAGATACCAATATGGGTCTGGGCTCTATGCTCAAGCTGAGCCGCATGGCCCCCGGCTTTACCCCTGAGTCCGTAATTAGCCAGACGTTGCCGGGATATTTCTACAATCAGGTGGGAGCTGACAATCAATTGCTGCAGAGTTACTGGGTGGCTGATAAAACTACCGCCAAGGGACTGGTCGATAATATGCTGGCCGGGCAAACCGTCGCCGTGGTTCAGCCGGCGCCGCCATCGGCAGCCAGCCCTGTAAACAAGAGTGTAATCAGCACTAATAAAACTGAATCTGCCGCCGGCAGCGCCCCCACTAACAAATCCGCCGCTACTACCAAGTCGGGCAGCAGTGGGAACAGCAACGCTTCTGCTAACTCTGCCAACAATAAAAAAGTATAAATAAAACGACCCGGGCAACAATGCTCAGGGTTGTTTTTTTCATCCTAACACAAAATTATTTCCAGCTGCTGAAAGATTCCGCTCGTAGCGATATATATATTATCAGGTCGATTGGGGACGATTGCTGCCGCAGGTGGTTTGATCGGCCGTCTCTGCGTCAATTGTATTTATGCATACCAAACTCACTTCAGTTACTTTTATACTGGCGCACATCAATCTGGGGAGGCTTTTTCATGTCTTATTTAGCTCGGCAACGCGCATTATTTTTTAAAATAACGGTTTCCCTGGCGGCAGCGGCGGCCATACTGCTGTGCTGGCTCCCACCTGCCGGGGCCGATTCAGGAACCATAACCGGCAGTGTGGTAAATATTCGCCAGGGACCGGCTACAACTTATGAGGTGAGCGGCAATTTATTGCAGGGCACCCGGGTGTCGGTGTTGGAAGAGAAGGACGGCTGGTACCGCGTTGGTTACGACAATCGCAGCGGCTGGATTAACGGCCGGTACATAGAAGTAAAGCAGGATCCTCAGGTTCAGGTTATAGAAACATTAGTGAACCTCCGCTCCGGGCCCGGAACCGGTTATGAGATTGTGAGCCAGGCCCGCCGGGGCGAGCGGCTGTATCTCCTCGAAGCAGGTGCTGATTGGAGCAAAGTACAAAACAGTAATGGCTTGGTATGCTATGTGGCTTCCAGCCTGGTGCAATCCGGCCCCGCCAGCCCCAACCCGGCAACCCAGCCTCCATCCGCTTCCACGTCCGCCTCAGGCGATATCCAGGTCTATCTGGATGGCCAGCTGCTGAGTTTCGATGTGCCCCCGCAAATTGAGAATGACCGCACTCTGGTTCCCCTGCGGGGCATTTTTGAAGCTATGGGCGCCAGCGTTGACTGGGATGATGCCGCCCGCACCGTCACCGCCCGCCGCGAGGGGGTGGTTATCGTTTTGCCGATCGGCTCTGCCAATCCCACTGTCAACGGAGCCGTCTGGCCTCTGGATGTGCCTGCCAAGATTGTGGGCGGGCGCACTCTGGCGCCGTTGCGTTTTGTGGGCGAGGGTTTTGGCGGCCAGGTATCCTGGAATGAAACCTCCCGGACGGTAACCATTGACAGCCCGGAGCCTGCGGCAGCTCCGGCAGTTGCCCTACCGCAGAGCCCGTCGCTGACTGTACGCGATGCGCTGGTCAACCTCAGGTCAGGCCCCGGAACCAGTTATGCCCAAGTCAGTTCAGCATGTGGCGGAGAAGTTTTGCCCATATTGGGTCAGCAGGACGGATGGTTTCAAATCAGCCGCGGCGGCAGTCCGGCCTGGATCGCGGGCTGGTTGGTGGATTTGCCGGGAAGCGGAGTTGATCAGCCCGCTGTCGGTGACGACGAACTGGTCTGGTACAACAGCAGCAAAGACGACGGTGGTTTTAGAATCAATATAGAGTCAGGATCGAGGTTAAACGCCGATATAGAGGAGAACGGGAATAGCGTCGTCTACACTATAAGGGGGCGCAGTTTAAAGGGAAATACTCCTTTGAATGTTTCCCTGGGCGGAAGGAACTTAAATGTACAGGGCGAAAACCGCAACGGGGATGCGGTAATAACCGTTACCCTTCCTGCCGGATTAAAATACCGAACCGAGCAAAACAATGACGGGAAACGCGAATCAGTGGTTATTGAGAACCGCATTTTGGAGATAAGTCGCAAGGTATTTGGCAATATTGGCGACAATATCATCGTTTACACCCTGACCCCCTGCGAATACACCTATAGCCTCAAAAAAGACATCCTGGAGATAAAGCTAAAATCCACCTATCAAGGCGTGGACCGTTCTACATACAATTATCCCAGCAGCGCTTTGCTGGAAAAGATGACTATTCAAGAGTCCTCCGGCGCCCCGCCGCTAACCACCCTGCGCATCGAAACAAAGAATCTGGGCGATTACCGGATTTTTCAGACCAGTGATGACAACGCCCTGAACATTGTGCTTACCAGCGACAGGCGCAGCGAAGACAAAACAAATAAGCTGGTGGTTTTAGACCCCGGCCATGGCGGCCGCGATACCGGAGCTAATGGCTCCTACCTGCATGAAAAGGATGTTAACCTGGATATAGCTTTGCAAGCCGGGAAGATTTTATCCAGTCGTGGTTTCGACATAGCCTACACCCGCGACGACGACACTTATTTGACCCAGACTGAGCGCTGCACTATAGCCAATCAGCTCAACGCGGCGGTTTTCGTAGCAGTACACTGCAATTCCAGCACCACCCCGACATCGGAAGGTACGGAGACTTACTACTATGCTTCCCTGGACGATCCCGCCTTGTTTATGCAGAAAGACCAGCGAGCTGAACTGGCGGGACTGTTGCAGAAGAATCTGGTAGCCAAGCTGCAGCGCCTCAACCGGGGGGTAAAACAGAGTAATTTCACCGTCATTACCGGTACGGACATGCCTTCCGCTCTGATTGAGACCGCATTTATAAATAACCCCGTGGAAGAGGCCTGTCTGGCGGACAGCGGTTTCAGAAGCCGTGCCGCCCGGGCCGTCGCGGATGCCATAACCGAATACATGAACAGCCGATAACTGTAAGTCCCGTTGCCGCGCTGCTGATGTCAAACACTTGTCCCCGCCTTACACTTAGCTGGCAGGCGGGGATTTTGTCGTCTAATAAAGGAGATATTCACTTTTTATGGAATAATCACGTTATCGGAGTGCTGATAAACATACGGGAGTTGGAAATCTTGGCTAAAAGGAAGCGAACCGTAAAACCTGGTCCGCCATCACCAGCGGCGGTAGCGGCAACTCCGGCGCAGAAGAAAGGGGTGTTGTTCGCCATTGTGGCCTTAATGGCGATCTATCCGCTGTTTTTCCGCGCCTTATTTTTCGACCGGGCCATGTTCGTCAATCACATCATCGTCGCAGCGGTATTCATATTGTTTTGGGCGAGCAAGTGGAAGAACAAGGATCTGAGTTTTATCCGCACCCCTCTGGATTGGGCGGTACTGGCGTTCGCGCTGGCCTATGCCTTCTCCCTTATCACCGCGGTTCATTTCGGCGACGCCCTGTACGGGTGTCTTAAAGCCTTCAATTACTTTATGCTCTACTGGCTGGTAGGTCAGGTTGTGACTGGCCACCGCAGCCTGGAAAGAATGGCTCAGATGCTGCTGCTGGGGGGGTTGGGGGTAGCAGTCATAGGAGTTTTGGCTGCCAGTGGGTTTCATGTCTATCCGGGGGCTTATAATAAAGGGCTAATTTACTCCAGCCTTCAATACCACAATGCCACCGCCGCCTTCCTGGCAGCTATGAGCATACTCAGCCTGGCACTTTTGACTGGGGAGGAAAAGCGTGGCTGGCAGATAACCTACAGCCTGGCGGCCTGCCTTTTGCAGGTGATTGTGTTCGCTACCCTGTCCAAAGGAGCCTGGCTGACCCTGGCTCTGGCCTGTCTTGTCCTGGTGCTGGGAATGCCGGGCAGGATGCGTCTGAAAACGGTATATTTCATGTTGGCATTAGGAGCTGTCGCCTTTGTGGTTGGAAACCGCTTCTTAGCTGCGGTAACTGGTCCCAGGCCGATTATGGGAATAATGTGGATTTTAGGCGGTCTGGTCCTGGCAGCAGCGGTATATTTCCTGTGGGAAGCGGCCTGTTATCTGATAAAGAGCCATCCCCGGGGACGTGTGATAGTGATAGCGGGAGGCGCGTTTTTAATTCTGGGAAGCGCGTTGCTGCTTTTCAATGGCAGCCTGGGAATATCGAGATATGTTATCAGAGAATTGCTGGAGATAGGCCAATCTGATCATTCCAGCTATGTGACCCGTCTGGATTTCGTCCGTTGGGGAATCAGCATAGTGAAAGATTATCCCTTATTCGGGGCCGGGGCCGGAGGTTGGGAAGGGCTCTATCACCGCTATCAGGATTACCTGTTCTGGACCACCCAGGCCCACAACCATTTTATACAGGTATGGGTGGAGGCTGGCACCGTAGGGCTGATAACCTATTTAGGCATATGGCTGGCCATGTTCTGGTCATTATGGTCAATATACCGTGGATTAAAACAGAGGCCAATAGAAGCAGGGCAAAACCAAGGCCGTCAGGTTTGGAGCCTGGTCTGGGGATGCGCGGCCACAGTAATAACCCTGGGAATTCATGCCAGCATCGATTTTGACCTCTCTTTGCCCGCGCTTAGCATAGTATGGTTTACCCTCATGGCTATGATCAATGCAGCCCTATCATGGCAGGGGAAAACTGACGGGAGGGCCTTTTCAGGATGGCCGGCTGCCGGTCTGTCGGCGGTTATGGGGATATTGGTGCTGACGATGGGGCTTGCCGGACTGGCGTCCTTGCAGAGTGCCTCTCAGGGCAGGGAACTGTTGGAGAAAGCCCGGGAGTCAAAAAGTGACAACATCAGGTGGAACATGATGGAGCAATCTGCCCGGTCATACCGCCAGGCGGCCGCTATTTATCCCTGGGAGGCCGAATATCACGCGGAGCTGTCAGCGGTTTATGCCGAACAGTTGGCTATGGCACAGGCCAGGGGGGACCAGGATGCAGCGCAATACTATAAAAACACCGTGCAATCAATTCTGCGGGCGGACAATTTGTCGCCGGGCGACATGGATATTCAAAACCGGTTGCTTGACAGCGCGGTTAGAACCAGTCATCTGCCGCTCATCATGGACAGGCTGGACGCGGCTACCATAGCTAATCCTTTAGATATGGGCAAATATGAAACCAGATCAACGCTACTGTGGATGGCTGCCGAACAAGCCTTGAGAAACGGAGATCAACGGACTGCGGAATACTGCCGGTCCATATTGCAGATACCGGATATGATCGGACAGCAGCAGGCCCGGATAAAGGCAAAAGCTGTCAATTGGCAGGGGCAAAAGCTGGAGGTGAATGCCACCATCGAATTGAATATGGCACGGGCGCATTATTTGCTGGGTCATTACCACGATGCTTCAGCCATATTAGCAACTCTGTGGCAATGGGAACAAAATCCCGAACAGCAAAATCCGGAAGCGAAGCGCAGCACTCAAGCCTTTTATGCCGCCAGCCTGCAGCGTCAGGGCAAGACCGTCGAGGCGCAGGCAGTGCTTAACGCGCAAAAAGATGAGCGGGCGGTTGTTTTGTACAATCAGCTGCTGGGATGGCAGGTCCCTCAATAGCATGGTAAAACGGCAGAGGTAAAGATATGAATCGTTCTCCAGCTGGAATCCTGAATAAAAGCAAGGCCGAATACCTGGAACCCCTGAATTCCATGGCCTGGCTGACTATGCCGCAGATGTTGCGAAAGACTGCCGGTATGTTGGGCCTGGTCGCGTTTGATCTCATCACAATGGTGTTGGTAATGGCAGCCAGCATTGAAATCAGACTGCATCTTCTGCCGTTGATTTATCCTCATTTCCCGGACCGCCTGCCAGAGCACCTGGGCGATTATGGCTGGGCATTCCTGTGCTTGTACCTGCTATGTCTCTATTATGAAGGTTTGTATTCCAGCCGACTGCCCTTCTGGGAGGAAGCGCGGAAATTGTTGCGGGCTATCACGCTGACCTTTATATTGGCATTTGCGATGGTATCAATGATGAAGCTGGGCGGCGAGGTATCCAGGACGGTCTTGCTGATGGGTTATTTTTTGGCCCTGCCGGCGGCGCCCATAGGGCGGTTCCTGGCCAAAACCTTTTTGGGCTGTGCCGGGGTGTGGAATGAGCCCTGCTTGATAACAGGCACCGGACCACAGGCCCGGATGATCGTGGGGGCTTTAAGCCGGGACCATTATCTGGGGTATACTGTAAAAGGCCTGGTTAACGTTAATGAGACTGACGAAGTCGGAGCCATCCCGGTTGATGGTGAGGATTACAGGGTTTTAGGGTCTGTTCAGGATCTGCCCGCAATTTTAAAGCGGCACCGCATCAGGCATATAGTAATAGCCGCGCCTGATTTGACCGGCTCTGAATTGGTGTCAACGGTGAGCCGCATTCAGCCCTATACCCGCTCCATCCTGGTGGTGCCGGATTGGTCAGGGATCCCGGTAATCGGGGGGGAGGCCGAATACTTCTTCAATGAACGCATATTGGCCTTTCGTACCCGCAACAACCTGGCCAGCCGGGGTAATGTAATATGCAAAAGGGTTTTTGACCTGGTTGTGGGGAGTTTCCTGCTCGTGGCGGCGGCTCCGCTGCTATTGCTGATAGCGCTCGCAATCCGGCTCGAAACCCCGGGGCCTATAGTGTTCGCCCATCCCCGCCTGGGCAGGAACGGCAACCGCTTCAAATGCTACAAGTTTCGCAGTATGGTAACCAATGCCGGGGAATTGCTGCCCCAATTGCTGCGCGATAACTATGAACTACAGGAACAGTGGAACCGCGACTTCAAGCTGAAAGACGACCCGCGGGTCACCCGTATCGGCAGGATTTTGCGCCAAACCAGCCTTGACGAACTGCCTCAGCTGATCAATGTCTTGAAAGGCGATATGAGCCTGGTGGGGCCGCGCCCCATCGTGGCTGAAGAGATGGAACGTTTCGGGAACCAGGTCCGGGATTATATGATGGTATTGCCGGGTATAACCGGGCTTTGGCAGGTGAGCGGGCGCAATGACATCGATTATGAGGAACGGGTCATGATGGAGACCTGGTATGTCCGTAACTGGTCGCTGTGGCTTGATATATCGCTTTTGTTCAGAACCATCGGGGTGGTTCTGAGCCGGCGGGGAGCCTATTGACAGCTGCCAACCGGGACATTTTCTGAGCCAGTCTCCAGGGCAGTGGCAGCCGCTGCCCCACCACTGGAACGTCCTGGGTTTGAAATGTTTGATAACGAATAGCCGGGAGTAAATATCTGTCTATGCGGATTTTATTAGACAGCCGTATGCTACAGAATTCAGGTATCGGTAGGTATATACAGATGCTGGCCCAAACCATGCTGGAGGAATACCCACAGTCGCAGCTGGTCATGGCCGGGTCAAGGCAGCACAACCGGGAATTCATCGCCAAACTGAACCCGGCTGTACAAAGCCGCATCAGCAGCGTGGTCTACGATGCTCCTATTTACAGCCTGGCTGAACAGGTTAAAGGACTGAGCATCATCAAACAGAATAACACCGATATTATACATATCCCTCATTTCAATGCTCCTTGGAAGCTGCCCCCCAACAGTGTGGTAACTATCCATGACCTGATTCCGTTTAAACGCCAGGCGCCGCGCAACCATTGGCGGGTTACCGCAGGCCGGATGATGCTGATGAATGCTGCCCAAAAGGCGGCCCGGATCATAGTTATCTCCAGGGCAACTGCCAATGATCTTATCGAGGATTACCCCTCGGTCGCATGGCAGGACAAAATCCGGGTGGTACCTCAAGGTGTATCTGCTGATTTTAAACCGCTGCTATTGGAGCAGGTGAGGTCTTTTAAGTCCCGGCACGGGCTGCAGCGCTATTTGTTGTTTGTTGGCAACCGTGCTTCCCACAAGAACTTGGAAAGGCTTCTGGTTGCCTATGCCATACTCCTGGATAAATACCCTGGCCTGCAACTGGTGGTTGCTGGCAGGCGTCTGGCTAATCCCGATGCGGTAGACAAAGCCAGGCTGCGCCTGGGATTGAAACAGCTCTGGGAATGGGAGGATTGTTCTGATGCGGACCTTGGCCAGCTGTATTGCGGAGCGGAGATGCTGGTCTTTCCCTCACTGTATGAAGGTTTCGGGCTGCCCCCCTTGGAGGCTATGGCCTGCGGCACCCCGGTGGTGGTGGCACAATCCGCCTCCCTGCCCGAGGTGGTAGGGGATGCGGGCCTATATTTTGACCCCCTGCAACCACAGGACATGGCCCGACAAATAGCCCGCTTGCTTGACGACGGCAATTTGCGGGATAGCCTCAGAGCCCGGGGATTATTACGGGCGGCTATGTTCAGCTGGCAGCAGACGGCCAGGCAAACTATGGAAGTATATCGTGAAGTGGCCAAAGGAGTATAGTTATGAACATAGCTTTGGTTCATGACTGGGTGATCGAACTGGGAGGGGCGGAGAAATGCCTGGAGGCGTTTCATCAATTGTTCCCCTCGGCTCCGCTGTTTACCTTGCTATATGAGGCTGTAAGCCTCGAGGCTTTGGGCTTTGATATATCAACCACTCAAACCTCGTTTCTACAGCGGCCGGGATTGCTCAAAAAGTATCGTTCCTTTCTGCCGATATTCCCATACGCCGTAGAGCAATTCGATCTGGGAGAGTACGATGTAATTCTCTCCAGCAGCCATTGCGTGGCCAAAGGGGTATTGAGCAATTCTCGGCAGCTGCACATCTGTTACTGTCACACCCCGGTGCGTTACGCCTGGGATCTGACTCACCAATACCTGCGTGATAACCGTTTACAGCGGGGGTTGAAAGCAACCCTGGCCAAAGCAGCGCTGCATTACCTCAGGATTTGGGATGCGAGTTCCTCTCCCCGGGTGGATTTGTTCATAGCCAATTCCCGCTACACCGCAGCCCGCATCTGGAGGTCTTACCGGCGTGAGGCCGAGGTGATATATCCTCCGGTTAACACATTTCTGTATGATATACCACGCAGCCGGGGGGATTATTTTCTGTTCGTATCCAGGCTGGTGAGGTATAAAAGGGCCGACCTGGTGGTTGACGCCTTTAACCGACTGGGCCTGCCCTTGCTGGTGGTGGGGGATGGCCCGGAGAAAGGCGATATTCAGGCCTTGGCGGGGCCGAACGTGGAATTCCTGGGTTATAAAGAAAACGCCGAACTGGCAGATTTAATGAGTGGCGCCCGCGCCCTGATATTTGCCGCTCAGGAGGATTTTGGCATCGTGCCCGTTGAAGCCCAGGCTGCCGGTACACCGGTGATCGCCTTCGGTCAGGGCGGCGCTACGGAGACGGTTATCCCGTGCGACGGGCGCAACTGGGATCAGGCTACCGGGGTGTTCTTTCCGGAACAGAGCACAGCATCAATAGTTGAAGCGGTGCGGTTTTTCCTGGATTGCGAAGGACAGTTTGACACTGAGGTGATACGCGGCAATGCCCGGCGTTTCAATCAGGAACGCTTTAAACAGCAAATTCTGTCCTTCGTATTTGATGGATACGAAAAATTCCGCGGCGGCAGCTGAACCTCAGCCCTCCAAACGGTAAGTAAGCCTGCGGAAGGATATCGCAAATGGGGAAAAAAGTACATAAGGGCAAATCTCAAGGCAGTGTCTTCAATACCGTGCTCATATCCGGCGGCCTGGGGCTCAGCAAGATTATGGGCTTTTTGCGCGAAACCATAATCGCCGCTTATTTTGGCGCCTCTTATTTGGTGGATGCCTTCCTGGTGGCGCAGATGATCCCCCAGGCCTTGTTTTCGGTAATTGGTTCCAGCCTGACTACCGCGGTTGTCCCCCTGGTAACCGAATATAAGGAAAAAAAAGGTTTCGCTTCGGTATTAACCTTTGTGAACTCGATAACCACCATTATGCTGGCAATTTGCACGGGATTGGTCTTGTTGGGCTGGCTGGGCGCGGATATCATCGTGCGTCTGGTTGCCCCAGGGTTCGGCGGTGCTGCGTTTGACCTGGCAGTCAAACTGACCTATATCATGTTCCCGATGATAATAGGCCTGGGGCTTGCTGGACTGGGCTCGGGGATACTGATGAGCCAGAAGCGTTTCTTTTACCCTTCGTTTATTGGCATACCTTATAATTTGGTGCTCATAATTGCTTTGATAATCGGGGCGAAAAAATGGGGCATATACGGGCTGGCGGTGGCGACCGTTGTGGCCGTGGCCGCGCAGTGGCTATTCCAGGTCCCTGATCTGCGCCGCGGCGGTTTCATCTTCCGGCCTCATATTGACTGGAAGCACCCCGGTCTGAAACAGATGTTTAAGCTGATTATTCCAGTTACCATCAGCACTGGAGCAGGGCAATTCAATCTGCTCATTAACCGTTTACTGGCTTCAGGGCTGATAGAAGGAAGCATAGCGGCCTTGAACTATGCCAATAAGCTCAATAATCTGGCTTATGGGGTAATCGGCCTGGCGGTGGCCAGGGCGGTTTACCCAGAGATGTCGGAGGCGGCGGTATTAGAAGATAAGGAGAAATTTCTGAAATCCCTGTACCGGTCCGTTAACAGCCTTCTACTTATTATGCTGCCTTTTGCGGTAGGAATGATGATTTTGCGTGATCCACTGGTAAGAGTGGTATATCAGCGCGGTGCTTTTGACGATCAAGCCGCAGGTCTGACCATGACCGCGGTGCTTTTCTACGCCGTGGGAATGCCTTTCCTGTCGGTGCGTGACATAGTGCTGCGCGCTTTCTATGCGCTGCAGGACACACTAACCCCCATGAAAGTAGCGCTGTTCACGGTAGCCATAAATGTGGGCCTTAATCTGATTCTGGTGCGCTACCTGGCGCATGGGGGATTGGCCCTGGGAAGCTCTATTGCGGCCATAGCCGGGTTTTTCATCCTGCTATGGAAATTGCGCCGCAAGATGGGAAGAATCAAGGCATCGCTGATGCTCGCCAGCGGACTGAAGATCCTGTTCGCGGCAGCACTGATGGGGGGGGTGGTTTATGGTGAACTGAGCTGGCTGCAAACCGTGGGTGGGGGAGCGTTATGGAAATTAGTCATTCTCCTGGGCTGTGGGGCGAGCGGGATACTGGTATATGGGCTGTTGGTAAAAATGCTGCAGGTGGAGGAATTCGATATTCTCTATCGCAAACTGGCTGGGAAATCGCGCCCCAAAGCGGCTTCCCAATAAAGACGGGCTGTTGTTAATCAGCCCTAATTTCATTGGGATATTAAATTGTTTCGGACAGAGACTGTCTACTCCGGCGTCCGCATCTATAGCTGGCGGCAATCAGTCCGCTTATCGCCTGGTTGGGAAGAAAACCCCCCAACTTCTACTATTTATACGAAGCCTCTCCCGCGGTTACATCGCGCATATCTTCATAAGCTGTTACCCGCGGAGTTTGATAATTCTGCTTGTTCATAGCTGTTCCTCCCTTTAAATGCTCATCATGCTCAAAGCGGTGTCCTACAGTGGTCTGTTTCAGATGATATCAGCACGAGTATGATGACAGACGCCTAAGTCGGCACGGACGCATTAAACGCCGTTATCTCACTCAAATCTTCAAACACGATCAACTTGGGCTTTTCATAGACGAGCCTATCCATGGTTTACCTCCTTGTTGCTTTGTTCGCCGCTGGGCAGCTGTCATAAGATTTAACCGGGAATATCCGAGATGTCTATCCCATTTGCAGTGATAGCGTGCAGGCATTCATAACAAATTACCATGGGGGTGAGATACTCTTGCTTAACCATCAATTCACTCCTCCCTTATAATCAAATGCTACCATACTAATATTTATAGGCATATGATATAATTTTTGCAGTTTCCTGTAAATGTTTTTTTATCCATAAACGGTAATAAAGGAGTGCAAGCCCCGTGGTTGTGGTAAGCAAAAACCAGGATGTAATCTGGCGGGAGGTGGACGGCGAGACCGTATTGCTGAATCCTGTAACCGGAAGGTATTTTGGCCTAAACCGGGTAGCCTGTTCATTTTGGAATAAAGTAGACGGTAAAACCACCTTGGAGCAAATAATCGAGCAGTTGCTGGAGGAATATGAGGTGGAACGGGAAGTGTTGTCTCAAGACATCAGGGACCTGGCGGCGGCATTGGCTGAATACCAGCTGCTCATGCTCCAGGCAATGCCATGACCTTATTAAGGGGACAAGACCTTGGTTTGCCGATATAAAGGTTATAATTTCCCTAAGGATATGCTGCTTCTGGCCTGGGTGGGAGGTTGGCTGCTTTATTACGAATGCCTCTTGCGGCTGCGCCCGCTGCCGGTGATTTTGGCCCAAATCCAGGCTAAGAAAACCTCTCTGCCCGAAGCCGGAGACGTTATGACGGCCCCTACTTGCAATCAGCTTATAACCATGGATAAGATTTATCGGGGAGCCACCTTTTGGATGACCAGAATAGGCCGGAGTTCACGGCCCTGTTTGAGACGCAGCTTGGTGTTGCGTCACTGGTGCGCTAAACAGGGTCTGTCCGCGCGCGTGGTTATCGGTGCTAAAAAAGACGGCTCCGATTTGCGGGGCCACGGCTGGCTGGTAGTGGCCGGCCGGCCCTATCACGAAGAACCTGGCTTGTTGGAGCAATATACGGTCTTTTTAGAAGGATGATCAAATGCAACAAGATTTACTGACAAAATGGTATAAGCTATCAGGATACAACCTCTGCATCCAATACAGCCCCGGCCTGGCCGGGGAACTGGGCGGCTATCTGAACATAGCCCCCGCTGAGGCTGGCAAATCGCATCTTAACCTGGATTTGCGCAGCATAGATCCCGGGCAGCTTGACCAATACCTCCCCCTGCCTGCCCAAGCGGAACAAATACCTGACTTCACCCTGCTGCTTAACCGGCCGGTCACGGTGCGGTCGTTTCGCGGGGATAATGAGCAGTGGAATGATTACCAAGGCTACGCCCGCTCTTATGTAAGCTCAACTGATGCTTCGGCCCGGGTGGTGATACTGGCCGGCCACGACATCCTGCCGCTGTATACCGATATGCTCTTTACCTACAATTTGGTCAACCAGCTTATGGGGTGTTATGACCATTTTGCGGTTCATGCCGCTTGTGTTGATCATCAGGGGGCGGGAATAATGATCAGCGGCAACAGCGGACGGGGGAAATCCACAGCGGTTTTTGCCTTGCTGCAGCGCGGTTTTAAAATCCTGTCGGATGAGCGCGTTCTAATTTCCAAGCTAAATGAAAGATACTGGGGCTGCAGCGTATCAGATATCATCAAGGTCAGGGAAGCCGCCCGGGAGAGGTTCTTCCCCGACCTGCCCATGGAACAGGCCTACGGCTCAATCGAAGATGAGCATTATTTCAGGTGTTCTGCTATCAGTGCAGACAGCTGGCGGTCCCATACCGAAATCAAGTACTTTCTGGTAATCAATCGTTCTGACACCCGATACAGCAGCCTGACACCGATTAATCCCACCCGGGCGGTTGGGGAGTTTTTCCCGGTAACCATGAAAGCCTGGGAAAACCGGGAGGCCGCCGCCAAGAAATTTAATTTCCTGATGGATTTTCTTTCCGCCCTACCTTGTTATCAACTGGATTTTGGAACCGACATGACTCAGTTTGCAGATATCATCAGAGAACTTGCCGAGGGCAGGACGGCCCAATGAGTAAACTGCGCCATATAATCAAAAAAGCCTTTGCGCCCGCGGTATTGAAGAACAAAAAGATTGTGGGGCGTAAGCCGCTTCGCCAAAAGGTGGATTTGGACAGGCCTCCGTGTGTTCTGCGTCTTTCGGACCAGGGTGATCTGTGGGAAAAATTCCGCCCGGTTTGGCAGGATTTGTGGTCAGATTGGTTTGCGGGGCAGCGCGTTTTGGTCAAAGTGAACCTCAACACCCCGGACCCCTATCCGGCTTCGACCTGTCCGGATTTCCTGAAAGAATTTCTGCAATTCCTGCACAGCTACGGTGTCGATGACATATTAGCGGGAGACTGCTCCTCCCTGAGCAGCCTGCCTACCCGTAAAACGGCTCGAAAGGTCGGCCTCGAGCAGGCCGTAGCCGGGCTGGCGGAGCTGGTTTTTTTTGATGAGCTGGATTGGGTGGAAGTGGCTGTGCCGGGCCGGTTTTTGAAGACTGTCACCGTGCCTGAGGTGGTTTATGAGGTAGACCGCATCATTAACCTTACCAATCTTAAAACCCACCCGTGGGCGGATTTCAGTATGGCAATGAAAAATGCCGTAGGCTATTTACACCCCCTGGAGAGGCGTGAGTTGCACCAGGATCATTTGCGGCAAAAAATCGTGGAGCTGAACTTGGCGGTCATGGCTGACCTGAGCATTATTGACGGGCGTATGGCCATGATTACTGGAGGCCCGGCAGTCGGTGCCACCGCTTCCGCAGGAATCGTGCTTATTGGGGACCATCCGGCAGCGGTCGATTTGCAGGCCTGCCAAGAGTTGTTCTGTATTAAAGAGCGGTACCATTGTGTAGAAAATTTTTGTGTCAATCCCCTGGAAATGCCGCAATTAAAGCACGCGGCCATGATGTGGCCTGCCGCCGAGTGGCAGCACTACCGGTTATACAAATATTAGGAGCCAACAATGAAGGTCTTGCTTATTTATCCATACGCCAGTTTCAAGGTTATGCCGCCTTCCGCCTGGATGCCGCTCAGTCTCTCCTATCTGGCGGCGCCCTTGCTGCGGGCCGGGCATGAAGTTAAAATTTTTGACCGCTATGCGGCCCAATTCCGTGCCGGGCAGGATAAATCCGCGGTGGACAGGGCCATGCTGAAGGCCTTAAGCGAGTTTAGGCCGGATGTGGTGGCTTTTAATACGGTGTCTCCTCTGGTGTTTGATTTGGTGGAGTGTGCCGCCTTAGTACGTCATGTTTTCAATGGCCCCATCTTGGCCGGGGGTCATCATGTTACCGCCCTCCCCCAGGCAACCCTGAACAAGATTCCTCAGTTGGACGCGGTAATATGCGGGGAAGGCGAATATTCCTTGCTGCACTATATTGAAGGCCAAAATCATCATGACATTCCCGGACTATGGTTTAGAGAGAATGGCTCTATTATTGGCAGCCCGCCCGTGCAGATCCCCGCTCTGGATCAACTGCCTTTCCCTGATTTTTCATTGATGGACCTCGGTTACTACCTTAATCGCAGTCTGGACACCATCCGGCATCGCTATGTTTCAACCATCTCCCTGCTGACCTCTCGAGGCTGTGTGAAAAAGTGCGAATTTTGCTCGGAATCGCTGACCTATGGCAAGGGGGTGCGCTTTCACAGCCCTGAATATGTGGCTGAACTGGTCTATCGGGTATATAAGGACTATGGGATTGAAGGCATATATTTTCATGACAACGACTTTCTAATCAACCGCGCCCGGACTGAAAAGATTTGCGATCTAATGATGAAGCGCGGTCTGCACAAGCAAATTATCTGGGGCATTCAGGCCCGTGCCGAGCACATTGAACTCGCACTGGTAAAACGCCTCAAACAGGCAGGTTGTGTGCTCATTGAGATAGGGATAGAATCCTCCTCCCAGGCGGTGTTGGATGCTATGCACAAGGATAGCACCGTGGAGGTTAACCAGCGTGCCATAAAGGTCTGCCAGGAGGGAGGCATGGGCATACACTCCTATATGCTGACCGGGGTTGAAGGTGAAACCCAGGCTGATCTTGAACAGCGCCTGGAGTGGTTAAAAAAAGTGAGGCCCAATTCTTTTAGCTGGTCACAGTTGGAAATACATCCCGGAACCCGTCTGTATGAACGCCTCCGCAGGGGCGTATTCGAGACTATGCCCTGGACCAGGGACGCGGTCCGGGACTACTATTATCAGCAGAATCTCTCCGCCATTACCGCTGAGGACCGCGCCGTCTGGATGAGGAAGCATTACGAGCCATATCAACGGCTTATACGCCGGTATAATACTATTCGCACCAACCGCCCCCGGCGTTTATGGTCTTTCTTTGCCATGAAGGCCAAGGAAAAACTCTCCCGTCAAGGGAAGAAGTGAGGGTTTGTATGCTCAAAGCCAGCAACGAATTTATAAGAACATATATAAAGGTTTTTTTGGGCACCGCACCCCCTGCCGAACTACGGCGGCAATGGCAGGAATGTGACCAGGAGGCGGTTACCGGGGAAATCATTAAGCAGGGCCTGGCGGGCCTGGTCTATCATCATATAAATACTTGCTTGGAAGGAAAACTGCCACAATTGGAGGAAGGCTTGAAACCAGCGGCGCAGATGGTCGCCCTGCAAACCGCGCTTTATGAACGGGAAGGCCTCAAGATAACCTCCCGCCTGGAAGCGGAGCACATCCCTTATCTGGTCTTAAAGGGCTTTTCATTGGTGGAAGGCCTCTATATTAACAGTGCTCTGCGTCCGGTCAGCGATCTGGACATATACATCATACGGAGCGACTATGCACAGGTGCGGGATGTTTTACAGGGGCTGGGCTATCAGGCACAGATGAGAGCCGATTTTCCCGGAACTTACCAAGAATTTATAGAAATCGGTGAATCCGCTTTTACCGAGATGCATTATATTAGGAGCCTGGGGCAGTTTCACATCAACCTGGATATACATTGGGGCATGGACGGTTTATGGGAAGGGTCCCCGTTAAAAGAACTATTTCCCATCGAAAGATATCCCTGGATGAGCTCATTGCGTCGGACCCGAGTGGGAGAATGGGAATTTAACGCCCTTGGCTGGGAGATGCAGTTCCTGCATATCGTCAGCCATTTCGCCCTGCACCATCAGTTTCAAGGGGTGAAGTGGTTTTTGGATATCGGCCTCATGCTGCGGGCTTTGGGTCCCGAGTTGGACTGGGATTTCATCCGCCGCATGGCTGGCACGGCAGACTTTCGCAAAGCTATCGGCGTTACTTTGCGCATGGTGGAGGATGAAGCCGGAATTAAAGCTGAGCAGGTACCGCCCTGGCAGTCATTTTGGAACGGAAAAGCGCTGCCGGGTGAATATGCCTTCTATCGCCGCCGGCTGTTCGGCGCAGCAAGCAAAAGAGGTAAATACCTGGCTTTTTCGTTGCTGCCTGTAAAGCTGCGTGACAAGACCCGGGTTCTGGGTTACTATTTGCTTGACTCCGCGGCGCTGCCGCAATGGAGAATAGGCGATCCCCCTGCAGCCCGGCGCTGGTGGCAGCCTTTCTATATGGTCTACCGCGTCGGGCAAGAACTTATTAGCAGTAAGAGCCGTGATTAAGGCTTTCGACAAGCGACCGCCTGAGGAGGCGCAAAGATGATTCTAATAACCGGAGGAGCTGGTTATATCGGCTCGCATGTGGTTAAGGAAATCGCGGCGGCAGGCTTTGACGTCGTCATTCTGGACAACCTGTCCACCGGCAACCGCGTGGCGGCGGAAGCGGTGCGCACCTTGCTGAGAGATTATGACGGGGCCGGGCAAATCGAGCTGGTAATAGGCGATTGCGGAAATGAATCCTTGCTGGATCAGATCTGTAGGCAGCACCCGATCGACGCCGTAATCCACCTGGCCGCTTTCAGCGAGGTGGGCGAATCGATGCGGGATGCGGCTAAATATTTCTCCAATAACACCGCTCAGAGCATATATCTCCTGAACAGCCTGAAGCGCAACCGGGTGGATAAACTGGTGTTCTCATCCACGGCGGCGGTGTACGGTCAGCCGCTGCGGAACCCCATCCCCGAGGAGCATCCCTTGCAGCCAAGCAATGTTTACGGCTTGAGTAAGATGATGATTGAGTCCATGCTGCCCCGTTACCGGGTTAATTATGGATTGAATTACATCTCACTGCGTTATTTTAATGCTGCCGGCGCGGATGCCAGTGGTTTGATAGGGGAAAAACACCGCCAGGAATCACACCTCATACCCCTGGTCATATTGCGGGCTATGGGCAGGAGAGACCGTTTCACCATCTTTGGGGATGATTATGACACCTACGACGGGACCTGTCTGCGTGATTATATTCATGTCAGCGATTTGGCTCAGGCCCACCTCCTGGCCTTACAAGCTCTTTTGGCGGGAAATGTGCGGGAACGGGTTTATAATCTGGGCAATGGGCGGCCTCATTCGGTGCGTGAGGTGATCGCTGCGGTAGAACAAGCCTGCGGGCGAAGCTTAACTTGCGATATCGGTCCGCGCCGTCTGGGCGATCCCAGCATTCTCCTGGCCAGCTCGCAGCGAGCCGTCGATGAATTGGGCTGGAAGCCGCAATATCCCCATCTCCAGAATATAGTCGATTCCGCCTGGCGCTGGCACCGTCTCGAAAACTGGCCGGAGAGCTAAGGACGCTACAAAGATAAAAGGAAATATTTGGCACCGCCGCCGGAAAACAGGAATAAGATATCACATCTTCGCAGATATGGAGCCATACCAAGCACGAAGTTCCAGATTGAAATGAGGTGCGATATCGATGTCCTATAGAACGGTGGAATCGCTTCGGGAAAAAATCATCGCCATTCTCCCTGCTTACGAAGAGAACGGAGACATTACCCGGCTGCTGCTGGAGGATGGATCATCCTCCAGGGATGATCGCACGGTGCAGACTGTTAAGAAGGTTTTGGCACGGTGTTACCTGCTGGATCTCAAGGAACAAGCCCGACAATTGCAGGCCTCGCTGCAGAGGCGTAAGCTATTGCCTTTCTATTTGAACCATGAGCGGATATTCATACCCATAAAAATGCGCGCTGCCCGGATCAAAAATGACTGCTGTTACGGCTATCTGGATTGGCGCTGCATAGCGGATCTGGAGCAACACGCAGATGGCGGTACGCTCGTCCGTATGCGCAATGGGCTGCAGGAATCTGCTCTGAGCAGCACCAGCCACATTATTCAGCAGTTGCACACCGGACGTCAGCTTTACGAGGCTTTGCAGCAACAGGCGGGCCGGACCCACAGCAGCGAGCAGCTGCTTCTCGAGGCGGCGCGCCTGTTGGCAGGCTCCCTGGACCTGCTTCACAACGGGCTGGGAAAACTGGGCAAAAATGGCCAGGGCAAAAATATATAGCAGAAATTAACGGCAGGAAAGCGAAAGTTGTTTACAGAATTGTTCGTAATATGATAATAAATGCAAAAAAGTATTTATAAGTCTTAATTTCAGTGTCTTACTGCATTTGGCGGGGACAGGCACTAGATACAAATGCCAGAAAAATTGAAACCAGGCCGCCGCGTCGCAGCCAATTTTAAAGCGGAGAATAAGATGTTGATGGATAGATTGGTCAGACCAGGGCGAGCTGTGCTTGCCTGGATTTTGCTTCTAGTAATGTTATGCTCCTGGTTTAACTCCCCGCTGCAGGCGGAACAGATTTCATCCCCTGGTTTTTTCAGCGACCGGGCTGCTGATATCGTAAATGCCTCCCCTTTAAACAGCGACTACATATTCCCCGGAGGGCTGACCGGCCAGGGGCAGATAGTGGGCATAGCCGACAGCGGCCTGGATAAAGGCAGCCTCAGCAGCATCATCCCCGACCTCAAGAGCGAGGACGGCAGAATGCCCCGGGTGGCCATGCTGAAATCTTATACCGACCGTGCCCTGCCTGACGACCCTGTCGGTCACGGCACCCATATGGCCGGCATCATCGCCGCCAGCGGAGCTTCTTCACAGGGTAAATACCGCGGCTTAGCGCCGGGGTCTGCCCTGTACTTTCAGGCTCTCCTGGACAAGCAGAACAACATCCGGGTACCCTCTGCCATGGCCGATCTGTTTATGCCGGCTTATCAGGCCGGGGTGCGTATCCATGTCAATGGCTGGGGCAGCGGCGGCAACAGCTACCAGGCCAGCACCCGGCAAATAGACCAGTTCGTATTCGAATATAACGATTTTCTGCCCCTCTTTGGCTCCGGAAACAGTGGCCCTAATGCAGGGTCTCTGAGCTCCGAGGCCAACAGCAAGAATGCTTTGGTTATTGGTTCCAGCCAGGTGCCCCGGCCGGCCATGGATATTGACAACCAGGACACCGGCCAGATCACTGTTTCCTCCAGTCGCGGCCCGGCCCAGGACGGCAGGATTAAGCCGGATCTGCTGGCGCCCGGTTCCAGTGTTATTTCCACTTGCTCCAGCCTGGTTGAGAGCAACTTCCCTACCAACGGCAACTATACCGTTATGGGAGGTTCCAGCATGGCCACGGCGGTAACCGGCGCGGCCTTGGCACTCTTATGCGAATACCTGCAGGATTACCGTGATCTGACCAACCCCAGTGCCGCCCTCTTAAAGGCCCTCTTAATCAACGGGGCCAGGTCTCTGCCCGCTTCGCTTATCCC
This sequence comes from Syntrophomonas sp. UBA4807, assembly GCA_002402575.1. Taxonomy (GTDB): domain Bacteria; phylum Bacillota; class Syntrophomonadia; order Syntrophomonadales; family Syntrophomonadaceae; genus DTU019. The sequence continues at coordinate 27,274 of DHGD01000165.1, forward strand.
GGCGCAGGGATTCGGCATTTTGGACATTGGCAATACCGTCCTCTCACTGGCCGACCGCAGCAGCAAATATGTGGACAACGCCCGGGTGACACAGGGGGAGGTCCAGCAATACCGGTTCGTTATGGATAAGCCAGGTCAAACTTTTAAGGCTACCCTGGCCTGGACCGATCCGCCCGCGGGCCTGACTGACAGCCGGACTCTGGTCAACAACCTGGACCTGACGGTTATAGCCCCCAACGGCAATATCTATTATGGCAACGATTTTCGCAACACGGGAACTCCGGACCGGCTGAACAATGTAGAGCAGGTGCAAATACCCGATGCCGCCGCCGGAGAGTATACCGTAACCGTGACCGCCGCCGGCCTGAGCGCGACCTCGGTGGGGCAGTTGTTTGCTTTGGCCTACGGGGAGATCATGCAGCACAGCACCGTGACCGGCATTCAGGACGGTAAATTGGTACTTGATAACGGAGATTCTTTCGATCAGACCCGCTTGTTCTCCAGGGAAAACAATAAGCTGTCAACCTCTTTGGCGGTTGGCGCCGAAATTTACTGGGACAGCAAGATGGCTTATCTGTTCAGCAAAGAGTGGGAAAGCGGCGGAGTGCAGCTGATTGATAGCCTGTCTGGCAGCATCATCATGGAGTCCAGCCCCTTCAGCCGGGATGGCGGCTATTACCTGGAAGAGGACAGTATCCGGAGCGGACGGGTGAGGGTTAATGACACCGTCATTCAGGACAGTTCCGAGTTCCTGACCGGAGCGCATATACAAGCGTCAGTCAATCCCCTCAATCAGCTGCTCTGGCAGGTCAATGCCGCAGCTGTGACTGTAAACGGCAATATCAGCCGGGTAGATAAGGAACGCCGCCAGATCTGGTTGTTGAACCAGGATGAGCCTTACACCATGGAGCCGTGGGGCGACATAACAGCTTCCAACAACATGGCAGGGGCTATGAGGGAAGCGCTTCCCTACGGATACGCCGAGAATTTGGACATCGAACATCTTATCCCCGGCATGCGGGTCAAGCTTTTGGTTACCCCGCAAACCCGCCGGGTTAATTATGCCACCGTGGAAAGAGAACTGGTGATCGCCAGGATTGACAGTCTGGGGGCCGCGGACAGTACTGTAATCACCAGCACCGGCCGGGAATATGGCCTTTTCCCCGGAGCCTCGCTGTACCGGGACGGCCAGCCGGTTACCTGGCGGGAATTGTCCGGCGGCGATTATATGATCGGCCTTTTGCTGCCGGAAACAGAGAAATTGCTGCAGGTGCAGGCCTTCAGTGAAGTGGTTTATGGTCGGGTCATCTATTACAACGAAACCGCTGATAAGCTGTATTTGTTCGACAATAACAATAAAATTAGGGAATGCAGCCTGAGTGAGAATAGTCAGGCCTTCCGCTGGGGCAGCATCATGGCCCGCCCTGCTTTTGAGCCAGGGTCATGGCTGCGGGTGATATTCACCCCGGAAGGACGGGTGAACCGGCTGGATATGGCTGAAACCGCTGAGCAGGTATCTAAGATCCTGGCCGGGTATGATCCCGCTCGCCGAAGATTGACCATGACCGATGGTTCCTCCTATCAGTGCGAGGCTAATACTCTGGTAGCAAGCGCCGGGTTTGCGGTAGGTCCCGAAGACCTGGCGGCCGGCCGGCCGGTTAAGGTCACCCTCCTTAGCGGCGGGGGCGACGCCGATATTCTGGCCGCAGTGGAGGCTTTTAAGGATACCGGCGCAGCGGCTCCGCTCTTGAGTATGAAGATCAGCTTGCTCAATGGCGCCCTTATAATTCATGGAAACAGCAGTGCCGAACGGGTCGCGCTTTACCGCCAGGATGGCAGCAGGGTGGGGGTGCAGCCGCAGGCGGACGGTAGCTTCAGCCTGCTGCTGAACCAGCTGCCTGATGAGAATAAAATGAGGGCCGTGGCGGTGGATGCCACAACCGGCGCGGTTGCCAGCATAGAGGTGCAGATTGACGCTTATCCGGTAACTGAGCCGGCGGCAGCCTTTTCTGATATCGCCAGCAGCAGCGCCAAAGCGGAAATCGAAACCCTGGCAAGGCTAGGAGTCGTTCACGGTTATGACGACGGCACCTTCCGCCCGGATAATGCCATCACCCGGCTGGAATATATAGTCATGGCGGCAGGCTGTTTGGGATTAACAACCCAGGGCGAGGCGGCCCCTTTCAGCGACGCCGCCTCTTTGCCCGGTTGGAGTATGGCAGCGGTAAACGCGGCCTGGCAGCACGGGCTGGTGGAAGGCTATGATGACGGCTCATTGCGGCCCTTTCAGCCTGCCACCCGCAGTGAGGCAGCCTTGATACTGGACCGCGCTGCGGAGCTATCGGGAAGGGATTCTGCCCCACCGGGCTTGCTCCCGGAAGATATAAGCCTGGTGCCTGCTTGGGCCCGGGGCGCAGTCGCGCGCGGCTTTCAGCGAGGTCTCCTGCCTTCGCTGTGGCAGGGCTGGTTCAATCCGCAGCGTTATCTGACCAGGGCCGAGGCCGCTATGATGTTGGTAAAGATATAGGCTCAGAGTTCCAGGCAGGTTGTCGCGGTAGCGCAGGCGTACGCTTGCTCGCGCGACGCTCAGGATAGATGAATAGAAAGGCCGCCGTCACTCTGAAACGGCGGCCTGATTATGTTCTTAAGCTGAATCTCTCCACTTAATCGGTAATCCACAACACTATAGTCTGCACCCCGGCTTTTTGATTCCAGACCCCTAATTGCTTTTGCAGCCCATCTACCTGTTGCTCCAGCAATTTTATCTCCGCCGGGTCTTTAGCTGCACCCAGCCGGGTGCTGAGGCTGAGGAACTGTTCCAGGGCCTGGGTATAGGCCTGTGAAATATCCTGGCGGTCTTCCTGGCGGCTGACTACTGTACCTACCGTATTCAGACGGCTAATCAGGCTTTCTCCCTGATTACGGTCAACCGTGATCTTCATCAGGCTGTAGGTGACCCCTTCTTTGACCTGCTGCCCGAGCCGCTCTGAGGCGGCGGAGTATTCAGCAGCGATTTTGCCGACCTGAGTATCCACTTCCCCGGAATCTTTACTGCTGTCTATGACCAGCATGGTAGTCAATATATTGCGGTTTTCCACGCTGAGCAGAACCGGAGTGGAGGTGGCGTGAGACGGAGTATCGCTGCCCGGATCGGCTGTGGCTGTGACCTGAGGAGCGGATATCGGATTGTCATGGTCCTTACTGGGAGACGCCGCCGGAGCAGGACTGGGGTTTTCTGCAACATAGGGCGGGTTCTGTGCCTGGCCGGCGCCGTTTTGCTCGGCTATCTGGGTAACGCTATTGCTTATGCCGGGAATGCCCTGAATGGCATAGAAAACGAGTAAAACTGCCGCTGCAGCTGCGGGCACGGCTTTTTTCCAGTAGCGGCCTAGGGACCCGAACCGATTAGGCTTATTTAACAGCGCGTCTTCTCGTACTGCCAGCATGACGGTATCAGTAAAACCCGCCGGAGCAGGCTTGATATCTTTCCCCATGGAGCGCAGCATACCTGACAGCTGGGACAAATCGCGATAATTCTCGCGACACAGCGAGCAATGATCCAAGTGCTGCTGCACCGTCATTCTCTCTTTGCCCTCCAGCATCCCGTCCAGGTAAGGCGATATCAGTTGTCTGGCTTCCTTGCAGTTCATCGCTATTCACGCCTTTTTGCTAACATTATATGAAGCATTGACAGATGATGATTTACTTAATCTCCGGCAGACCATAAACTACCGGCGGTTGAGTTCTTTCAATAACGCTTTACGGCCCCGGTTGATTCTTGACTTCACCGTCCCCAGGGAACACCCCAGGATTGAGGCGATCTCTTCGTAACTGTAACCTTCCATCTCCCGCAGCACCAGAGCAGTTTTATAGTCCGGGTGAATGCGGTCCAAAGCCCTTTTGAGCAGATCCGCCAGCTCAGTCCGCTCCAAGACTTCCAGAGGGGAATCCTGAACGGCGGCCAGCTCGCGGCTCAATTCATTATCTCCCAGTACCAGCGGCTCATCCAGGGATATAACCACCGCTTTTTTATGCTTGCGGCAGTAATTGATCCACAGGTTGATGGCGATGCGGTGCAGCCAGGTGCCGAAATCCGAATCTTGCCTGAAGGAGCGGATATTGCGGAAGGCCTGCACGAAAACATCCTGGGCCAAATCCTGTGCGTCGAAACTATTGCTGGCCAGGTGACTGCAATGGGTAAAGACCCGATCCTGGTACAACTGTACCAGTTCTTCGAAGGCTTCCATGCTGCCCCCCTGGGCCGCTTTTATCAGATCGTTTACCGGAACCAAGTCTGTAACAACTCCCGGTTCCCAAGCATAAGCCTGGTTAGTTTATTAGACATAGCCGCCAGGTAAAAAGTTCCCCGGGGCTGGAAAATTTATTAAAATTTTATGTTATTTCTTTAATTAAATTAGACTTTTGTCCGGGAAAACCCTCTTCAAGGATAAACGCGCATTCCCAGTATCCAGGTTTATACATTATAACATGGAAAAAAACCGGTGATTCAATAAACGCGGAGTGGGTAATATTAGCAGATTCGGCAAACGCTTTGGAAATATGACTGGGACATACCCGGGAGGAACGCCCTGGCTATGCTGCCGCCTGGCTGGGGAAGCATCTATATTTAAACAGCGGCAGCCGAGGGATGCTTTATTTGAAAAAAATTGCTCTCATTGGGAACAAATTCTGGCTTCCAGTTGTCTAAATAAAACAGGTAGTCCAGCAGCTTGCCAAATGAGTTGCAAAATGCCGGACTAGAAAAAAGCCGGAAAACCTTGCCCGGCAGCCAAAAGGAGGGAAGAGTCTAGCTTTTAGCTTTCAGTTGAAGATCACCTGCAAGACAGAGTGAGACGCTCTGATCACCTCTATTTTTATCCAGGGATTTATCCCCATACTTAATTCTAACAAGGAGGAAAACAAATTGCGGAAATTTAAAAGCAAATTAGCTTTACTGCTGGTATTAACCATGCTGGCAACCATGGTCATCTCAGTCCCCGCATTCGCCGCAGACCCGGTGAAGGTCACCTTTACCACCGCTGAAGGCATTTCGGAAAGCAGCGATGATGCAACTAATCTTGGCTTTGTTAAGATTAGTGAAGTAGAGTCTTGTGATTCTATCTATGTAGAAATGAATCTTCCTGATAAGGTGGATTTCAAAACTGCTCCAACCGAAGCAGCTATTGAAGCTGCTCTGAACAATGCTTATATTGAAGGAACAGCGACTACTTTTTCACCTGAGTGGGTTAGTGGCGATGCTGATGAGTACGTTATAAAGTTCAATATCACTGAAGGCCAACTAAAAGATGCCGACTATATTAAATTGCTCTTCAACAATGTGCTGGTAAAAGCTGGCGCACCCGATGAAATCGTTGCTGCGATAACTGTGAAGGGCGTGGAAGACGAGCATCAGGTATGGTCTTACAGCAAAGACTGCACCATCGGTACCCAGGGCGACGGCGAAGTCACCGTGACCACCGCCACCGCCAAGGGAATCACCGTTGGCAGTAAGCAGAAGCTGGCGGACATCACCTTCAAGGAAAACCTGCCCGGAGCTCTGCGTGTTAACGATCAGTTTATCCTTACACTGCCCAGTGGCATAGAATGGGATAGCGACGCTCCTGATGCGGTTATGGATGGCAGTTATAACCTGGCCGTCAATGCTGCAATCGGAGATCCTGACGAGTTAATCATTACTGTTACGCACGTCTCTTCTATTTTTGGCGATAAAATTAAAATAGATGACGCATACGTAACCGTTTTCCCTGATGCTGAAGAAGGAGATGTGGAAGTGGAAGTAGAAGCAGTGCTGGATGAAGCCGACTTCGACGACACATCAATTGTTCCGGCTTATGTCGGCGATACCGCTGCCGCTGTATCTGCTGAAGATACTTCCGATGTAGACATCTACCAGGCGGTTTACAACAAAGAAGTAGACATGGTTAAGCTGGAAGCTGCCGGTCAGTTCGCCGAAGGCGACAAGTTCACCATGACCCTGAGCGAGGGCGCTTACTGGTATCTGGAAAAAAGTGATTTTACTGGAACAAGTGCTATTGGTGAAGGCAAAGTAGAGTGCTTAGGATTCTATGATGACAACCAGAGCGCATGGTTCGAGGTCACTGTGGACGGTGACACTGAAACCGAAATCGAACTGGAAGGACTTTTAATCGCCACCACTCCGGAAGCTCCCTTAGGCGACATCACCGTTACCGTTGACGGCGACTTCGAAGGCGAAGCGGTTGTCGGCGAAATCATCGCTTCCGCTACCGTCACCGCTGACGCTCCCAAGGTCGACCTGGCCGCTCTGAACGTGGTGGCCGGAGACATCAAGATCGTCGAGACCAAGAAGAAGAGCTTGCAACCCGATCAAGATGGTACCTACGATGATGAAGGCTATGATCTGATTTTAGACCTGCCCAATGGTGTGGAATGGTCTGCCAAACCCAAAGTAAAAGTCAACGGCGACAAAGTGACCCCTAAAATCGCTCTCAGTGATGATAACGACAAGTGCTACATTGAGTTTAGCAATGAACTTAGAACGGCCAAGGTCGATGAAATCCTCATCTATGAAGTCAAGTATGACCTGGACACCCGGGTAAGATCCACTGAGGTGGCTGTTGCCCTCAAAGGCGAAATGGTCAACAAGCTGAATGGCGTTGACGATGACATAATCGACGACTTCTCCGATTATGCTGATGACAAAGTGTTCAGCGTGGTAAACGCCAAAGCTCTCAGCCCTGAGACCCTGAACGCTACCTTTACCATCGGCAGCATGACCTACACTGTGAACGGTGTAGCCATGACCGCTGACTATGCTCCGTTCATCTCCGGCGACAGAACCTTCCTGCCGGTTCGCTTCGTGGCCTACGCTCTGGGCGTGACCGAAGCCAACATCATCTGGGATCAGGCCAACCAGACCGTGACCCTGATGAAAGGCGACAAAGTGGTTCAGCTGAAGGTTGGTTCCACTACCCTGTTGGTTAACGGCGCGCCCATAACCATGGATGTCGCCCCGATCAACACCGGCGAGCGTGTATGCCTGCCTATCCGCTTCGTGGCGCAGGCCTTCGGAGCCGACGTAGCTTGGGATGCCGCTACTCAGGTAGTGACAATCACCCGCTAGTATGTCTTAACCCCAGTAAAAATAAAAGCCCGGCAACAGCCGGGCTTTTATTTTGGAGGATGCTGCAAGAAATGTTTTATCGCGGCGTAACTGAAAGTAACAGGCTGTAACGGCGATTAAGTGGTAAAATAGGAATATCCTTGGACGGTGTAGTACCTTTCTATAGAGGAGGCGGTATATTTGAAGATCTCCAGGATGCTGGCCAGGCTGATACTTGTGACGATGCTGTTATCTGTGCCCGCGCTGTCCCTGGCGGCTGATGTCCCTTACGATGTGGAAGTGCAAAATACCTCCCTGGACAAGATTTATCCGGCGGACCGCGGCCAGGAGATTGACTGCATCTATCTGACCACCCCGAGCTGGTTCTATGAAGGCGAGGTTTTTTCATTGACCTTGAATGACGGCATTCTTTGGTATATGACCGAAAGTGATTTCAATGACCTGGAAATTGAGAATATTGAATGGAAATCAATTTCAGAGGACAATCGCGCCCTGGAGCTGGAAATAGATGAAGATTGCGACGAGATAAACCTGGAGGGCTTGAAAATAGCCACTCTTCCTCAGGTACCCCTGGGTGATATTACCGTAACTCTGGGCGGAAGATTCAGCGGGCAGGTGTCAGTCGGGCAAGTGACAGCCAGCGTTGAGCTGTCTGCAGTCAAAACCCGCATCGAGCCGGGAGCCTCAGGCCAGGCCGGAGAAATAACCATAAAAGAAACCAGCCCGGACAGCTTTACGCCGGTCGATAATATTTACCTCAGGCCAGACGGAGAGTGGTTTATAAGTTTGGAACTGCCACAATCAGTCAGCTTTGCGGAGCGGCCGGCTGTGAGCGTCAACGGTGAGCCGGCTGATGTTACCCTATACGGCGGCTGCGACTGGAACAAGCCCGGCAAGCTCTTTGGCGGCCAGGCTTCATTTAAAATTGGAGACCCAGCCTGTTACATCCAGTTTAATGATAATTCGATTTTCCGGAACGATGTCAGGGATGTAGTTAATTTGAGCAATCTGGTGTATCAAGTCGGGGAAACCACCCGCCCCGGAGATATAAACGTGGCCATAGGCGGAGGCATGATTAACAAACTCATCGGAGCAGGTGATGAGGGGATCGCGGCTGATCTTGAAAAGGATTATTTCAATGCGCCAGTATACCTGGCAGTCAATGCGGTCGCGGGGCAATTGATTCCTTCTCAGGGTTCCATGATTATTGATAGCTTGATAATGACTATTGACGGGACGCCATACCGCATGGACATCGCTCCCTACATAATGAACGGCCGCACTTATCTCCCGGTCAGATTTGTGGCCCAAATTCTGGGCGTGCGGGAGAATGATATCGGCTGGGATGAAAACACCCGCACCGTCAGTCTGAAGCGCAATGGCACCACCGTGAGTATGCAGATTGATAGTCCTCATCTCACGGTAAACGGCAATGACATCCTCATGGATGCCGCGCCGCACATTCATAGAGGCCGCGCCATGCTGCCGGTCAGGTTCCTGGCGGAGGCTTTCGGCGCCCAGGTGGTATGGGATCAGGTCAAAGACGCAGTCACTATCATAAATTAACCTTGCTGTGAAAAGTAAACCGCTGATGAAAGAAAAGGGAGGCGATCCGATGAGAAGCCGAAAAACAGCGCTGTGTCTGGCAGTCATGATATTATTCGCTTTTTCACTGGCGGTGGCGCCGGTTCCCCCC
>DHGD01000052.1 GCA_002402575.1 Syntrophomonas sp. UBA4807
TTGCCCCCGCTTTTCTCCAGGAGACAAATGTCGGTGATCTCCATCCAGCGATCCACCGCTTTGCACATATCGTAAACGGTCAAGGCGGCTGTAGTTGCTGCGGTGATGGCTTCCATCTCCACGCCGGTCTTGCCGGTTGATCTTACCATAGTCTCGATGTGCAGTTGGGAGGCTTCAGTGTCAAATCTATATTCCACATCCACCGCCGCAATCATTAAAGGATGGCACATAGGGATGAGATGCGGGGTTTGTTTGGCTCCCATAACAGCAGCTACCTGGGCTACCGCCAGGACGTCGCCCTTGATAATAGCCCCCTCTTTGATGGCCTGAAGGGTTTCGGGCTTCATCTTAACAACCGCCGCGGCACGGGCCTGGCGAATGCTGTCCGCTTTGCCGCTGACATCTACCATGCGGGCCCGGCCCGATAAGTTCAGGTGGGTGAATTCCACGTTTATCCCCCTATTTGATACATCTTGCGATTATTGTTCTCGCCCCAGCCGCAATCCATGTGATGCCGTTCGGGTTTGCGGCTGATAGCCTGAGCTATAAGCTGGGCTAATTCAGCCCTGCCAATGCCCTCCACGAGAGCAGATTTTAGGTCAGTCTCATGATAATCATACAGGCAGGTCCTGAGTTTGCCTTCCGCGGTCAGGCGAATGCGATTGCATTTGGCGCAAAAATGATTGCTAAGCGGGCTTATGAATCCGACCCCGCCCTGGCCGCCTTCCAGCTTGAACTGCTCGGCGGGACCATTGCCTGCCTGCAGGGTGGGAAGCAGATTATACTGTTTGCCTATGATGGTTTTCACTTCTTGTATGCTGATTACTCTGCTCTGATCCCAGAACAATAAGTCGCCAACCGGCATGAACTCAATGAACCGGATCTGCAGCGGAAAGCGGTAAGCCAGATCCGCAAACTGTAAGATCTCGTCATCATTAAATCCTTTGATAATGACGGTGTTTATCTTTACCGGGTTCATGCCTAATTCCATAGCCGCCAAGATGCCTTTCCAGGCATCTTGCAGCGAGCCGTCGCGGGTTATAAACCTGTATTTTTCAGCGATTAGGCTGTCCATGCTAAAATTAACCCGTTTCAGACCTTGGGAATGTAAGGACTTGGCCATTTGTTCAAAAAGGGTGCCATTGGTGGTCAAGGTTACTTCTTCAATTCCTGGTATTTCCGCCAGCCTTCCCACCAATCCAGTTATGTTCCGCCTTACCAGAGGTTCTCCCCCGGTAAGCCTGATTTTGCTAATACCCAGATCGCTGACCGCTTCGGCTATGGCAACAGTATCCTCAAATGATAGTATCTGTGAATGATCCAGCTTGCTGATACCCGTTTCGGGCATACAGTATCGACAGCGCAGGTTGCAGCGGTCGGTAACTGATATTCTAATATAACTTATAGCTCTTCCATAGTTATCACGCATTTAAGACCCCCTCCCCGGGCTAGTCTTACTAAGTTACCTAGAAACACCCTAATTGACAGTTAAATATCCTTATTCCGACCAGATCGCACAAGGTCCTGAAGCGGAACAACTCGATCTGCAGATCTTCAGCCAACTTTCTGGCCTCGGCACAACTGATGCGTTTACCAGGAATCTTGTCCAGCAATAATTTGGCGAGATCCTCGTCTTTCATACCCGATCCCCTCCCTGTCTATAATACAATTACTAACCGCCCGCCCCAGAACAAGCGGAAATGTCCGCCGCCAGCTCTGGAAGGGTCACTCGCGGTAATGCTTTATTCGTGTTTTATTATACACTGTACGACTTATTTCCACAAATGAGGCGAACTATTGCCTAAGGACGGTAGGATATGCTATCCGAAACTCCAGACCAACCTGGAGCAGCCAAGGGGTCGTGTAGCCCTTGCCACCCAGGTCCTACTAATGGTTGACTATGGAGACATAGCGGCAGACAGGCATTCAGGTGTGTCAGTTTAAAAATAGGCTTCGTTTATCATAAGTTCGGAGCGCTCAGTCACTATCCAATCCACGGGATAGTCTTGCTGGTGCGGATCGCAGAAGGGAATTACCTGAAATTCATAACATATTCCGCACAGGAAGGCATTTTTCCTGAGCCGGGGCAGGAACTGGTCATAATACCCTTTGCCATATCCGATGCGGTAGCCCTGGTAATCGAATGCTAAACCCGGCACCAGGACCGCGTCAATCTGCTGGGGGTCCCAGGCTGTGCCCACCGGTTCCAATATGCCATAAGCGCTCTTCCGCAGGGCATCCAGCGTGGTGAAGGGCGCCGCCTGTATGTGCCGGCCTTCAACCCGGGGCAAAAGCAGAGTGCGCTCCGGCCTGGTGAAGTGTTCCAACATCAGGCTGATGTCAACCTCATGGCCTATGCTCATATACCCCATTATCACCCGTGCCTCACGCAGAGGCTCTAACTGCAGCAGCTTTTGGCATATCTGCAGGCTGTAGTCCCGCACCTCGCCGGAGGACATCGCTTGGCGGCGCTGCTTTATCTGACATCTGATTTGCTCCTTATCCACATCCGCAGGAGGGCGATTTTTCATATCCGTTTCCTGTTTCTCGGCACATATACCGCGCCGTCACACTGTTTCAAGCGCCAATAGTACAAGACCGCACCCACCGCCAGCAAGCCCGCCGTATATATCTGTCCCAAAGTAAAAGGGCCCACATGGTAAACACTATAGCGGAAAAATTCAATTGTAAAGCGATAAACTCCGTAACCCAACAGGTAGGACAGAAAAACCTGCCCAGTATATCGGCGTCTGTCGTACAGCCACAACAGGTAGGCAAATAACAGCAAATTTAAGGCTGAACTAAACAATTGGGTGGGATAGCGATGGAGATTGTCAACATATGGGAACACCATGCCCAGAGGACTGTCAGTAATATTGCCATAGCAGCACCCGCGCAGGAAGCAGCCTATTCTCACCAGAGCGTAACCCAAGGCCAGATAAGGGCTGAACATATCGGCGATTTTCCAAAAAGACAGCCTTTTTTTCCATACATATATGCCGAAAGCTATCAATCCGCCTATGAAGGCTCCATACCAGATCATGCCTTCGATGCCGTTGGGACCAATTTTAAACAGCACCAGGGGGTTGACGATAAAGTTCTGCCAGTCATAGATGATAAAATAGGCCAGACGGGCTCCTATTAATCCTGCCAGTACAGAAAGGATAACCAGATCCATTGCCAGGTTGTCATCATAACCCTCGCGCCGGGCTAAACGGCCGATACCCCAAATAGCCGCCAATACTGCCACAGCCAGCATAGCTCCCCAGGAGTAAACTGTAAACGAACCAATTGTAATCAGTACCGGATGCAAATTCATTCTCCTTTTTTCGGTTATCCACAGCCCATTTTTGAATTAGCTGGAGGGTTTTGTGACTAACCTTGATTATATCAGATGATTGGATTAGGCCGGATATAATGTCCACTTATCAACAGACTTATCCACAATATCCACAGGGATTTTTCACAGGGACAAAAGACCAGGGTAGGCATTGAGGTCCAGTGATGCAAAGTCCCGGCTCACATACTGGACATAAGCCCGGCCCGCAATCATGGCAGCGTTATCGGTGCACAGGGACAGGGACGGATAAAACACCTCCAGGCCTTGAGCTTGAGCCTTCTCTGCCAGAGTGCCCCTCAATGCAGAATTGGCTGCCACGCCTCCGGCTATGAGCACGGTTCTTACCTGGTATTTTTCAGCCGCACGTATGGTCTTTTCCACCAGTACCTCAACCAAAGCAGCCTGAAATTCTGCGGCCATGTTGTTAACATCGGCCTGACCGTTCTTCTCCAGTTTGCGCCACAGGTTCATGACCGCTGTCTTGAGACCGCTGAAACTGAATTCGAAATTATCCCGGTCGAGGAAAATGCGGGGTAGTTTATATAAACCCGGCTGGCCCTGGCGGGCCGCTTTCTCCACCGAAGGACCTCCCGGGTAAGCCAGGCCGAGGAAACGGGCCACTTTGTCGAAAGCCTCCCCGGCCGCATCATCGCGGGTCTCTCCGATGAGCTGATATTCATGATGGGAGGGCATATAGAGCAGACTGGTATGTCCCCCCGAAACCACCAAACAGACGCAAGGGAAAGCTATCCCGGGATTTTCCAAAAAATTGGCATATATATGGCCATGGAGATGGTTTACGGCGATTAGAGGCTTGCCTAAAGCATAGGCCAGTGATTTGGCAAAACTCACGCCCACCAGCAGGGCGCCGATCAGGCCGGGACGGTTGGTAACCGCCAGCGCATCTATGTCGCGGTAATCGAGCCCGGCCCGAACAAAAGCCTCCTGGGTCACTGCGGTTATAGTCTCGATATGTTTGCGCGAGGCCACCTCAGGCACTACCCCGCCGAACTTCTGGTGCAAACTTATCTGTGACTGCACCACATTGGAACGGATTTCTTCACCATTCTTCACTATAGCGGCAGCGGTTTCATCGCAGGAGGTTTCAATCCCCAGTATGTTTATGTCATTCATATATTATCCCTCAATATGGTTTATCACAACTGACGCATCATGACGACAGCGTCTTCATCGTTGTCAGAGTAATACCTGGGCCGCATCCCGACTGCTTTAAAACCCTGCCCGCGGTAAAGCGAGCGGGCGGCATCATTGGAGACCCTTACCTCCAAAAAGATCCGGCTGGCCCGCTTTTGCCGGGCTACGTCCACCAGGGCCAGAAGCACCCGGGTTCCCATCCCCTGTCGGCGATGCTGCGGGGCAACAGCCACATTGGTGATATGGGCTTCGTCAGCTACTATCCAAATGCCCCCATAGGCGGCCACGTCTCCTTCGCAGTCGGCTACCATATAGGTGGCGTATTGATTGCTGAGTTCATTTTCATAGGATTGCCGCGACCAGGGCAGGCTGAAAGACTCCAATTCAATCTGCATAATCTCGTCCAAATCACGCCCGGTCATCTTGCGTATCATATACTCCTGAATCACAGTTATGATACTCCTTTTTGCAGTCTATATTCAGCTTCAGACAAGCGCAAGTATATCGGTTTAACAGTAAGGCCGTCAACCATTTGGCCTCGGTCCAGGGCTTCCCAGGCCAGACTGGCCAGAGCTGCGGCCCGGGGCAGCATCACATGGGGACCGACCGGCAAAATATATTCGCCCAGGTGTTCCGAAAAATATCCCTGGTATGGCGCCACACCGTCCCCCAACAGGATTACCTGCCTGCGGCCAGTGGCTGCCATCAGATCCATTATCTCGCGGGCGGCCTGCTGTGGTGAGCAGGCCTTCATAGGCATTAGTATTTGTGGAAGGCGTCCCTCCGCATCATAGCATGTGAAATAGACTTCATCACGGCGGGCATCGAGTAAAGTGGCAACCAGGGCCGTACTCCCGGCCACATTATGGGCCAGGACATCCAGTGTGGATATGGGGGCGACGGGCAGACCTGTGGCCAGGCTCAGTCCTTTGACCGTAGCCATGCCGATACGCAAGCCGGTAAATGAGCCCGGGCCCGCAGTCACTGCCAAGGCTGCGATTTGCGGCCAATCACACTGGCTTTCCTTCATTACCCGGTCGATTAAGGGCAGGAGGATTTCGGAGTGGTTGCGCCTGAAGTTAACAAATTCTTCGCAAACCACCCGGTCATGTTCCGCCAGGGCCACTCCTGCCACCTGAGTGGCGCTATCAACAGCCAGTATCAACAATCTGTTCCAACTCCTTTATTTTGCGGCGGCCATCTTCTCCCCCGGCCTCGATACGAACCAGCCTTTCCCGTTCATAATCGTCTTCTGTCAGGCTGATATATATGTGCACAGCCTCCTCGGGAAGAAACCCGGAGCCAACTTCGGGCCATTCAATCAGGCACAGCCCCTCCTTCTCCAAATAATCCTCCAGCCCCAGGTCGACCAAACCACCACCTTCGAGGCGGTAGAAATCAAAGTGGTATATGGGATCCTGGGTCGGGTAAATATTCATCAGGGTGAAGGTAGGGCTGGTCACCCGTCCCGGGTATCCCTTGCCTCTGGCAATACCTCGCACCAGGGTGGTCTTGCCGGCCCCGAGGACGCCATGCAGGCATACCACGTCCCGTTTGGTAAGCATCCGGGCCAGCATCTCCCCCAGCTTATTCATATCGTCTTCGGTCTTTATGATCAGTTCCAAATGAGTCTCCTCACAGGTATTGCCATCTATCTGGCCGACAACTCCCGGTAGGCCTGACGTATAGCCTTGAAGTCTTCCCAGGTAGGCCTTTTATAAGCCTCGTTGCGCAGCAGGGCGGCGGGATGAAAGGTAGCGATTATGCTCCTGCCCTGACGGGTGAGCCAGGTTCCGCGGATCTTGGTTATCCTGGCCGCAGAGTCAATTATAACCTGGCTGGCCATTGATCCCAGACAAACGATGATGGCAGGGTCAATAATCCGAATCTGCGCCTCCAGATAATTGCGGCACTGTTTTACTTCATCGGGATTGGGCAGCCTGTTGCCCGGGGGGCGGCATTTTACCACATTGGCTATATAGACCTGACTGCGCTGCAACTCTGCTGCAGCCAGGATTTTGTCCAGCAATTGCCCGGCCCGGCCCACAAAAGGCAGGCCCTGCTCGTCCTCATCTTTCCCCGGGCCCTCACCCACCAGCAGAAGACGGGTATTAGGATCGCCCGTACCGAATACCACCTGCTGACATCCCTCCCGCAAGCGGCAGAGGTTACAGCTTGAGGCAATACTTCTTAATTCATCCAGTGTCTTTACATGGGGATAACTGTGAT
>DHGD01000041.1 GCA_002402575.1 Syntrophomonas sp. UBA4807
GCTAATTTCGATGGCAGCGACTGCCCCTTTTGCGAGGGTCATGAGGGCAGAACCACTCCCGAGATTCTTGCCATCAGGCTTCCGGGCAGCTCTCCTGATACACCGGGTTGGCTGGTGCGCACCGTGCCCAACAAATTTGCTGCTTTCAACCTGGAGGGGGAATTGCAACGCTCCCGTGAAGGGCTTTTTGAGCGTTTCAACGGTCTGGGACACCATGAAGTGGTTATCGAGACGCCATGGCATTATCAGGAAATACAGCACCGCGATATCGATCATATCGCCCATCTATACCGCTTGCTCAGACAGAGATACCAGGAGCTGCGCGGCGACGATCGCATCAAATATATTCAAATCTATAAGAATCGCGGCCTTTTTGCCGGTGCCTCGCAGCAGCACAGCCACAGCCAGATACTGGCCTACCCCATCGTTCCCAAGCAATGCTCTGCGGTTGGAAATTATTTTGAGGAGTACCAGCGTTGCCTGATCTGTGATACCATAAAGGCGGAATTTACCAATAGCATACGGATAGTGGCGGAGAGCGAGTATTTTCTGGTATTATGCCCTTATGCGTCACGATTTTCGTATGAGGCGTGGATCATCCCCAAGCAGCACCGCGAGCATTATGGCGGCATCAGCGATGCAGAAATCGGCGACCTGGCCATTTTGAGCAAGGCGTATATAGGCGCAATGATGGAAACCCTGGACCAACCCGCCTACAACATCAGCATAAATACCGCTCCGGTAAACAGCGTGTTGGATAAGGGCTTCCATTGGTTTATGGAAATATCTCCGCGTCTCATGGTGCAAAATGGGGTGGAGATCGGCACCGGGTTTTATATGAATCCGGTGGCTCCGGAACGGGCCGCACAGATACTAGGCCAGACTATGAGGGCCTGCCGCGAGGAAAGCAATTATGATAAATAAACTGTATCCGGATCTGTATGTGGCGTCTCTGGCAGACATACCCGTGGAAGCCTTGAAGAACCGCGATATCAAAGCCCTGATCCTCGACCTGGACAACACCATCACCA
Organism: Syntrophomonas sp. UBA4807; assembly: GCA_002402575.1. Lineage (GTDB taxonomy): Bacteria > Bacillota > Syntrophomonadia > Syntrophomonadales > Syntrophomonadaceae > DTU019. The sequence continues at coordinate 1,032 of DHGD01000041.1, forward strand.
CCTGGAACAGCGATGTGGTGGAAACACAGGTGGGGGAGTGGTTTAAAGCTATAAAAGCGGCGGGGTTCAAGGCCTGCATCCTGTCCAATAACAAGGCAAAACGCTGTCTGGCGGTGGCAAACTACTTGGGCATCCCCTTTATCCATGAAGCCAAAAAGCCCCGCCGGGCCGCTTTTTACCGGGCAATGGAACTGATGGCGGTTGGCCCTGAGCAAACTGCGGTGGTGGGTGATCAGATTTTTACCGATGTCTTAGGAGGTAACCGGGCCGGGCTTTTTACCATATTGGTGATCCCCCTGGCCAAAAAGGAATTTATGGGTACCAAAATTTCACGCGCCATGGAAGAAGTGGTCTTATATCGCCTCAAACGCAAGAATGTGCGCAAAACTGGCGGAACCTAGAGCGATTATGTTTAAATGCCTGGATATATAGCCTCCGGGACATAAAGGAGCACACTATGGATATCAATCCCCAAACTAAATGCCTGGGAATTTTCGGCAACCCTTTGGGGCACAGCCTGTCGCCTTTACTGCATAATCGAACCTTGCAGCATCTGGATTTAAATTATATTTACCTGCCTTTCGAAATTGAGCCACGCAACCTGAGACACGCGGTAAACGCTGTTCGCGCTCTGGGAATGGCCGGAGTCAATGTAACTATTCCTTACAAAGAAGCGGTGATACCCTATTTGGATGAAATGAGCCAGGATGCCGTGGCCTGCCAGTCGGTGAATGTTATCGTCAATCGCGGGGGATGGCTTGTAGGACACAATACCGATGGGGCAGGATTTATGAAGGCTCTGTCGCCATTCCAGGTAAAAAGGAATGGAGCCGTCTTGATAGGTTGCGGCGGAGCTTCCCGGGCTATAGCCTGTCAACTGGCCAGGGATGGTTGGAGGCGTCTTATTCTGCTGGACATCGACTGGCGGCGTGCTCTGGATCTGGCTGAATTCCTGGGACGTCAATACAGTTGTGATATTAAAGCTCTGGTCATGAGCCAGGAATCGTTTGCGCTTGAGTCGGAGTCGGCTAATTTAATCGTGAATTGCACCCCCCTGGGCATGTACCCCCACATCGACCAGTGTCCGGTTGAAAACCTGGACGGACTTGAACCGGACGCCTTGGTATGTGATATTATCTATAACCCGCAGACCACCCGTTTGCTGCACATGGCACAGGAAGCGGGATTGGCTACACTGGATGGGCTGTCCATGTTCGTCCATCAAGCCGCCATGAGTTTAAGACTATGGTTGGATATAGAACCGCCGCTGGAATTCATGAAGGGAGCGGCCGCAGATGGTCTGCGATGAAAAGGGATTTACCCTCTTGGAATTGCTTTTGGTATTATTGATTACCGCCTTCAGCCTGGCGGTGGCAACCCCTGCTCTAGAGCAAGCCATGTCCCGGCAGCGTCTGGACAGCAGTGCACTGCAGCTGGCCTGGGTGTTGCGCTCCGCCCAAGAGGAGGCCATCTATTCCGGTCAGGATAATATGGTGCGCTTTTATTATGCCACCAATTCATATCTGGCCGGTACATCGACCCGCTACTATCTGGAGGGTGCGCAGTATGCCGCAGTCCCTAACTTCCCCACCCAAATAGGACGGGTTCCGGCCTGTATATTTCAACCCTCGGGGATACCTCGCAGCGGAGGCACGGTGGTGCTTGTTAACTCTCAGAACGAACAGCGCTACGTAATAGTCAGCCCGGTGGCGGGCCGCGTCAGGATTGCAGATCAGCCCCCGGCAGGATGGTAGCCCAACATTTAAACAGGAGAACGGTTATGCTCAATTTTCAAACCTCAGGAGAATCTCATGGCCCGGCTCTAGTGGGAATAGTAACCGGGCTGCCGGCTGGAGTACCGATAGAAGCGGAGTTTATCGACCATGAAATGTGGCGGCGGCAGCAAGGCTACGGCCGGGGCGGACGTATGACTATCGAACAAGACCGGGCAGAGCTGCTTTCCGGAGTACGCCACAAGCTCAGTCTGGGAAGCCCCATCTCGTTTATGATTGCCAATCGAGATCATAAAAATTGGCAGGAAATTATGAAGGCCGGTGAATGCGCTCTGCTGGAAACCCGGCAGGTGACTGCTCCGCGTCCCGGACATGCCGATCTGCCCGGGGCGATTAAATACCATCACCGCGATATGCGTAATGTATTAGAACGGGCGAGTGCTCGGGAAACTGCCGCCCGGGTAGCAGCCGGAGCAATTTTTAAACAATTCTTGGCTTTGTTTAACATATACATTTATAGTCAGGTGATTGCTATCGGGGCTGTCAGTTGTCAAGGCCGGGAGGTTGACCTCTCCAACTGGGAGCTGCTGCAAGAGGACCTGAAAGCGTCAGCAGTCCATTGTGCCGACCCGGCAGCGACTCAGGCCATGATCGCGGCCATTGATGCCGCTCGCTTGGAGGGGGAGTCACTGGGGGGCTGTTTTGAAGTAGGCGCTGTTGGCGTGCCTCCCGGATTAGGGAGCTATGTCTCCTGGGATACTAAACTGGATGCGGCTCTGGCCGCTCTGTTGATGAGCATTCCCGCCATCAAGGCGGCAGAAATTGGAGATGGGGTTCTAAATGCCAAACTCACCGGCTCCCAAGTCCATGATGAAATATTTCATGACACCAAGCACGGCATTTACCGCCGCACTAACCGGGCCGGGGGACTTGAAGGCGGCGTCAGCAACGGCGAGACTGTTTGGGCCAGGGGCTACATGAAACCCATTCCGACCCTTTACAAACCTTTGCACAGTGTTGATACCAGAATGTGGGAAGAAACCAGGGCTTCGGTGGAGAGGTCGGATATATGTGCGGTCCCGGCTGCGGCGGTGGTGGCTGAGGCTATGATGGCCTTCGGCATCGCCCGAGCCTTTTTGGAGAAATTCAGCGGCGACCATGTTGAACAGGTCTGGAATTGTTATGACTCTTATCGCAAATATATGAAAAAGGTGTGGCAATGGGAAAAAATATAGTTTTGATTGGTTTTATGGGTACCGGCAAGAGTACGGTGGGTATGCGTTTAGCCGAGCGGCTTCACCTGCAATTTGTGGATATGGATCGTGAAATCGAACGCATCACCGGCATGACCATTAGCCAGTTATTCAGAAAACATGGTGAAACCAGGTTCCGCTCTGAGGAACAGTTGATGGCGCAAAAGCTGGGGCGTTGTTCCAACCTGGTGATAGCCACCGGCGGGGGCGTGGTCTTGCAACCGGACAATGTGGCCGCCCTGAAAAAGAACGGTATTTTTGTAGCCCTGGAGGCCAGTCCGGAAGTAATCATGGCCCGGGTGAGCCATAAAAAAAGCAATCGGCCTCTGCTGAACAAGGCTACCACCGTAGAAGACGTAAAAAAGATGCTGGCGGCCCGGGAAGAGTTTTACGCTTGTGCTGACATTCGGGTGGATACCACCGGACAGGAATTAAACAAATTGGTCAACGAAATCATCGCCCAGGTCAAGAGAGTTAACACCCGGCGCAAAACCCCCCCCGAACAGTGTTAATGAATTGGCGGGGATAACAGAATCAAGGAGGCAGATAGTGGCCAAATTAACGGTTGATTTGGGGGAACGTTCGTACGAGATAATAATCGCAGCGGATTTGTTGGGCAAGGCAGGCGAACTGATCGCATCCCGAACGGGGATAAACAAGGTCTTGCTGGTCAGCAATCCGCTAGTATTTTCCCTCTACGGGGAAAAGGTGGCAGGCTCCTTGCGCGGGAATGGCTTTGAAGTGGCAACAGCCCTGATGCCGGATGGCGAGAGTTATAAGAATATAAAAGAGGCCATGAAGATAATAGACCGGGCGGTAAGCTGCGGGATAGAGCGCTCCAGTTTGATAGTAGCCCTGGGCGGTGGGGTGGTCGGAGACCTGGCCGGGTTAGTGGCCGCCATCTACCAGCGCGGAGTCCGTTTCGTACAGATTCCGACCACTCTTTTGGCTCAGGTGGACAGCAGCGTGGGAGGGAAAGTGGCGGTGAACCACCGCCGGGGCAAGAATCTCATCGGCGCATTTCATCAACCGGCACTGGTGGTGGCGGATACAAGCACCTTAACTACATTATCACCGCGAGACTACCTAAGCGGGCTGGGAGAGGTTATCAAATATGGCGTCGCCTTCGACGCAGATTTATTTTCTTATTTGGAAAAACATCACCAACAGATACTGAAGCGTGAGGAAACGGTTTTGGAACACGTTATTTTACGCTGTTGCGGATTGAAGAGTATGGTGGTAGCCAAAGATGAGCGGGAAGACAATGTACGCATCAGTCTCAACCTGGGTCATACTTTTGGGCATGCCTTGGAGAAAATGGGAAATTACCGGGAGTATTGCCATGGCGAAGCGGTGGCCATGGGTACTGTGGCGGCGTCCCTGCTGTCCAACCATTTAGGCATGCTAAGTGATGATGAATTGGAACGCATATTGAAGCTATTTGACCACCTGGGGCTGCCGACCGCATTTCCAGAAAATCCTGCTGCGATATACAGGTATATGCTCCATGACAAGAAGATCCAAGCCGGTAAACTGAGATTGGTGCTGCCCGCAACTATTGGCAGTTACACCATCCGCGATGATGTTTCCCGGGCTATGATAATAAGGGCTATGGAGACTGCGCGGCATATGCGGTTTTGACCTTATCCTGCTAATGGCTGAGATCTTTCCAGTGGACTTCAATCTCGCTCAACTCAATGGCGGCGCGGATTTGGTCTTGCGCGCGGATGGAAATGCCTAATCTGGCCAGGCTCAAATCTATAGAATTCATCTCGTCCTTCTCCACACTGAATTGTATACGCGGTTTGATCTTGTGCCAGGCGGTACTTAAGGCCTGGTAGTGCTGTTCCGCCTCATCCCAACTGTTCTGTTCCAGGGAGGTTTTCAGTGCGGTTATGTGTACGGGGACATTATCCGCTGCGCCGTGCGGCCTGGCCAGATAATGAAAACCGTTCATAATGAACAGGCTGACTGCCATCAAGAGCAGTACCAGGCTATAATAAATCACCTTTTTCATTTCAGCTCACCGGATTATTTATCCTGGTATTTATCAATGGAGAGCACCCCGCTGTCACGATTATAGGTAGCTAAGAATACCTCTTCAGGATGAGATATACCCTGTTCCTGTAACTGCTTTTGCAGCCACTGCAGATTCACTCCGGCCTTGTGGAGATTTGCCTCCACCACCACCCCGCTATAAATTACCTCAGTGCTTATCCCTCCAGGAGAGGGCTTAATCTGCAGATCCTTTAAAGTGGCGGGTTGGTATTCAGGCTTTAACAATACCGACAAATTGCCGTTGGTCTCCAGTACCGCGAATTCCACCTTGCTAATATCGAACACATCCTTATTGCGTAAATGCTCTAATAAATCCGAGATGGTGTAGTGAATGGTTTTCATGTTTTGCTCCATGATTTTGCCCTTCATGATTACAATCACAGGTTGCCCGCTAAAGAAACGGTCGGCTGTTTTCCAGCGAATGCTAGACCACTGTAATAAGGCTACGATGGCGAACCAGGTGAACAAAGCGACCCAATGCGGCCAGGCTCGACTGCTCAAGTCCACGGACAGGCTCGAGGCTATGGAGCCTATGGTTATACCCAAAATATAATCGAAATAGGTCAGCTGGCTCAATTGCTGTTTGCCCAGCATGCGGGTAAATACCAGCAAAGTTGAAAAAGCTATCAAGCTTCGCCCCAAAACCACCAAAGCTTCGTTCATGCCAGCACCTGCCTAGGTTGATGTCATTATTATGGCCTATTGTGGCCAATATGATTCGGAAGCTCAGCTGAAAGGCATAAGGCGGTTTTTTTCTAATGGGAAGGCGAGAATCGACCCTTTGAAGGATTATAATATATAATGTCAAGAGATTGATTAGCTATTATAAGGAGAAACGCCATGAACATCAGGGAAGCCATAGAATTAGCCATTGAGGCAGAGACCAAGGCCAAGGAAAGATATCTTGAACTGTCACAGATAGCGGAGGATCAAGAAACCAGGTTGATGCTGGAACAGATCGCCAAAGAAGAGGAAAGCCATTACAAGCGTTTGGTTGAACGGCTTAAAGCCATCAAACTGATGGGCAAATAGGCTCTTAATGACCGGCCGCCGCTCCTGCCCCTGTTCCCGGTGCGCCTGCCATTACGGTACCGGTAATAATGACCATGAGCAGCGCTAACAGCACTACCACCGCAGCTATGGCCTTAGATTTGACATGATGGTCCCCTTGCATGTATTCAGCCAAAAGGTGAGTGCAATATACAGCGTTGCCGGAGAACAGCAACACCATGACAAACTGTATCCAGGACGGAATCAACAGGTAGCCGTCGTGGGCCAGGTTCTTCCACAGTGAGTGGCTGTAATAGGCCAGTACGATAAACTCAATCAAACCTGCTGCGTATTGGAACACCAGACTCTGCTTCTGCATCTCGGTGTTCTGCTCCAATAACGCGCGAATCTGGGCCTGAGTATCCAGATTGCTGCGGTTGTTCATCATATCGATGCGGCTTCTGACTACCTCGATGCCAGCCAGATAATCCTGCTGAGCCGTCTGCAGATTCGCTNNTGCACTGTTTCCAAAAGACTCTCCTGCCTGAGCAGTCGGCCAAACTGGTTTACCAGATACTGCAGACGGGATTGGCCCTGCGTTACCAGGTGGCGGCTGCCGGCGATTTTTCCATACGAACTGGTCAGGGTATTAAGCTGAGCGTCCAATTCCTCAGCTTGCTTATGAGCTCCCCGGGCGGATACCAGATTAGCATGCAGAATCAGCGAAAGCTCGCGTTCTAACGCACTGCCTTCGCGTTTTACCTGAGCCAGTTGATCACGCAACAGTCTGCTAACCAGGCCTGTATTGAGCTGTTGAGCCTCAAGCTGCGCCAAGCGCTGACCCCAGAAATTCGAGGTTTTGGCATTGTAGGTTCCGGGTTGGGCTATATATAAGGCGCGGGCAGGCGATAAAGCATAACGCACCAGCTGGCCATTCTTAACGGCTATTTCCCCGTGAGGCTTATTCCCGAACGCTGCCGCCGCTTGTTCTAACAGCTCCTCCCAGTTTTGCCCTTCGCTTATGACCACCGTAGCCTGACCAAGAATCATATCCAGGTCTACTTTGGCTTGCCGCTCCAATGACCATATGTAATCCATAGCTTCTTTAAGACTGCCCTCTGGAGATAGGGCCAGAGCCAATACACAGCTGTCGCTCAGGGCCGGAAACTGCCAGCAAATCGGTTCAAAGGGAAGGCTTTGCGGCAGTCCGCTCTCATCACCGCAGCTTAAAACACTGAATCCGGCCATACCGAGCACCGACTCTATGGCAGCCCTAAAACCGGGCAGCTCGTCTGCCATCATGAAGTAGTATTGGAAAAGTCCAGCTATCATCTAAAAACAGCCTCTTTCATCCAGAGATTGCTATTAAAAACATATCAAACCTGGCTGCTTTAGTCCATACTGTAGGTTATTGGACATTTTAGGCGACAACTTCCAACAAAAAACGCTAAAACATCTTATGGTAAAAATGTAATAATATGTATATATTTAGTCTATCACCTCTGAATAGAGAGGATGGTGCCGAGAAATGAACGGTGACTCAGCACATCAGAATAAAGCCGCATCGACAGCTGAATACAACCCGGTTAGGACTGCAGCCAGCCTCAAGCCCTGGTTGGGGATGGACAA
>DHGD01000105.1:0-10091 GCA_002402575.1 Syntrophomonas sp. UBA4807
GGAATGACTCTGCCCGTAGCCCGCGATCTGGCCGGGGAAGGTATCAGGATATGCACCATTGCCCCCGGGTTGTTCGACACCCCCATGATGGCAGCCCTGCCCGAACCGGTGCGGGCGGAGCTGGCCCGGAATGTGCCGTTCCCACAAAAGCTGGGCGACCCCGACGAGTTTGCCATGCTGGCCCAGCAAATCATTGCAAACCCCATGTTAAATGGAGAGACCATCCGTCTGGACGGAGCCCTCCGCATGTCTCCCAAATAATTGCGCCCCGCGGCTGTCAGCCACTCAGCTGCCAGGATGAAGAATGTAAAAGAGGAGGTAATAGATAATGAGAAGAGTAGCAGTGATCGGAACGGGACACTCCAAGTTCTGTTTCAATTCTCCCAAAACTTCTGTGGAAATGTTGTCCGAGGTGGCTATGGATGCCATCCAGGAAGCCAATCTCACCCCCAAAGATATTCAGGCCGTCAACGTGGGCAACGTTTTAGGCGACTTCGAGGAAGGGCAGGGGATGATACAGTCCTTCTTTGCCAACGATATCGGCTGTTTCAACGTGGCAGCGAGCCGCTTCGAAGGGGCTTGCGCCTCCGGCAGCATGGCGGTAAGGGACGCGGTCATGTGGGTGGCATCGGGGTATTATGACATCATGCTGGTGGGCGGAGTGGAGAAATGCACCGCTATGGGGACTCCCCTGGCCACTCGGACTTTTTCCATGTTCGGGGATGCCCATTATGAATTCCCGGCCGGCTTCCTGTTTCCGGCTGTATTTGCACTGTTGGCACACTTGTATGCTAGCAAATACCGGATCCCCCTGGAAACGCTGAAGGAGCAGATGGCGGCGGTATCCATCCAGTCCCACGAATATGCCATGAAGAACTCCAATGCTCAGATACAGAAACCAATAACTAAAGAGGATGTTTTGAAGAGTTTTATGGTTTCAACCCCCATCCAGCTCCAAGATGCTTGCCCCTTTTCCGATGGGGCAGCGGCGGTGGTTATCGCTTCCGAGGAGGTAGCGAAAAAGCTGACCACTAAACCGGTCTATTTCGCCGGCATCGGGCAGGCATCCAGCGGCAAACTCAGTTCTCAGTCCAAATACCTGCCCCGCATTTACGCCCGGGAACTGGCCTCCCAACAATCCTATCAGATGGCCGGCATGACACCGCAAGATATGGACCTGTGTGAATTGCATGACTGCTTCAGCATCGCTGCCCTGATAGCCGCGGAAGGGTTGGGCTTCTTCGATTTTGGCAAATCAGGTGAGGCCTGGCTTAATGGCGAAACTAGGATAGGCGGTAAGATCCCCATAAATATCTCGGGAGGACTAAAGGCGAAGGGCCATCCTATTGGAGCTACCGGCGTTTCCCAGGTAATAGAAGTCACCCGGCAATTAAGGGGAGACATGGAGGAGCAGGGCCGCCAGGTAGAGGGGGCCAAAAACGGCATCATAGATACATTGGGCGGCGACGGAATACTGGTCAGCATGATTTTGACCAATCAGTGAGGAGGGTTAAAACAATGGATTATAAACTAACCTTTAAGGACTACGATAAGGCGCTCAAAAAGGATGTACTACTGGGTTTAAGGTGCAACGACTGCGGGGCCTACACCTGTCCCCCCATGATGGTGTGCGGCGATTGTGCCAGCACCAACCTGGAGATTGTGGAGATGTCCGGCAAAGGCAGGATCGTTACCTTTACTACCTGCAACATCGCCGCCGAGGGACGCGAAAATGAGAATCCTTATACCATAGTGATGGTGGAACTTGAGGAAGGCCCCTGGATAATGGGCAACCTGGTGTCCATGGACCCGAAGAAAGTAACCATGGAGGTTATCGGCAAAGCGGTGCAGGTCGGCCATCGCGTCTATCCCGGCGACAAGTATTCTCCACAACCCATGGCCCGTCCGGCCTTCTGTATTACCGGGTAGGGACCGCGGCCCCTTATTGAGACAACAAACGAAGGCTAACATTTAAGGAGGGTATGAATATGTGGAAAAAAGATTATCAGGCTAAACTTATATCCCTGGAAGAAGCGGCCCGGAAGGTCGAATCGGGTGATGTGGTCGGCACCGGGCTGGCCATTGGCTCAGGAACGCCGGACATCTTCAACGCCATCCTGGACCGCTGGCAGGAATTGAAGGGGGTAAGGATACTCGATACTATCGGACTGTATCCTTTCAAATTCCAGGATCCCGAGTTTATGCTGCCACTGGACGGCCATATCAACTATATGCCGGCATTCGGCATAGCAACCGGGCGGCGCATGAACGCTACCAAGCAAGCGGAATTCTACCCGGTCATGAGCTCCGACCTGGCTGACAAGGTGTGCCACAAGGCGGACGTATTTATTGCCCAAGTCACCCCGCCTAACTCCGCCGGTTATGTCAACTTGGGGCTGACCAACTTCTACACCCTGGACACCATCAGACGGGGCCGTGCCTCCGGCAAGCAGCGCGTTACCATTGGCGAAGTCAACGATCAGATGCCGGTGATCTACGGAAATAATTGGTTGCATATCTCCGAATTTGACTATTTCGTGGAAAACTCCACCAAAATACCGACATTTAGCCGGGGCACCCCGACCGCGGCAGATAAAGCCATCGCCGGGTATGTGCTGGACCTTATAGAAGATGGCGATACCATACAGATGGGCATTGGCGGGATCCCGGAAGCGGTGGTTAGCGGACTGGAGGGCAAGCAGGACCTGGGGGTTCTGACTGAAATGTTCCCCATCGGGTTGCCCCAACTGGTGGCCCAAGGCATTGTAACCAACCGTCGCAAACCCTTTCACCAGGGTGTTACGGTGGCCACATTCTGCATGGGGGACGAAGAGATGTACAGCTATGTGGAGCAAAACCCGGCCTGTGAATTCTACCCTTCATCATACACCAACAGCCCGGTCTTTATTGCCCAGCATCCCAACATGGTGGCTATGAACATGGCTTTAATGGTGGACTTCAGCGGGCAGATTAATTCCGAAGGGCTGGGACATACCCAGATCAGCGGCTCAGGCGGGCAGCTGGATTTCATGATCGGCTCTTTCTGGTCGCCAGGAGGCAAGGGGATTACCCTGCTGTATTCATCCCGGAAAATGAAGGATGGGTCACTGTCCTCCGCAATCGTGCCTGAACTGCCCGCAGGCTCGCCGATCACCGTACCCCGCACTTACGCCCAGTATGTAGTCACCGAATACGGGGTTGCCAACCTGCGTTACAAATCCAGGACCGAACGCGCCAAGGAGCTGATCGCGGTAGCCCATCCCGATCTGCGCGGGGAACTGTACGCCAGCTTGAAGAAAAATTTCTTCCCGTTTGCCAGCATGGCCAGTCTAAAATAGGGCCAGGGAATTGTGTTCCGTTCTGGTGTGGCCGAATGCGGATAGCATAAACCCCCAAGACCGGTCTTAATCGCTCTATCGGGGTTATAATCGCGGTTAACATGGCTAAACTATATTTATTGCAAGCACATTGGAGAGTCTGCCAGCCATGACGCAATTCCCGACCTTTGAGCAGGTTTTGGAAACCCAAAATATAAGTATAGATTATCAAATCCAGCATTGGCTTCGATATGAATTGTTTACTCCTCAATTCTGGCTGTTGATAGCCATGCTGATATTACCCTGGTTTATCTGGTGGCGTCTGGCGGACAAAAACAGATTATTGGAGATTATAATCTATGGCCTGCTAGTACAGACCATAGTCACCTTTTTGGATGAAATCGGCTGTCAGCTTAATTGGTGGGAATATCGCTACGATATTGAACCCTTGTTCCCCAGATTAATACCCATGAACTTTACTATTCTGCCAATTGTTTATATGTTGAACTATCAATATTACCGGCAATGGAAACCGTTTGTATCGGCCAATATAGTACTTGCGGCGGGATTGGCTTTCATAGGCGAACCTCTGTTTGCGGCAACGGGCATTTATGCCATGCTAAGCTGGAGTAATTGGTATTCATTCCCGATATACGCCGCAATCGCTATACTATTAAAGCTGGCGATGGAGCCCATTATGAAAGCCTGGGCGCCAGTTAGACCTGAAAACTGATATGCCAATTCCGGGGATAACTGGCATCTGAGCGCAATTTTCCGAGTCAGGAGCATTTAGCTGAGTCCAGATGATTGTACGACGGTGAAGCTATCAGAANNTAGGGCAATCGTATTCTATAACAACATCTCGGCTGCTGAAATAAATTAAATCACCTTCGTCATAATGCCAGACCGCCTGCAAGACAGTCGGTTTTTTTATGCCGCCGTTTTCCTGATAATCGCGTAGAATTGCCGACCACCTCACCTTTTCACTGCGGCCGTCAGATGTTACCGCTTCACGGTCGTCGGTGGTGAAAGCGAGCGCTTCGCCGCTTTCATTGAATGTAAATACCCCGCTGGCGGAGATGCCATAAAAAGATATAGTTGCCTTGGCATGCAAATCGTCAACTGCCTCCCAGCTAACATAATCCTGTAAGGCAGCATGGGGGACTAGCAGACACTCGGACAGAAATGTGACCAGGCTAGCTTTATCCATTACAGGGCCGGTCTGATCGAATAAGGTGATAGACTTTGCCAATACGCCTTTCATGGAGCCATGTCCGTCAATATAAGCATCCAGACCTTCGAAGGGTATGCCATACATGGAACTTTCGATATAGGCAATTCGGCCGGGCTTATCCACAAAGTTGTATTGGGTATAATCGATTTTTAACTGCTTGTTTTTATCCAGTACGAAGTCAACCTCTGCGAAGCTGGCTTTCATGGATGACATCTTGGGAGTGCCAATATAACCGCAATTTCTGAAATATTGCCGCACCGGCAGGGGCAGACCGGCAATATCCTGTTCGGTAAATACGCCGCCTTTTTTACTCGTAGTCATGGCTAACAAGTTTTTGGCATCATCCGCAAATTCAGTCTTGGTTTTGGAATAGGGGATATTAAAATACACTATGGCGGCTCCGATTACCATGAGTAGAAGTCCGATAATAACTAGCAGCATATTTCCGCTCCTTGTTTTCATTTAGATTGCTCCTATTTTTGTATTTGGCGCTAACATATTAGCGGCCGCGTTTTAAGCACCAGAGTAATACTCCGTTTGGCGTGTTTTCTGTACCATCTCAATCCCAATCCAACCGTTACATATAGATGCGAGGTGATAATGCCATTTTGGGGGAAATCAGGATTTCCTTTCCCGCCGCAACGGTGACGCCGATCCACCCGCTTATGATAACTACAAAAACAAATATTCCCAGTGTGCTGCCGGTTCTTTTTTCCATAAAATTCTTCCCCTTTCCATATTGGTTTCGATAAGCAAAAGAGCAGTCCTGAAAAAAGTTCAGAAGAACCAGTTAGTAACGCTGTGCGGGAAGATTGGCTACTGAGGTAAGGAGGGGAGAAGGGCTGGTTGTACTTTTCCGCCGCTTGATTGAATCCCGCTTATGGCCGGTCTACCTTCGATGCATGATAGAATTATCCACATGGCTAAACCTAAAATCAGATGCGCTGATAAAGACCCGGAGAAACCTCTTTGATCAGGTTGTGGCGCAGGGAATAACTGATGTGGGTTTTCATTATCATGCGTTCCCAATAGAGCTGCTTGCTGGTCTTGGGATCGTGGTAAAACATTCGGTGATCGGCTAACTGCTCTAAAGTGTGGGGGGTTTTGAGCAATTCCAAGACGTGTTCCTGACGTTTTAGGACCACTCCCAGAAAGGCGTCCAACTGTTGGCCGAGGTCGCTGGTCTGCACACGGCGGTGTGAAGGCACTATCACGCGTGGGCGTATTTCTTTGAGACGCTGCACCGAGTGAGTTAATTGGTCAATATCCGAGGTGGTAGCACCCATCCACGGACCAGACTTGACCAAGTCGATGTCAGCGCTGAACATAACCCCTTCGGCTTCAATATAGAATCCATAATGGCCCCAGGTGTGGCCGGGCAGGTGCAAGGCGGTTACCTTTAAACTCCCACTGTCAAAGACCTGCCCGTCTGAGAATGTTCCCGCCAGAGTCACAGTGGGGAAATACGGCATTACAGGCACATCGTCAGGGTAGAGGCTTTCAATTTGGCTCATGGCAAACTTGGCTACGTAAAGAACCTCGTCCCAGTCCCGGTAGCCGTTGTACTCCACCCAATTGCTTTCCTGGGCATAGCACTTCTCCTCCTGGCACCCCGCCATGATGCCAGCCTTGCGGAACAAGCCGGCACTGTGTATATGGTCGTAATGACAGTGGGAAAGCAATACCCGGCTGACCTTTTCGGGCATTATATCTGAGAAAGCCCTTTTACCAGCTCCAGCGTCTATGACCAGAGGTTCTTCACCATCCACATAAAGACAGTTGCCGTAAGGGAAGCGCGGCTGGACTGGAGGGCATATCACTTTTAGGTTTTTTGATAGTTTTTGCAGCATTATCTATGAGTCATCCTAACCTGTTATAAAATTTTGGTTTTTTAACATTATACCCGCTCATAAATGCCTGGGGTGACCTCGGACAGCAGTCCGTGGCGCATCCCGAAGTCAAGATGATGGCTCAGTGTGGCTATCTCCCAATCAGTTACATAATCCGGTCGAGGCCGGGGATAGAGCTGGTAAAAGGGCAGCAATTCATTCAGAGATTGCGGCACTTTAAGCAATTGCAGCAAGCTGTCCTGTCTCCTCAGAACGACCCCGATGAAGGCGTCCAGTTGCCGTCTGAGGTTGTCTTGCTGTACACGGCGATGCGAGGGAACTATAATCTTGGGGTTGACTTTCTTGATGCGCTCTACTGACCAGATCAGATCATCGATGTCGGCGTCATCGCTGCCCATCCAGGGCCCTTGGTCCACCAGGTCGATGTCCCCGCTCATCAGCAGCCCCTCTTTTTCGATATAAAAGCCAAAATGGCCGCCGGTGTGACCAGGCAGATGCAGGGCTGTCAGCGTGTGGGGGCCGCACTCCCACTGCTCCAGATCATGTAAAGTCCCCTTCAGGGGTTGATGAGTGAATCCATCCATCATGGGGACATCGCCAAAAGGCGGTGTGCCAGTTTTAGAACCTATGATGTTGGCCAGGTGCCTAATATCCCGCCAGGTCCTGAATCCATTGTGCTGCAGAAAGAGTTGTTCATCATTATAGTAGGTTGCTTCCTTCTGGCTGATCAAAATATCGGCAGCGTTGAATAAAACCGTACTGTGGGTATGGTCAATGTGACTGTGGGTGAGCAGCACCCGGCTTACGGCAGCAGGTTTTATCTCGGCCAGGGCATCAGCACCCGCCCCGGTATCTATCAGAATCGGGTCATTCCCCTTGATATATAAGCAGTTGCCGTAAGGATAGCTGGGTCTTACCGGGGGAGAGACCAAATATATGTTTTTGCCAAGTTGATGCAGCAAGATAAACCCTCCGCCAACAAAAACCTGAATAATATTTTATCACAAATATACTGCTAATTGATGCCCTTAAGACTTGCACCCATCTCCCTTACCCGCAGTTGCGGTTGAGCGGAAATACGCCCAAGAAAAAGGCCGTCCGCTGAGGACGGCCTCCCGTACTTTTAATTAATAATTTTCGCACCATTCTTCGTAATACGCCTGGGGATGATCGCAGGCCGGGCAGACCTGAGGCGCTTCGGGACCTTCAAATATGTACCCGCAGTTGCGGCATTTCCATTTTATAGCCGCCGGGCGGGAGAATACACGTTCCTGGCGGATATTTTGATACAGCTTGAGGTAACGTTTTTCATGGTATTTCTCCACTGAAGCGATGTTTTTGAACATATCGGCGATCTCTACGAAGCCTTCTTCGCGGGCGATGCGCTCGAACTCAGGGTACATTTGGGTATGTTCGTAATTCTCACCTTCCGCCGCGTCCACCAGGTTATCAGTGGTCTTGGGGATAGAACCTCCCATCAAAATCTTAAAGAACCTTTTGGCATGCTCTTTTTCATTGAGTGCCGATTCGGTGAAATACTCAGCGATTTGCTCATAACCGTCTTTTTTGGCCTGACTGGCAAAATAGTCGTATTTGTTGCGCGCCTGCGATTCTCCGGCAAAAGCATGCCACAGGTTCTGTTCGGTTTTTGATCCTTTTAGCTCCATATACAAGCCCTCCCTTTCATTATTTTGCAGTGACCAGACTATAAATAGAATAACAGATTTCTCGTCCTGATTTAATCGAATTCTGCCATGATTTTCGTTAATGGCACATAAGGGTAGGAATCACGGGGCGAAATGGCGAAAATAAAGCAGCAGGCCGCCCGCAGATTGGTCACCGAAGCCCCACGGCCTTAGAAAGGAATGATTTATCTGCCAAAGAGAAGCTGTGCGGTGAGAAGTATTTTGGAAACCAGGATATGCAGCCTTGATTACCCCTTGTCAGCGGTTGGCGCTGAAAAAATACAGGACTTCATGGTCATCAGTCCCGATCTGCTCCATGTAGCATATATAGCCCAGTTGGAACACTCGCAGACTGTGGTGTGGGACGGTCAGCCCCTGGCAGAGTGCGACGAGATCATCAAAGGCAGCTTAGTCTTCAGCCCTGACAGCCAGCATCTGGCCTATGTGGGCAGCAAGAACGGCCAGCAGATGGTGGTTTTGGATGGTAAGGCCAAGAAGGGCCATATGGGCATTCTTGCCGACAGCCTGGTCTTCACTTCCGACAGCCGGCGCCTGGCCTATTCAGTGCAAAGTGGAGACCAGCAGAGGGTGATAATTGATGGCCGCAGTCGACGCAAGTATAAAGGGATCCTCAGCGATAGCCTGCAATTTTCCCCGGATGGGCGGCATCATGCCTACGCGGCCTGCAAAGATGGCTCCTGGCTGGTGGTTGAAGATGGCTCTGAACACCCCGCCTACCAGGGGATATCGGTAGGGACTTTGAAATTTAGCCCCGATAGCAGGCGACTGGCATATGTCGCTAAAAAAGATTACCGCTGGCTGGTGGTAGCGGACCGGCAGGAGGGGAAACCCTACAGCGCGGTGGGAGGAGGCTCGCTTATCTTCAGCCCGGACAGCCGACACCTGGCCTGCGCGGTTTTAATCGGTACCCAACCCGTCACCATCGAGGGCCGCTATGCTACTTCCAAGCACAGCAAACAATTGGTAGTGGAAGACGGCGTGGAGGGGCGGCATTATGAAGCGGTGGGCGGCGACAGTCTGGTTTACAGCCCTGACAGCAGCATACTGGCCTATGCGGCCATGAAAAACAATAAGGTATTGGTGGTGGTAAACGGCGAAGAAGGACCTCATTTTGACGGCATCGGCCGGGGCACCCTGTTATTCAGCCCTCAGGGCAGCCATCTGGCCTACATCGTAAGAGAACAGCAGCTCTGGCGCGCGGTTATCGATGGGAGCATAGGCCAGCCCTACGATACCTTCCTGGAAGGCGGGCTGGTTTTTAGTCCTGACGGGAGACACTGGGCCTATGCGGTGCAGCATGGGGGCCGCGCCTTTGTGGTCAGGGATGGCGTCGAAGGGCGTTATTACGATGCCGTGGTGGGCGACAGCCTGGTTTTCAGCCCGGATTCTCAGCATCTGGTATATACCGCCCAGAGTGGAGAACGGCAGTTTGTAGTTTTCGACGGCGACGAAGGTCAGGATTACAACCTGCTCTATACCACACAGACCAGGGGCATACAATTTATAACCCCGCAGCATATTCAATACCTGACCCTGATGCCCAACGGCGAGTTCCGCCTGGTCCAGGAAGAGGTGCAGGTATATTAGCATACCGATATATCCGTAGTGAAAACAGACGCTAATGGAATATAATAGAAGTAAGCAGAGAGGAGGGATAATCAATGGGAGATGCACGGATAGTTCTGAAACCTGAGATGAGTGCTAATTACGAGGGAGAGATTAAGGACGGCAAGCCGCATGGCCAGGGTACTGCCTATTACCGCAACGGCGGCAAGTATGAGGGCCAATGGCAAGACGGCCTGCGCAGCGGGTACGGCAAGGAGTATTATCCCGATGGAAACCTCCGCTATGACGGGGAATGGTTCAATGGGGTGCGTCATGGTATGGGCAAGGCTTTTACAGATGACGGTTATCTGATTTATGAAGGTGAATGGAAGAACGGTAAACCTATCAATTATAAATACAGTTGGATGATGCCGTGACC
>DHGD01000105.1:10141-10355 GCA_002402575.1 Syntrophomonas sp. UBA4807
TTTTGAATAAAAAATGACACATTTAAAGCGTCCCCGTGTGTGATGATTCCTTTAGAACGAGCTGCTGAGTCAACCTGGAAATTACCCCAATAAATATGAGCGTCAAAAAGGAGTAAAAATAATTCCAGTTCATAATTTTGTACATTCCCACCGCAGTTAGGATCGGCTGGGCAACAAAAGCTATGATCGCCGCGGTCACCACCAGGGAAGCTGT
>DHGD01000146.1:0-896 GCA_002402575.1 Syntrophomonas sp. UBA4807
CACTGGCGGTGGCGCCGGTTCCCGCCTGTGCTGCCGGGGATGGGGCTAAAATCAGATGCGTGCCCCAAACAGGCGTGGATCCGGATGACAACCCCCAGGACCTGGGATATATAAAGATCAGCGAAATCGAGTACGCTGATCAGGTGTATATAGAGATCGTGCTGCCTGATGGGGTTGAATGGGACAATCCTATTGATGAAGACAATGTAGGGGACTATATCCTGCTCTATGACGAGGATGGCGACCCCATTGACAACGGCGAGCTGATAGAAGGCAGCGAGACTGAGTATACAGTAATGTTCGACGACCCGGCTATGTTCGAGGAAGATGCCTATATCAAAGCGTATTTTGAAGACATGAACGTAGAGCACGATGCGCCGGATGTAATCAGGCCCACTGTAGTCGTAAGAGGGATTGAAGACGGCATGCGCACCTGGACTGCCGCCTGTGTGGAGCCGGAAGTTTCGGTGCAGGCCGCCAGCCCTAAGACAGTCACCGTTGGCAGCGATCAATCCATTGCCAATATAACATTCCAGGAAGAGGAAGATGATTCTTTAGCAAGCGGCGATAAATTCATACTGGAACTGCCCTCGGGCTACACCTGGGATGAGGCCGATATTACCGATGGAGATGAGGGCCTGGAAGCCACTGCTGCTATCAGTGGCAGCAAATTAACCGTGAAAATCACCGACAACTCCAGCGAGGCCGACCGCATTGTTCTGAAGGCCGCGATCAATGTTCCCGCCAGCGCGGTGGCCGGCGATGTAAAAGTCGAAGTCAGCGCAGACCTGGACACCGCTTTGTTCGACGACAAAACCCTGGTGGTGGCCAAAGTCGATGTTCCGCCGCTCAAGACTACCATGAGCATAGGTTCAAATATCATGATTGTAAACGGC
>DHGD01000146.1:932-12629 GCA_002402575.1 Syntrophomonas sp. UBA4807
CAGGAAAAGGATGTGGTGTGGAATCCCTTGTCCCGGGAAGCCATCATATCATTAAATGGCAAGGTTTTGCGGGTCCCCGTCGGCAGCCAGACCATTTATGTGAACGGCAATCCCATAATTATGGATGTATCCGCAGAGATCGCTGATGGACGGACCATGCTGCCCATCCGCTTCGTGGCCGAAGCCTTCGGCGCCACGGTAAGCTGGGACGGGGCCAACCGTACCGTAACTATGGTTCTACAAAGGTAATTGCGCCCAAACATTGCCAGCCCCTACTGGTATGGTTGTTATTGACATTGAATTCCAAGTGAAGATAAACTCAAATTATAAAGTAAACTCCTTAATTGACCTTAGCGGAGGAATTATCGATGAATAAGAGACGCATCAGTTTAATTACCCTAATTATGTTTGCAATTATGTCCGTGGGTGCTCCTGTTATGGCCGGGGACACTACTAATGCGGTTGTCGCCGAGCAGCCGCAATTAAGCCTCGCGGAGGCGGTGAAGCTGGCATTGCACAACAGCGAGACCTTGGAGAAGGCCCGTCTGGGAACTCAATTGGCGGATGAGAACCGCGAGGACGCGGCCTTGATGTGGCATCCTTCCTGGACCTACAATGCTCCCGACGGAACCGAGGGCATCTACAGTGCCTTGCTGGCCACTAGGTATGCCTACAGCGCGGCTGAAAAGAACGAGACCATCACTGAAGATACCATAGTTACCGATACTATCAAGAAGTATTATGAGGTCTTGATGGCATCGCAGGCAGTGAGCGGCAAGGAAAAGAATCTGGCCGCAGCGGAAACCGCCCACAAAATTGCCCAACTCAACTATCAGGTGGGCTTGGGAAGCTGGCTGCAGGCGATGCAGGCCCAAACCAATCTGGCTGCCGCTCAGGCTGCTTTAACCGCGGCTCAGAATGACCTGGCCAAAGCTTATCTAAGCTTGAACCAGCAGGTGGGTTTGGCTCCGGAGTCCAGACCGGAGCTGACCGACCAGCCCAGTTACAGTGAATATGTGGTGGATAATCTGACTTCCAAGGTCAATGGCATCATCTCTGACAGCCCTATCCGCTGGATCAGCAGGGAGGGGGTCAAGCTGCAGAACCGGCTGGTAGATGCTCCGGGTTCGACCGAACAGGATGATCTGGAAGCCCAGCAGGCTGAACTGGATGCCGAGGCCATGGAAAAGACCACTGCCAACGCGCTTTACAACCTGTACTATGGTATTAAGAATATGGAGACTTCTTATGCCGCCGCCCAGGAAGGCCTCAAGCTGGCCCGGCAGGGTGTGAAAATCGCCGAACTGAAGCAGGAAATCGGCATGGGTACCAAGGCCGAAGTGGAAACCGCTCAGATTGCGCTGGCTAATGCGGAACAGGGCTTGTTTACTCTGACCTGCCAGCACGAGCTGCTTGAGGTGGCTTTTGAAAAACCCTGGACTGCCGGTGTTGTAGCCAGCAGCGCTTCCTCTGCATCTACGCAGCAGAACAGTGGAAAATAAAAACACAATTTATAAAACCGGCTCGCGAGCCGGTTTTTATCTGTGGTTGCTTTGCTGCTCTTAGCCCTTTGATTAAAGAGTATTTAAGATATATAAATTGAGCCATAAGCGCCAGGAGTTGTTATGTTTAGCTTCAAGGCCTGTGTTAAGGGATTAATTGCAATAGCTTTACTTGCGGGCGCGGTGGCCTGCCCGCAGACCGCCCAGGGAAGGTCCGATGTCAGAGCGGAAGTAGTCGCTTTGATTGAGCGTTACTACCCCGGCGACGTTGATCCGCGCATTTATCTTCACAGTTCCGCTGCCGCCATTGTTCAGGGCTTGAATGACCCTTACAGCGTATATATGACCGAGCAAGAATATGAGCGCTTCATGCAGGAAATGGACGGCGCCTTCTGCGGAATTGGCATTTATATGGAGACTGTCCCGGAGGGAATTTTGATTACCGATACCATGCCCGGCTCTCCTGCCGAAGCCGCAGGTTTGAAAGCTGGGGACATTATTTACGCCATCGATAATGTGCCGGTCCAAGGAATGGCTGCTGATGAGGTTCAGTCCAGGATGCAGGGCCGGGAAGGCAGTAAGGCAGCGATAATGGTGAAAAGGGAGGCGCGGCAGCTGAAGTTCACCGTGGAGAGGGCGGCTTTGGCGGCGCCTTCAGTTCGCGGCAAACAGCTCGGCGACCGGGTGGCGTATCTGGCGGTGCGCTCTTTTAGCAGCAATAGCGCCTTCGAAATGGAACACTACATAACCTTACTTGACCCGGAATGCGACCAATGGATCATAGACCTGCGCAGTAACGCAGGCGGGTATATATCAACATCAGCCGAGTTGGCCGGTTTTTTGATGAAGGTCAGCAATATGGTGGTGGTGCAGCAGAAAGAAGGGCGCCTGCAGCTTCCGGTGGCGCCTCAATCAATCATGATAGATGAACCGGTTATAGTGCTTTTGGACGGTTACAGCGCCAGCGCCTCGGAATTGCTGGCGGCGGCCTTAAAGGATTATCAGCGCGCCCTTCTGGTGGGCGAAACCAGTTTCGGCAAAGGAACCATGCAACAGCTATTTCCGCTTTCCAATGGCGACGCGCTCAAGCTGACCGTGGCCGAGTTTTATTCACCCCGGGGCTATAAAATAAATCATTGTGGCGTCGCCCCGGATATCAGGGCGCCCGCGCAAGAAGCCCTGGCGGCAGCCTGGCTGTTGCTGTCGCAGCCTTCCGAGGGGGAGAGCCGGGCATATATCGAGGCCGGGGGGAGCAAATTCATGGTGGATCTGCAGGCGGCTCGCAGTGATGATTGCTGGGAGGCCTGGAATATCCTCACCAAGGACGCTGGCGCACTTGAGGTGGAGTATGCCTCAGGCCTGCCGGAGGGGAAGATACAGCTTTCCCGCGATGATATAGTGCGGCGTTGGCCGGTCTATTATCCGAATTACCGCTTCCTGGGGGACTTTAATAACCTTGCCGGCGATCAGCCGGTCCTTTTGAGTATCCAGGGTCTGCAGCCGGATGGGGAAGAAGGCGGGATGGGACTGGAGCTGATTGACAGCCAAAGCGGGCGGCGCGTTAGCTGTGCAACCGAGCAGGCGGGGACGCTGGTGCGACTTTTACCGGGGGATATCAGCATAGGACACGAGTACTGGCTTTTACTGCACGGCCAGTCTGCAGACGGAGCGGATGCGCCCCCGGCGGCCATTGCTATTCTGCGTTATTGAGGAGCGGGTTGAGTGGCAACAGGGTTAAACATCCATTGTGCTTGGAACGGCCTAAAGGTATAATTTTGGTAGACTGACCAGTCAGTCGGCAATGGAAAGAAGTGGAGGTTTTTTTGTGAAGACAAAGTTTCAGTGGAGGGTTTGGCTTCTTCTGGGCGCTTTGTTGGCCAGTTTTACTCTGGCCGGCGGTTGCAACCAAACCAAGGAAGTCGCTAAAGAAACCGAGCTGACGGTAGAGGTGGCAGCCGCGCAAAATCAGTTTATCGCCAGGAGCGCACACTACGTCGGCAAATTACGGGGAGCCAATGAAGCGCCGGTGACGCCCAAGCTGTCGGGACGGGTAACCCAGATTCTGGTGAAACCCGGGGATCGCGTAACAGCAGGCCAGACCTTGGTTATCCTGGATAGCAGCGGACTGCAAGCTGCTCTGAAACAGGCCGAAGCCATGGTGGCCTCCACCCGCGCCCAGATGGCTTCCAACCAGCTGCAGTTGGAAAATGCCCGCATCAATTATGAACGCATGCAGCAGCTCCATCAGGCCGGAGCAATTGCTGATAACGCTCTGGAGGCCGCCCGCCTGCAATATGAAACCCTGGCATCCGGGGCGGTAGAGGCCAGTGTGGCTTCAGCCGAAGCTGCCCGGCTCAGTCTGCAGGATCAGCTCAACAACTGCAACCTGACCGCTCCGATTAGCGGAATGGTAGGGAGCATAACGGTTTCCCTGGGGGAGACCGCCTCTCCGCAAAGCCCGGTGGCGGTAGTCAGCGATACCTCCCGGCTGCAGGTTGAGGTTCTGGTCAGCGAGACAGATGTTAACTTCATCAAGACAGGCAGCAAGGTCAACGTGTACATAACCTCCTTGAGCAGCCAGCCGTTTGCAGCCCGGGTAATCAGCGTAGATCCCATGGCCGACCTGCTTAAACGCAATTTCACCGTGCAGGTGGAATTGGATAAAACTCAGCCGATGATGCGCCCCGGAATGTTCGCCGAAGTGGTATTGGCTACCGAGCAGGCTGAAAACGCTCTGTGTGTACCGGTTGAAGCCGTTATCGCCCGGGGAGACAAGAGTGTGGTCTACACCGTCGATACTGACAACCGGGCCCGTCCCCTGGAGGTTAAGACTGGCATCTCCAACGACCGTCTCATACAGATTACCGCCGGACTCGAACCCGGAACTCAGGTTATCGTCAAAGGCAACACCCTGGTTTCAGACGGCACCCTGGTTAAAGTGGCCGCGGGGGAGGGCAAGGTATGAAGCTGGTAGAGTTTTCCATACGCCGCCCGGTGTCCATGGCTATATTGGTGGTGGTGGTGCTTATTATGGGCATCTTCACCTATTCACGCCTGTCAGTGGACCTCTACCCGGATATGGAGATCCCGGTGGTGGCAGTGATGAGCAGCTATTCCGGCGCCGGACCGCAGGAAGTGGAGAATCAGGTCACCAAATCACTGGAGAGTGCCATCGCCAATGTCAGCGGTATTAAGCAATTGAATTCCGTATCCTCGGAAGGCAGATCCATTATAATCGCACAATTTGATTGGGGCATAAACATCGATAACGCCGCCCAGGAAATCAGCGAGAAGATCAGCTTCGTGGAAGGCTTCCTGCCCGAAACTGCCACAAAGCCTATGGTGATGAAGCTGGACCCCAATATGATGCCGGTTATACAGATTGGCGTCAGCGGCGCCGCCGACCTGACACAGCTGCAGGCTGTGGCCGAAGATGTCATTGAACCCCGCCTGGCACGTATCCCGGAAATTGCCTCGGTGGTCGTCACCGGCGGCAGCCCCCGTGAGGTGCACGTCGACATAGACCCAGTAAAACTTGAAAATTACGGCCTCTCCATCTCCCAGGTCACTCAGGTGTTGCAGATGGAGAATTTCAATGTCTCCGGCGGCAAAGTGATGCAGGGCGCCCGGGAGATGTACGTGCGCAATCTGCAGCAATTCGAGTCCCTGGATGATATCCGCCAGGTAAGCATAAATACCGCGGACGGACGCACCATCCATCTGGGGGAAATAGCTGTTATAGAGGATGCCACTCAGGACATAACCCAGATCACCCGGGTCAATGGTCTCCCCGCGGTAGGCATACACTGCCTCAAACAGAGTGATGCCAACACGGTCAAGGCTTGCGAGGCGGTTAAGGCCGAACTGGAGAACATCCAAGCTGACTTGAATATGGATTTGGATATCGCCGTGATTATGGACCAGTCTCAGTACATCCAGCAATCCATTCAGAGCACGGTCAGGATGATTCTGGAAGGGTCCCTCCTGGCGATGCTGGTGCTGTTTTTATTTCTGCGCAAAGCGCGCAGCACCTTAATTGTTTTTACTTCCATCCCGCTATCCATTATCGCCACCTTCGTGGTGATGTATTTCAGCGATTACACCATTAACCTCATTACCATGGGAGGCCTGGCCCTGGGTCTGGGCCGAATCGTGGACGACTCCATAGTGGTGTTTGAAAATGTTTTCCGCCACCGTTCCCTGGGGCTATCCCCCTATGAGGCCGCCCGTAAAGGCGCCACCCAGGTGGGAAATGCGGTTATTGCCACCACCCTGACAATTCTGGCCGTATTCATGCCCATGGCTTTCGTAGAGGGTATCGCCTCTATTCTCTTTAAACCCCTGGCCATGACAGTATGTTTTGCCATTTTTTGCTCGTTAATCGTCGCACTTACCATAATCCCGCTGTTGTCCTCGCGTATGCTGACCAATCAGGTAATGGCCGCACCGCCCAATCCCCGTAATCCCTTTTCGCGTCTCATCGCCAAATTCGGGGATTGGCTGGATGGCTTCGGCGCACGCTATCAAGCCTTTTTGGGTAGAGTCCTGGGCAAGAGACGTTTGGTGGTTATCGGGGTAACTATAGCCATGGTGGCCTCATGTGCGGCCATACCCCTGGTGGGAGCGGAGTTTATACCCGGCATGGACTCGGGCGAGATTTCTGTCAACATTCAGACCGACAAAGGCAATCAATTGGTCCAGACTGATGAGCTGATAAGGATGGCCGAGGATAAATTGCGTGAATTCCCGGAGGTACAGACTATCTTCAGCAGCATAGGCAGTTCCGGCGGAATGACCATGAGCCTGGCTTCCGGCACTGATACCGGCACTTTGTACGTGAAGCTGGTGCCAAAAAGCGAACGCCGCGATGACGTTAATGCGATAGCGGAAAAGATCCGCGCTTCCCTGCAGCAAATCGCTGGCGCCAAGGTAGAGGTATCAGCGTCAAACGCCGCCTCCATGATGGGCTCCACCAGCGCTATCACGGTGCAGATACGCGGTTCGGACCTGGAGGTTTTGAAGCAGCTCTCCGAACAGGTGGCAGGAATTGTCCGTCAGGTGCCGGGTACGCGCGAAGTGGTCTCCACTTTGACCGAGGGCAAACCTGAACTGCAGGTGCATATTGACCGCGCCCGGGCTGCCGCTTTCGGTCTGACCCCGATGCAGGTTTCCAATGAGATCGGCGCCGCCATGCAGGGAAAAGTCGCCACCCAATACCGGGTTGACGGGCAGGAAGTCGATGTCAAAGTGGGCTTCAAGCCTAATACCCAGAAGGATATGGACTACCTGACCAACCTTTCCATAATGAATCCGGCTGGTTTACTGGTAAAGCTGTCATCGGTGGCCACCTTCGAGATAGCTCAGGGTCCTATTTCCATCGACCGCATCGACCAGGTGCGCAGTGCCCAGATAACCGGCGACTTGTTCAACCGGGATTTAAACAGCGTTATGCAGGATATAAAAGCCCGGGTGGCGGAGGTTGACCTCCCTGCCGGATATACAGTGGAATACGTGGGAACTAACCAGGAGATGACGGAGACGTTCGCCAATCTGGCTATAGCCCTGATTCTGGCCATAATATTGTGCTACTCGGTCATGGCCATCCTCTATGAATCGTTTTTCGATCCTTTTGTTATCATGTTCTCGGTTCCCACCGCTTTTATCGGGGTGATCTTGTCTTTGCTGATTACCGATACCCCCCTAAGCGTACCGGGTTTTATCGGGGTGATTATGCTGGTGGGAATTGTTGTGGCTAATGCTATCGTTTTTGTGGACTATCTCAAGCAGATGCGCGATGAAGGCATGGAACGCGAAGAGGCTATACTGGAAACCGGACGGGTTCGTCTGCGCCCCATCCTTATGACCGCCCTGGCAACCATACTGGCCATGCTGCCGCTGGCGCTTGGATTAGGCGAGGGCGGCGAAGCGCTTCAGCCTCTGGGCATAGTGGTTATTGGAGGGCTTTTGGTGTCAACCTTGGTTACTCTGATTTTGGTTCCGGTAGTATACACCATATTTGATGACTGGCTGACGGCTTTTAGAAACCGCAAGGCTGCTAAAAAAGCTGCGCTGGCGCCGCCCGCCTGAGTTCGAAGCTAAGGGTAGGTATGGCTTTGCGCTATACCTACCCGGGCACAACTATGAGAAAGGGGCCTCGAATATGGAAGCACGGCGAAAAATAAGCAAACGGGACTCAATAATCGAGGCCGCTATCGAGGTGTTCTCCCAAAAGGGCTACCACAATACCCGCATGGAAGAGATCGCTATAGCGGCCGGGGCTGGCAAAGGCACCATATATGAATATTTCTCCAGCAAAATGGAGCTTTTCCACGACATCCTGCTTACCGGCTGGCGCAAGATTGAGGAGGACATTTCCGTTGACGAAATGGCCTCCCGCCCGGTTGCGGAGCAGTTACTGCACATGCTCAGCGGACATCTGCGTTATTTCCAGCAAAATCGCCAGCTTACCAGGGTTACCATTTGTGAGGTAAAAACCATCGACCAGGAATTGGTGGAGTGGGCCCTGCAAATGAAGGAGGAAAAAGAAAAACAAGTGTGCTCCATGATTGCTGCCGGCATTGAGCGGGGCGAATTGCGACCCGACCTCGATATCGATATAGTCAGCCGCATGATATGCTCCCTTATTCCCTATTTCGCCAGCTATGTGGTGATGAATGACCTCGACCTGGACTCCTACCGCCTGGCCGACCAAATTAGCGCAGTCATACTAACCGGCATTAAGAAATAACCCCATAATTGCCTACCTTTTGACTTGATTATGGTAATGTATTACTATGATGCTAATTGATAGCCAAGCTAGGAGGTGGGGTAATTGCAGAACGCTTTAGCAGAAAAAGCCCGCGAATTACTGAATGCCAACCTGATTTCCACCACTTTGAGTACAGTCGATTCCGAATACAATGTTAATGTTGCCGTGTTAACGGTCTTGGAAATGATAGGTGATGACCGCATCATTTGCGCGCGTTTCGGCGCCGACCGCACCTATGCCAATCTCAAAGAGACCCGCAAAGGGGTGTTTATGGTTCTGGTGACCGATGAACAGCAGCATACCAAGGACGGCATCCGGGTTTATGTGGAATTGGAAGATGACACCGCAAGCGGGGAGTACTTCGAGTTACTTAAAGAAAAGCTAGCTGGGACCCCGTACAGTCAATTTCCGCTTAAGAATTGCCTGGTATTTAAGATAACCGCTATAGCTCCGGTTTCGACCTTAAAGAAATAGCATATTTGAACTTATTATATAGAATCTACAGGGGGAATCATAAGTGTATTTAGGCAAAGTCATGGTTGTCTTTGGCACCCGCCCGGAGGCCATAAAAATGGCTCCGGTGGTCAAGGAATTACAAAAGGTAACGGATATAACCACGGTGGTGACGGTTACTGCCCAACACCGGGAGATGCTGGATCAGGTCTTGCGCCTGTTCGAAATCAAAGCCGATTACGACCTGAATCTGATGGAGACCCAGCAGGATTTATTCAGTATCACCACCGGGGCGTTAACCGGTTTGAAGGAAGTTTTAGAGAAGGAAAAGCCTGATCTGGTGATCGTGCACGGGGATACCACCACCACTCTGGCGGCATCACTAGCGGCCTTTTATATGCGCATCCCGGTGGCCCATGTGGAAGCCGGGCTGCGCACCCGCAACAAGTATTCGCCGTTTCCGGAGGAAATGAACCGCACTTTGACCGGCCGCCTCACCGAACTGCATTTTGCCCCTACTGATACCTCGCGCGAAAATCTTCTGGCTGAAGCCACCGCTGAATTTAAGATTTGGGTGACCGGCAACACAGTCATCGATGCATTGCTCAGCACCATTAAAAAGGATTACCAATTCGGTGAGGAATTTGCCGGTATAGATATGAGCCGGAGGCTGCTCCTGGTCACCACTCACCGCCGCGAAAACTGGGGTGAGCGTATGCGGGAGATATACCAGGCCTTGCTGGAACTGGTAGAGGAGTTTCCGGATATAGCGGTGGTGTTTCCGGTGCATAAAAACCCCATTGTGCGCAATGTGGCCGAAGAGATGTTGTCTGGCAAACCGCGCATTCATCTCCTTGAACCGCTCGATTATGAGCCGTTTGCCCATCTTATGAACGCTGCCTATCTGATCATCACTGATTCTGGCGGCCTTCAGGAAGAAGCCCCGGCTTTGGGCAAACCGGTGCTGGTCCTGCGCGACACCACTGAACGCCCCGAAGCCGTAACCGCCGGCACCGTTAAGCTGGTAGGCACCAATCGGCGCAGAATATATGAAGAGACTAAAAAATTGTTGTCCGATCCACGTGAGTACGATAGGATGGCTCGGGCCATAAATCCCTATGGCGACGGCAAAGCGGCGCGCCGCATCGTGCGCGAACTGGTCAGTTTCTTGTATGTGCGCATCGGCGCGCAGGGCTGATCGAAGGGCCGCCCCGACCAGCTGACAGTACCGCTGATAGCGGCCTTGAGGCGTGCAATCCGACTGGCCGGGGGAGGAAAAACTAATTCATGCCTTAATTTGGAGGAGAATGATGACACCGATACATTTTGGAACCGATGGCTGGAGAGCAATCATCGCCCGGGATTTCACCTTTGCCAATTTGCGTATGGTGGCGCAGGCTATAGCCGCTCATATTAATAGTACCGCCGGCTTGCGCAAAAGCGTGGTCATAGGCTACGACAACCGCTTTATGTCGCCCGAATTCGCCCAGGAGTGCGCCCGGGTCCTGGCCGGCAACGGCATCAGGGTGCAACTCTTGAAAAATCCCGCTCCCACTCCACTGGTGGCCTTTGCAGTGCGCCATTTGGAGGCCCAGGGGGGCATAGTAATAACTGCCAGCCACAATCCCGCCCATTACAACGGAGTCAAGTTCATACCCGCTTATGCGGGGCCGGCTTTGCCGGATGTGACCGGGGCCATTGAGGCGGAGATACGTAGGGTGGCTGATAGCGGCAAGGTTTATGAAATCGACCTAAAAGAAGCCGCTCAACTGGAACTTTTAGCTGAAATCGAATTGGAGAACGTTTACCTCAATCATCTCAACAAGCTGTTGCGCCTGGACTTTCTCAAAGGCAAGAGCCTCAAAGTGGTGGTTGATCCTATGTACGGCTCGGGCATGGGTTTCCTGGAACATTATCTCGCCCAGCTGGGGGTGGAGGTAAAGTCGATTCACAGTCATCGCGACGTGCTGTTTGGCAACAGCACTCCGGAACCGGTGGAGCGGCATCTGGCTGATCTGCGCCGCGCGGTGGTGAGCTACAATGCCGATATAGGACTAGCCTTAGACGGAGACGCGGACCGTTTTGGCATTATCGACCATGACGGCAGTTTTATAAATGGCAACCTGTTTATCTCCCTGCTCCTCGATCATCTGCTCAAGACCCGTACCGTGCGCGGACCGGTAGTAAGGACCGTGGCCACCACTCACCTGCTGGACCGGATCGCCCGACTTAACGGCTTACAGGCCATTGAGACCCCGGTGGGATTTAAATATGTGAGCCAGGCGATGCGAGAGTACAACGGACTGTTGGGCGCTGAAGAAAGCGGAGGCTTGAGTATATGGGGGCATGTGCCGGAAAAGGACGGCATTCTGGCCTGTATGCTGGCAGTTGAGATGCTGGCCTACAGCGGAAAGCACTGTGACGCTCTTGCCGAAGATTTGTATCAGGAATACGGCAGGGTGGTAAACCGCCGCCAGGATATTCTATTTAACGTTGGACAGGAGATCCTGCTCAAAGAACGTTTATCAGTTTTTCGTCCCAAGACCATAGCCGGAATAAAAGTGGTCTCAATGGCGGCTCAAGACGAGATGAAATGGCTCCTGGCCGACGACAGCTGGATACTGGCGCGTTTCTCGGACACTGAGCCGGTGTTGCGTATCTATACAGAAAGTACTGATTTGCAGAAATTGGGCGAAATCGAGCAGGAGCTCTGTGAGGTCCTGCAATTCTCTTAACAGGCATTGCGTAAAGATCCCTTCGGCATACAATATTACGAACAGCGGTAGGGAGGAATTTAGTGAATAACGACGAAAGATCTATTTATAGTGAAAATTCAGGACTAAATCAATTCCAGCAACTTGATTCTATCCTGTTGCAAGTTATTAACACCATGGAGCAAGGCCGTGGTGATATTTTTGATATAGCTGAAGAAAGCCGCTACCAATGCACCCACCTGGAGGCGGAGCTAGAGCA
>DHGD01000146.1:12640-26709 GCA_002402575.1 Syntrophomonas sp. UBA4807
GTTGCGCTTGACCGAGGTCAGCCAGAACTTCCGCTCTTATTCCGAGGAGGATATCAAGAAGGCCTATGAGAGTGCCAGAGAATTGCAATTAAGGCTATTAGACCTCTGCCAGAGCGATATGTACATGCGCAAGAGAAGGGAGGAATTGAGCCGCAGCATCAGCAGATTCCGCGCCATAAATAAAAAGGCCGAAGACTTTCTTAATTCCACCGGTTTTGCGCTCAAGATTCTGCGGGGGAATGTCGAAAGGATAAATGAAACTATCGAGGACTCACTCAGAAAGAGCCAGTTGGGGATCTGGATAATACAATCCCAAGAGGCTGAAAGGCGTAAGATCGCCCGAGACCTGCATGACGGCCCGGCCCAGAACCTGGCTAGCATGATGATCCGCCTGGATCTTATTCAGCACCTGTGGGGGGGCGACGTAAAACGCATTTACGAGGAGATCGACAATATCAAACATATGGCTTCAGAAAGCCTGGGAGATATCCGCCGCCTGATGTTTGATCTGAAACCTTCGCTGCTGCATGAAGACAATTTCAGCTCCACACTGAGTGATTTCTTTCGGGACTATGGCGCCAAGTATGATCTGGATATCGAGTTTGTGGTTTTCGGAGCCAAGAAGAAATATGATATGTCCTTGGAAATTGCGCTGTTCAGGATGGTTCAGGAGGCTGTTACCAATATCCGCAAGCACTCCGGAGCCAGGAAGGCTCTGGTCAAAATGGAAGACAAAGGCCGCAGTCTCACCCTGGTAATCAAAGACGAAGGTTGCGGCTTCGATTTGGAGAGGGTCGCCAATAAGTCTGAGAGCTATGGAATTATAGGCATGAAAGAACGGGTGGAGCTGCTGGGCGGACAAGTGGAGATTATCTCCGTACCGGACAAGGGAACACAGGTGATCATAACGGTGCCGTTGGAGGGAGATGCCAATGATGGATCAAATACGAGTTGTCATAGCGGATGATCATGTCCTGGTAAGGGAAGGACTGCGCAAACTTCTGGAACTGGACCAGGCCATCGAGGTGATCACCGAGGTTGGCGACGGCCAGGGAGCCATAAATATCGCCCGCAAAGAAAAACCTGACATTATCCTCATGGATGTGAATATGCCGGGCACCAACGGGGTTGTGGCCACACAGGTCATTAAAAGGGAGCTGCCCTCGACCCGCATAATCGCTCTGACTATCTACGAGGATGAAGAAGTGGTGGAAATGGTGAAAGCAGGAGTGTCGGCCTATGTGCTCAAAGATGTGGCCGGCAGTGAATTGATCGACACCATCCATCGTGTCATTGACGGAGAAATCGTCATCCATCCTCGCGTTGCCAACCGCCTGGTCAAGGAGTTGACCCGCAATGATAAAAAGGAAGATGACGTGAAGCTCACCAAGCGGGAGAAGGATGTTTTGACCCTGTTGGTTAAAGGCAATTCCAATAAGGATATGGCCGATACCCTGTTCATCAGTGAAAAAACCGTAAAAAACCACCTCACCAGCATATTTCGCAAACTCAACGTAAAGGACCGCACCCAGGCTGCAGTCTATGCGCTAAGAAACGACATTGTTACCGACGAACAAGATCAGGACTAGTCATTATCAGGAATGATTCGGCCTCCGGATAGCATATTATGTACAAATAGGCTTGAAGGAGGTTATTTATATGGCTTTCTTCTTAAAAGTAGCAGTGTTTTCAGTATGGGTAGTCATTATGGCGGCAGTTATAATTGGCAGCATACAGGGCTCCAAGCGGATTAAACGCGGACGCCGCCAGGAGAGGACCAAACCGGCCGCAGAAAAGGAAATCGGCCGGTATTTTTCCATTCAGCTGTTATAATATGACTGGCGGCTATTGGCGGGGGACAACCGCTTGATTGACGAAAGCTTATTTTGACCATGTTATTTCCCAGCCGGCTATATTATGATTAAGATATGTTTTGCCGTATGTCGGGGTAAGACTCATACGGCCGTTATTATATTTGGCGGAAAGGAGAGGGTTGGGTGTTGAATTTCTTAATGGATATCCTTTTCCCTGAAACTGTTTGCTGCGTGTGCCGGGAGCCGGGAAGATACAGCAGCCGCCATCCCTGGTGTGAAAAGTGTGCCCGAGAAATGCGGGAGGCCCAAACCTGTCTGCCAAATTGCGACCTGTGCGGCAAATATCTGGAGACCGATGCGCAACTTTGCCTTGACTGCCAGACCAACCCCCCCGGCTTTAATATCGCCCGCGCGGTAGGTCCTTACGAAAAGGACGGGTACCGCATCGCCATTAAGGTTTTAAAGTTTTTAGGACGCAAATACCTGGCCGGACAGATGGGACGCATGATGGCTGAAGTGGTCAAAAATGAACCTCGCTTTAGCCCCCTTGATATTATAATCCCTGTGCCAGCCTCGCTGGGCAGCCTGAATCAGCGCGGCTTTAATCAGACCGAGATACTGGCTAAACACATTGCCCGGCAGCTCAAGCTGCCTATGGACAAAAATTTGTTACTAAGGGTAAAAGAAACCCCGGCGCAAAGGGAATTGACCAGGGAAGAACGGGAGAAAAACCTGCTGTGCGCCTTTGAGGTCAGGGATCCTGAAAAAATAAAAGGAAAGAATATTCTGCTGGTTGACGATGTATATACTACAGGTTCTACCGCTCGGGAATGCACCCGCAGCTTTAAGCGGGCCGGAGCCGGAAGGGTTTCGGTGATAACCTGGGCGACCGGCAAAGGGTTCTAGTTAAGGAGGCCATCGCTATGGCGGATTTGAGGAATTGCAGACAATGTGGACGGGTTTTCGCTTCATCCGGAGGCAACTTGTGCCGCAAATGTAGTGAGCAAATTGATGAAGACTTTCGACTGGTACGAAAATACGTGCGCGACCATAACGGGGCTGATGTCCTGGAGGTTTCCAAGGCCACCGGGGTGAAAGAAGAAATCATTTTACAGTTCCTGCGCGAAGGCCGCTTGATATCAAGGGGCTTCGTATCCAGCCTGAAATGCGAGCGTTGCTCGGTCAAGATTGACAGCGGGCGCCTTTGTCCGCGTTGCCTTTTCGATTTGAACCAGCAGTTTCAGGGAGTGATGCCGGTGGCGGAGAAAGAAAAACCCTGCTCAGCGGCGCGCGATCAAATGTACATCAATAAACTGGGCGGCAAATAAATTCGGCCTGGAGGTTGTTTAATGAATTGACCCCTGATATTGAGAAAAAAAGCTAATTTTAAAGCATCAGCCACAAATTATTGGTATTCGCGGTTAAAGAACCGGAGCGTTTTAGACGATTTTCTAAAACAGCTAGATGTATGAGGTGGGAACCATGATAATTTCTAAAACTCAGGTGCAAAACATTCTAAAAACATACGCGCGCGACTACAAACTGAACCCGACCGAAACCGTGCGCAGCCAGAGCGTGGCTAAAAGAGACGAGCTCATGATCTCCGATGCCAGCCGACTCAAACAAAAAGTAATGCAGGCGGTCAAACAGACCGACGACATCCGTATGGATAAAGTTACCGCCCTGCAGCAGAGCATCTCCACCGGGACTTATACTCTGGCCGATGATGAAGTTGCGGAGAAAATCATTCAGAGAGCTATCGTCGATAAGCTCGTTTAGAAGCGGTGAGTTATGGAACAGAAATACCTTGAATTAATCGGGCTGATGGAACAAGTCCACATAGTTTTGGAAAGACTCGTGGCCCTGGCTCAGGAGAAAAAGAGGCTGATTATTCAAGGAAATGTCAAAGAATTGGATAATTTGATCCGCGAAGAGGGCCTCGTCATTACAGAACTTGAAAAATGGGAAGGCGCTCGGTTTCGTGCCCAGAAACAGATATATCCGCACCAGCCGGCTCTAAACGCCCGCGATTTGCTGCGACTTTTGGCATCAGACTGTCCTCATCTCAGCGCCGCCTTTCCAGACGCGCTGATTGGCCTGGAGACCAGCCTGGAAAGCTTGAGGAACCTGAATGAGCACAACCATGAACTATTACAGCAATCCCTGAACCATATAGCCTTCCTGGAAGCCGCCTTAGTAGGCGACCAACCCGGGCTCTACTCCCAAAATGGACTGCAGGCGGGAGAGACTAGAACCAGGCTCAATCTGCTGGACCGCAGAGTATAACATTCAAGATGGAAATGAGGGAAGCCGGGTGTCATTTCTAGGATTGGAAATCGGAAAGCGGGCTATAACCTCACAACAGACCGCTTTGACCATCACCGGCCATAATATTGCGAATGCCAATACGGCTGGCTATACACGGCAGGTGGCCCAACTGCAGACTACCATACCTTATTGCGCGCCATCGTTCACCACCGCCATGCAGGTGGGGCAGTTGGGCACCGGCGTGGAAGTAGGTACCATCGAGCGCATTCGCGAACAGTTCCTGGACAATCAGTACCGCAACGAAAATAAGGCAGGTGGCTACTGGCAGAGCGTTGCCGAGGCCATCAGCAAAATGGAAGTTATCATCAACGAGCCATCTGATTCTGGCCTGCGCGAGGTGATGGACCAATTTTGGGAGGCCTGGCAGGACCTGGTCAGCAATCCGGAAAACGATTCTGCCCGAACCGTAGTAGCCGAACGCGGCGCGACCTTGGCCGACACCTTTAATCACACCTACCGGCAGTTGGTGGAACTGCGCGTTGACATCAACTCCATTCTGGACACCAAAGTACAGGACATCAACTCCACCGCAGAACAGATCAGGGACTTAAATGAACAGATCCTGGCCATCAAGGTCTCCGGACAACAGCCCAATGATCTTCTTGACCGGCGTGATCTGCTGCTCGATCAGCTGAGTAGAATAGCTGATATACAGGTTTTTGAAGAATCCAACGGGATGGTCGCGGTGCAGTTGGGAGGCAGGGCCCTGGTGCAGGGGCTCAACTTCAGTTCGCTGGATACGGTGGCCGATGCCGAGGGAATGCAGATGATCGTATGGCAGGATACCCGGGTTAAAACTCAGATCAGCGGAGGCGAATTAAAAGGACTGTTAGACATCAGGGGTGCTTCTGCCTTGCCCGCCGATGCCTCTTCGCAATACCGGGGTCTGGTCCCGGAAATGATAGACAAGCTCAATGAATTGGCACGGGCTATCGTGGTAGAGACCAACAGAGTCCACCAACAGGGCTTCAGCTTGCTCAACCAGAGCGGTACTCCCGATGGCGCCAATTTCTTCGATCAGCCCCTGGATCCGGATACGGTAAGCGACTGGTCACAATATATTAAAGTGTCTGACGCCATCCTGGATGATCCCCGGGGAATAGCCGCAGCCGGTCTGCGCACCTGGGGAGATGCGACGAGCGGAGGTGATCCGGTTCCGCCAGCCCTGCCTGTGCCTATTAATTTCGGCGACGGCAGCAATGCCCTCAACCTGGCTCAGCTCAAACACGCCCTGATCATCGACGGGGCCATGACCATGGACGACTTCTGGCGCTCGCTGACTTCCACCATAGGGGTGCAAGGCCAGCAGGCTGAGCGTATGGCGGAAAACCAGGAAAACCTGGTGGGGGAATTGGACAACAAGCGGCAGAGCGTCTCCGGGGTATCCCTGGACGAGGAGATGACCAATATGATCCGCTATCAGCACGCATACAACGCGGCCGCCCGCTTCATAACCGCCATAGACGAACAATTGGATCTGGTGGTTAACCGGCTGGGCCTGGTGGGGAGGTAGAATAAATGCGCATTACTTCGGCTATGATGGTCAATGACCTGGTTAGAAATCTCAATACCAATACCCAGCGCCTGGATGAATTTCAGCGCCAGCTTTCCACGGGACGCAAGATCAACCAGCCTTCCGACAATCCTTCCGGGCTGGTCAAAGCCCTGCGATTGCGCACCGCCTTGACTGAAAACGAACAGTTTCTGGCCAATATAAACGAAGCCAACAGCTTTATGGAAACCACTGACGGCGCCCTCAACAACATCAATGAGATCCTGCAGCGGGTGCGCGAGCTGGCGGTAAAAGCCGGTACCGGCAGCAATGCCGGGGATGATATGCGGGCTATCTCGGCCGAAATGAAACAGCTTCAGGAGCAGCTGCAACTGGTGGCCAACAGCACCTATGGCTCCAAATACATCTTTGCCGGCACCAATGTTACCCAGGCGCCGTGCTCAGGGGACAACTGGACTGGGAACTCGCGGCTTTTAGAGTCTGAAATCGGCATTGGGGTCAAGGTGGCCTTAAACCTCGATATGAAGGACTTCTTCGGCAATCCCAGCGGAGTTGACGGGGCGGGAAATCCTGACGGGGGAGTATTCGAGCTGGTTAACCGACTTATTGATACCATTGATGCTGCCGATTACAGCGGCGTCAGCGCCATGCTGGAGGATGTCGACGCCAAGATCGGCGAGCTTCTGGGCAATCGCGCCGTGGTGGGAGCGCGCCTCAACCGCATGGAATTGCAGCAAAACCGTCTGGAGGAGGCGGAGGTATCACTGACCACGCTTTTGGGCGGAGTTGAGGATGCCGATATCGAAGAGGTTATTATGAATCTGAGAATGCAGGAAAATGTATATAATTCCTGCCTGGCTGCCGGGGCGCGTATCATCCAGCCTACCCTGGTCGATTATCTGAGCTAATTCTGAACTCATTATGGGATTGCATTAATTAGGGCGAATCCTAAGTACCTCTGCTCGACCTCACTTAGGGATGACGCAGGGGTTTTGTCTATAAGCCGGATTGAACCCGGCCCCGCTTAGACGCTTGGCGGCAGCCAGGCCCCCCAGTTTCCAACGGCTGTATTGGGTACGGCATCATCTGTCCGGCCCCGCGTTGCCAAGGGAGATGAAAGTGCCATTTATATACGGGACTAGCGGCCAAACATCTTATAAACAGCAGATTGTTATCAAGAAAGCGATATGTACTGCCGATAAATGAAATAGTGAAAATTATTTTCACTAGCTCACATAGGGAGGCACACTTTAAGTGAATTGCATAAAAATCAGGAGCAAATATCTGGACGAGATCGAGATTGAAAGCGACCAAGTAATTGTTTTCCCGGAAGGCCTGCCAGCCTTTGAGGATGAACGCCAATTTGTCATTATACCGTTTGCGGAAGACTCGCCCTTCTTCTATCTGCAGTCATTAAGGAACGCCCGGCTCTGTTTTATATTGGCTGATATATTCACGTTTTTCCCCGACTACCAGGTGGAGATCGACAACCATGAATTACAGCGCCTGAAAATCGAGGAGGGCGGGCACGGCTCATTGAATATTTTTGCTTTGCTGACCATACCCAAAATATTCTCTGAGACCACCGCCAACCTGCTGGCTCCCTTGGTGATAAATTTTGAAAAGCAGGTGGGAATTCAATATATACCGCATGTTTCGCATTATCATACCAAGCATCCCTTGTTTGAAGAGACCGCAGTCAGCCCCGCTCGGGGGGTGAAATAAGATGCTGGTACTTAACCGCAAAAAGGGACAGAGCATTTGCATAGGCGAGCAGATCAAGATCACCGTGGTCGATGTTCAAGGCGACTACATCAAGATTGGTATTGACGCTCCGCGTGAGGTGGGGGTGTACCGCCAGGAGATCTACCGGGAAATCGTTTCCAGCAACTTGCAGGCCGCCGCCGGAGAAACCGGAGCGGATAAACACCATCTGTTAGACGAGCTTTTTAAATCACAATTGGAGACCATACCCAGGTAATAGGAGGGAGCAATATGGCTATCAGGATATCAGGATTGGCCAGTGGGTTTGACACGGAAAGCATCATCAAGGAGGCCATGAAGGCGGAGACCGCCCGTGTGGACGTAGTGCGTCAGCAGAAGCAGATCCTGGAGTGGAAGCGGGAGCAGTACCGGGAAGCAAACACCAAATTCCTAGCCCTGCGCAGTTCCCTGCTTAACTTGAAACTGCAGGGCACTTTTCAGGCCAAAACGGTTACCTCGACAGACCCCTCGGTTCTTGCCGCCACTGCTGCCAGCAGCGCAGTGGAAGGCAGCTTCAGCATTGAAGTGATAAGACTGGCCCGGGGAGCCAGCAAAGAAAGCACCCCGGTGGGCAGTGATTATGTGCACAGTGCGGGCGAGGCCTCCTTTGCCCTGACAGGAAAAAACGGTACTGCCGCCATTACCGTGGAGGATGGGGATACCATCGCCGCGGTGGTGGCTAAGATCAATGAGCAGCAGGCCGCGACCGGGATCAGGGCTACCTACGATTCAAGCCAGAATAAGTTTTATCTGTTCACCTCCGGGAGCGGAGCCGATGCCAAAATAGAACTCCAGGATAGCAGCGGCTTTTTGGCCTCCACTTTAAATTTGGACCTTACCACGGTGCAGGGCAGTGATGCCGCTATAAAATTCAACGGCGGGCAGGAGTTGAATTTCTCCTCCAACCGCTTCACCTTCAACAATATCAATTTCAATCTCCTAAAAGCGGGTCAGACCGTTGATATCAACGTCAGCCCCAATATTGACAGCGCGGTGGAGAAGATTAAGGATTTTGTGGAGAAGTATAATGCCGCGGTAGGATACATTTCCGAAAAGCTGGGCGAAAAACGCTACCGCGATTTCGCGCCGCTAAGCGATGAACAGAAACAGGAAATGAAAGAAAAAGAGATCGAACTGTGGGAAGAAAAGGCCAAGAGCGGGCTGTTGCGCAGTGAATCGACCCTCTTTAACCTGTACAGCGCCATCCGCAACCAGACTTCAGCCACCGTAGCCGATGCCGGCAAATACTCCAGCCTCAGCGCCGTCGGCATCACTACCGCGGGATGGCAGGATCAGGGCAAATTATACCTCGACGAGGATAAACTGCGCACCGCCTTGAGCCAGGACCCGGAAGGGGTAATGAAGCTATTCACCAATAGTGTTGAGGGCACCGACCAGGGTATAGCCGTCAGGCTCTACGATCAGGTCAATGCCAGCATGCAGCGCATCACCAATACTGCGGGTACGGTAAGTGCCGGGGCTGATAACAGCAGCCTGGGGCGGGAGATAGAACGGGTGGATAAGCGAATCAACACCCTGGAAGAGCGCCTGCAGGAGGTAGAGGACCGCTACTACCGGCAGTTCACTGCCATGGAACAAGCCCTTCAGCAGATGAATGCCCAGAGCCAGTGGCTGGCGCAGCAGTTCAGCAGTTCTTCCGGCCAATAGGTATATTGAACAAAGCTATAAAAGACTGACCNNAATTGGGCTATTATTACAAGAGCAGGGGAAATAGATTGAAAATACATACCAAAGGCCTATAAAAAATCGAAATAGTAGTAAATATTTCCTGAATATATGCCGATATATTAAATGCAATCACTTAGGAAAAGGGGGCCAGTTAAAAAAGTTTCAGTATTGTAAGCAAATTGTCAGGATAATATAGGCAGCCCGCAAGGAAGTGGGCTAGCGAATTTCAAGGAGGAATTTTTAAATGATTATCAACCACAATATCGCATCATTAAACACCTATCGCCAGTTAAGTTCCAACAGCGCTGTAGGCAATAAGTCCCTGGAAAAACTGTCTTCAGGCCTGCGCATCAACCGCGCCGGTGACGATGCCGCCGGGCTGGCCATCAGTGAAAAAATGCGCGGCCAGATCAGGGGTCTGGACCAGGCCGGACGCAATGCCCAGGATGGCATCTCCATGATACAGACCGCTGAGGGTGCGCTGAATGAGACCCACAGCATCCTGCAGAGAATGAGAGAACTGGCAGTTCAGTCCGCCACCGACACCAACACCTCGGCCGACCGGGCTGAGATCCAGAAGGAAGTCGACCAGCTGGCAGTTGAGATCACCAGAATCTCCACTGATACTGAATTCAACACCAAGAAGCTGTTGAACGGTGAAATGGGTAAAGTAGCCACCAAGTCTGGCGGAGATGCAGTCCTTCAGGGGCTACAGGCAGTCGGCGCTTCATTGAGTGGCGGATCGTATGTCATCACCATTAGTGATTCTGGAACAAATGAAGAAACAGTAACTGAGGGACAAACCGCAATAACTGCTGCTGCTTTTGGCACTGCTGCCGGTGACATTACAGTTGGCAGTGATGTTCTTTATGGCTCATATAGTTTGACAGCATCCAACTTTGGGGCAGGTAGTGCTGACTTCACCCTGACCGGCCCAGATGGAACCGTAACTACTCTTGCGGGCCAAGATGTTACTGCTGACTTAACTATTGGCGGAATTACCTTCGATTTCAGCACTCAGAACGTAACCAAGGATGGCACTGTTAAG
This sequence comes from Syntrophomonas sp. UBA4807, assembly GCA_002402575.1. Classification (GTDB taxonomy): domain Bacteria; phylum Bacillota; class Syntrophomonadia; order Syntrophomonadales; family Syntrophomonadaceae; genus DTU019. The sequence goes on from DHGD01000146.1 coordinate 22,797, forward strand.
TTCGACCTGCAGGCAACCAGCATTGACCTAGCATTATCTGGAGATGGCACTGCAACAATAACTGGTCTTGACTATAAAGGCGAAAAATTGAATCTCGGAGGCTTCGAATTCTCTTTTAAGACCGGATTTGGTGATGATGCTGATACTGCAGATTATACAGTTGTCGACAAAGCGGTAAAGTTCCAGATTGGTGCCAACGCCAACCAGAACACCTCACTTTCAATTAACAATATGAGCGCCACTGCTCTAAGTGTAAACGCTCTTAATGTCACCACCCAAGCTGGCGCTAATGTTTCTATCTCTACCATTGACGCCGCAATCACCAGCGTATCTGCGGAAAGATCCAAACTGGGTGCTATGCAGAACCGTCTGGAACACACCATCGCCAACCTGGGCACCACCTCGGAAAACCTGTCAGCTTCCGAATCCCGGGTGCGCGACGTAGATATGGCCAAAGAGATGATGCAGTTCACCAAGATGAACATCCTGTCTCAGGCCGCCACCGCTATGCTGGCTCAGGCCAACCAGCAGCCGCAAAACGTGCTGCAGTTGCTCAGATAACATTTAAACTCTCCCCATTCCGGGCTCTGGCCGCTCACCAGAGCCCATTTTCATGGGCAAAGCCCAAGAATTACAGATATCGCAAAAAGGCGTAATAAAGAGGCTGGCAACGGTATAAACCGAAGCCAGCCTCTTTTCAACCTATCACCAGCTATCTTTTGAAGTGGTTTCCTTGTAGTGCCAGGTTACCCCGGCCTCTTTACGAATCTAAAGAGTTTTCTGGTCATTAAGAATAAGCGGCGATGGCCGCTATACCACCAAATCAATGTGCTGCACGGTGCCTGCGGAGCCGTCCTCTCTGAGGAATAAACCGGTTTGGCGGATGTACCCCAGGTCCTGGTTGGCATTATCGGCAAGGCTGAATTGTGATTGTACATTACCCAGGAAAATTGCTCCCACGCCAGCCTCGCCGACGCTTATCAGCCGGTCCTGGCCATCTTCATCTTTGCTCCAGATTTTCAGCTGTGTGAATACTGTATCACCTTCATCTATCCAGCCGTTGCCGTCCATATCATATTCAGCCAGATCAGCGAAGCCGTCGCCGCTCTCGGTGCCGAATAATTCCAGTCCGTTGTTTATGATGCCGTCCCCATTTTTGTCCAGGGCCAGAAATCCGCTGCCCGGGCCGGTAAAAGACACTTGTTCCTCGATGCCGTCGCTGTTCAGGTCAAACACATAGCTGCGCTGGGTCAGTGTGGCAGCGGCGCCCTGATAGTTGATAACCAGCGGGTCTACCGCTTTGGCGTCGCCGGCCCGCAGGTGCACCTCGTTCCGGATTGAAAATTCCCGGCTCATGGACAGTTTCAGGGAAATATGGATCTCCTGGCCGTCGGCGGTTTTTACCACCCCCCGGGCCTGAACGCTGGTTTTCTCAGCTTCATGGTAGTATGAACGGGAATCGTATCTTAATCCCCAACCCGCTCGCGGCGCGCTATTCTGACGGGCGGCTGACAGATCGGCGGGATTGATCTCACTGTTCTGGCGCAGTTTCAGTTCCGGCGGAAGCCTGAAGCGAAACTTCTTTCCGGTCAGCTTTTCCAAGAGCATCTGTACCATGGTCAGCTTCAGCTCATCTTCCATGCTCAAGCGCAACAGGGCTTCTTCCTCTCCAACTGCTTCGGCTGTCGTGGATTCCAGGGCTGGGGCGGACAGCTCCACCGTGTCCTGGAACAGAGGGATAGTGGACTGATTGGAATTTGAGCGGGGATCCCCCCAGGCTTCAAGACGCTGCTCGAAGCTGCTTTGCTCCTGATAAGTACGCCGCGACGACATTTCCACATAACTACCAGTAATGATCATATATTTTCACCTCCTTTAGGACCATAGTTCGTAAAATTAATATATATTAGTTATCGTAGGCAAAAAGGCGGGGCTTGAATGTCAAATAAAGGCTTCTGGCGGTTTAATTTGCCTTTGTGAGGCCTTTAAGATTTTAACCGAAAACTACGATAATTTAATAAACCTGAGTTAAAAGGAGGTGCAGTCATGAGGGTCGAGGCCGACCTGCCCCTTGACTACGATAGCGGTTCGAAGGGCATTAAGGCAGTTGAAAATAAGCCGCTTAAGGCGCAACCGGACAGCCCTGCCGTCGCCAAAACAACCAACCTGGATTACGCGGTTGGACAGCTGAATCGTTTCTTTTGCAATTACAACCTGCAATTCACCATGCATCAGGCCAGCGGACGCTACCAGGTTAAAATGATCGACTCCGTCAATCATGAGGTGATCCGTGAGTGGCCGGCAGACGCCATATTGGAAATATCAGCCCGCTTGAAGCAGGTGCTGGAACAAGAGCTGGGCATATTGCTGGACACACATATATAGAATGCGGATATCGCACATCAGATAAGCTAAGGAGGACAAAAATGCAGGAAAACCTCATGATGTATGAGAAGTATAAAAAGACCAGCGCGGAGACTATCTCCCCGGGAAGGCTCCTAATCATGCTTTTTGACGGCGCCATCAACAGCGTGCAAGCCGCGTTAGAGGATATTAACAGTCAGCGGGTCGCTGAAGCCCATAAAAACATTGTCAAGGCGCAGGATATCGTTTTGGAACTGCGCAATACTTTGAATATGGATTACAGTGTCTCCGCTTCCCTGTGGGAACTGTATGATTACCTGTATCGGGAGCTGGTGGAAGCCAACGTCCATAAAGACGGGCTGATTTTGGAGAAGATCCTGCCGTTTTTCAGCGAGCTGCGTCAGACCTGGCAGGAGGCCGCGCGACAGGCCGGTCCCGGCAGCGCTGTCCGGGAACAAAATCTGTTCGTCAATGTAATGGGGTAAGGGATATATTGATGCAAGCTCTTTTGTTGCACAAACAAGCTATCAGACAGCATTTCTCCGCATTGCAGCTGATAGCCTGCCAGCAGGCTGATCTGCTCGGTCAGGCCGGAGCGGAGAATATTGAAGACACTATCCGGAAACTGATGATTTTAATAGGACAACGCCAGGTAATCATGGAAGAGATCGACCAAGCCCAACAACTGGCCGCCCGGGAACAGTCTCAACCAGATCTGGCAGGCTGTGCCGCGGCGCTGACGGATGCCGTCAAGATGGAAGAGGCGGCCATATTTCAGAGCATTCTGGCTATCCAAAGTTGCGACCGAAAATCCGCTGTTCATGCCGAAAGACTATTGCAGTCGGCCGGAGCGGAAGCTAACCAGGCGCGCAAGAATCTCATGGCTTTAAAGTCCTATACTGGTTTGGCACAGTACAGCGATTCGCAATTCTTCGACGGCTACAAATAGGGCTAAAGTGTGCTCTCGGGGAGAATATATGGATAGTGACGGACTGGTAAAGAGAATAAAAGCCAATTTTTCGCTCCAGCTGGGCTTGTGCCGGGAGATGGAAGCGGAGTCCAGGCGTCAGCTGGAGGTTCTCCAGGGCAGCGGCGGCGGTTCCGACATTAGCGCTATTCTGGAAAAACGCCGTCTGCTGATGGCGCGACTGGACGGAATGGCCGGTGACAACCGGGCCATGCAAAAACAGTTCATAGACTGCTGCGGGGTGGCGGAATTCACCCTGAGCGGCATTAAGTCCTGCCTTTCGATTGAAGATTGGTCAGATTTAAAGGAGCTCATCACCGAAATAGGAGAGGTGTTGCGCGGTATCACCGCCGCAGACGATCATAGCCAGGCGCTGATGGCCCGGCGCGAGGGGAGCGGAGCAGGGGAAAAAACCGTCCCGGTTGGACATCAACAGGCCCGCCAGGCTTATGAAAAGGCCCGAGGACAGAAAAAACCATAACCCGCCAGGGAAAAAGGCCCCAAATCCGTTACAGGCCAGGAACACCGAGTTTCCTTGCCTTTTTTAATGGCAACATATATAATCCCGTTTTTGACACTTAG
>DHGD01000102.1:0-7263 GCA_002402575.1 Syntrophomonas sp. UBA4807
GAAGCGGCTCATCAGGTATTTGCTCAAAATATACCCGGATGTATTCCGGTTTGCTCAGGGCATCGATCACATAGATTTCGTCCCGGCTGTCTTCCACCGGCTGTCCGCTTACTTCAGCCAAATCGCGATACCAGGCGCTTACCCGGTAGTCTTCAGCAGGCTGTGCGGTGAAAATCAAACTGCAGCCGCCGGGCTGCTCGGCGCCGGAAGTAATCGGGTTTTCATCGGCAGCGGCGCTCAGGGTTCCGTTCTCTCCGGCGGTAAACGTGACCGAATAGGATTGCGGCGTAAAATCCGCCGTAATTTCCGTATCCTGTTCCATGGTGAAACTGTAAAAATCGCCTTGCTCCTCGCTGAGCAGCATTCCGTCCCTGTACCAGGCGGTTAATAAATGGCCGGCCGGTGGTGAGGCGGTCACGGTAACGCTGCTGTCTCCCTGCACCTGATCGCCCTGCAGGTCGAAACCGTTCACGCTGGCGGACAGGTTTTCTCCCAGGGTTAAAGTATAGTATTCCCGTTCAAATTCCACTTCCACATAACCGCCGTTATTGACGGTCAAGGTGTAACTGCCGGCGCCATCTTCAACCTTTTCTCCGTTGTAACGCCATTCCTTTACCTGCCAGCCCGTATCCGGCTCAGCGGTAAAATACGCTTCGAGGCCATCCTCTAAAATCTCGCCGCTGGCTATAGCCCCATCCGCCGATTCCGCACTGATAGTACCGCTGCCTATAGCGGCAAAGGTCAGCGGATTTGTCCCCGCCGCAAATTTCACCGTAATTTCATAATCCTCCTGAATAGAATCGATAGTGTATATAGGCTCGGTGCTGTCTGCAGTGCTGCCGTCCACCGTCCATTCCGCTATGGTATAGCCGCTGTCGGGCACCGCGGTCAGCACCACCTGGCTGCCCGGCCTGATTTCATCTCCGCTGCTGTAATCGCTGCTGGACCCGGCATAAGTGACCCGGGCGCTTAGACTTCCGGACTCGAAGCCTTCCTCATCAGGCGCCACCTCATAATTTACACGATAGGTATTGGCAGACTCAAATTCTACTGTAACAGTTACACTGGTTTTCAGTTCTTCCAGGGTATAGGTTTCGGTTTGCAGAGGCTGTCCTTCTGCATCCAAAATAACACTGGACCCCAGTTTCCACTGCTTGACCTGCCAGCCCGCGGGCGGATAAGCGGTAAAGGCCACATCCGCGTAGCCTATTACCTGGTCGCCGCTCACAATAGCAACTCCGTCGACCTGGGCGGTGAGGGCCTCCGCTCCGTGTCCCATGGCCCCAAAAGTCACGGTATAGGTGATGGCGTCGATAAAGACTGCCTTTACCTGCAAGGCCTGCTGGATATTCTGCGCCGTATAAACCGGGTCGCCGCCCTGTACCACCTGCCCGTTGACCACCCACTCTTTAACCATGGAATTGGCGTTATGCGGGGTGGCGGTAAAAACCACCTTGCTGCCTTTGGTCACCAGGCCATTGTTAGCTACCTCCGCTCCCTGCTCGGTCTGGGCGGAGACCTGGCCTTGGCCCTCGGCAGTGTAGCTTATCGCAACGTATTCCGCCGGGGCAAAAGATACCTGCACGTCGGTGTCCTGGGTAACGGTTTGGTTGTAGCTGTTTTGGCTATAATCGCTCAGCGGGGAATTATTGACTATCCACTGGCTGACCATATAGCCTTCATCAGGCGTCGCCTGGAAGCTGACCACGGTCTGGGCGGGCAGGGTGGCGCCGGAACCCACGTCCAGGCTGCCGATCTTCGCGGTCAGGGCGCCGTTGGCGCCGGCGCTGTAAGTAAGCTGGCATTGGTGAGGTTCAAAATAAACTTCAACCAATACGTCCTGATTTAAACTGCTGGTGGTGATATAGGCGGATGTATCGTAACTTCCGTCACCTTTCTTGACTTCATTGCCGTTGATTATCCATTTTTCCACTCTATAGCCGGAAGCCGGTATAGCTGAGAAGCGGACCGCGGACCCGGCGGCAATGTCGTAACCGGCGGCATAGTTCTGCTCCAGCACCTTCCAGTTGTTGATCAGCGCGGTTACGGTGCCATTGGATACTCCGCGGAATTTTATATTGTATGCGGGGCCGTCTATGATGACAATGCCTTGTTCAATTTCTGAAATTTCATAATTACTCGTTAATTGGGTGATGCTGTCGATAAAAATACCGTAAATGCCCGGCGGCGAATCTGCGGTGGCGATGCAGCGGTACTGAACATTGAAAGCGGTGTCCAGACTGTCCCCCATTTTTAATTCGCCTGCAGTTAACTGCATGGTAAACGGCGCCGGTGTATTGCCCTGGGAAAGATATTGGTCAACTGCTTTTAAGGCAATCTGGGCTTTTTCTACGACAATGTTTTTGCTGGCTTTTAGAGTCTTGCCTCCCAGCGTAGCCGAAGCCTTCAATTCATAAATACCCGCTTGGTCAGCGCTCAACTGCCATTGGGGGTTGCTTCCGCCTGACTTCTCAATGCTCAAACCGTCCGGATTCGAGGAAACGAAATTCACTTCATCAGCGATTAATGTTCGCAATGTTCCGTTCTGCCACACGGTAGCCCCCAGGTCGATTACATCCCCGTAAGTCAGGATATTGTTTTCGATTCCGGTGATTCTCAGACCTGAAACTGCGGGTGAACCGCCATCCGAACAAATGAAGCTGCTAGTGGCCGATGCACTCTGATGGTAGTTGTTATCTCCCAGGTAAACTGCGGCGATATCGTAACTGCCATAACCAGGCGGAGCCCATACGATTTGCGCCCCGTTTCCATTAACCACTGCCATTTCCTGCATGCTCAATACCGGATTGGGATACTCCGGCGGTTGCGGGACTCCTTCAACTAATGGAATGACAGGATCCGAGTAAAAAGTAAACAGAAAATTGATTTTACCGGTAGGTGTTATTTGGGGATCGGCATCGGTCAGTTCCGCCGTGATGGTTACCGGTTTATTCCTATCCCCGTATCCGGCCGACGGGTTAAAGTCTAATACTACATCCAGATTATTTTTATTAACCGTAAGCGTAACCGGATTTGAATATATGGTAATGGGCGTATCCAGAACATACTGGGAAACGGCGCAGCGATACCGTCCGGCATCTTCTTTCCCGACTCCGTTGATAGCTAACAGGCTGTCTTCTTCCTCCCCCAGTACCTGCCATCTTCCATCCATATAGCGCTGCCATTGATAAAAAATACGGTCAGACAGCGCAGCGCCAGGAGCTGGCTGAGCTGTCACCTGAAATAACGCTGTGCTGCCGGCGGCCACCTCAACTGAGACCGGCTGTTGCGTGATAACGGGCGCAGCGCCGGCAGGAGCTGTCCGAGCGGTGCACTCCGGCCCCAGTACGCTATTAGTCACTAACCCGCCGTAAGGCGCACCAATAGACTGAATCTTGTAACGATAGGAGGTGTAAGGCTGCAGACCAACATCGGTAAAGCTGGTGGTCCCCACCGGGATGACATCGCCAATCTTTTTATATCCGGCCAAATCTCCTTCAAAATCATAATATCGGAACAACTGATAACCGGTTACGTTAGGATCGACATTGTCCCAGGTTAAAGTCACGCTGTTTTCGGTGGCGTTGGTCATCTCCATATTTTTAGGCAGTAAGGGCGGACGGCGCACCTGATCCACCGCATAAGTAACCACCGGGAAGCTTTGTATATCACTTACATAGGGATAAGCAACCAGCTTCCAAGCAAAATTGTAGCCGCTGCTCTCAGCCTCCAGCGGCATATTCATCAGGGTGCCGGTATAACCTACATTTTTTATCGTGGTAGTTGCCCAGCCTCCCCCGCCGCCGATGCTGAAGGTTATGCCGGCCGTTGCCCCCACTGCTCCGGCGCCGACTCGATGGGAGATCTCGGCGGAAAAAGTGTGCGCGTCAGTATCAGTCTCTGTTATTTCAATGCTTTGAGCCGTATAAGCGTCGCCATAACCCACTGTGGAAAACTGCCCCAGTTGTACAGGGTCTTTGACCTTATACATTTCGGTACTGCTTTTGTGGTAAGTCTCCGGCCGGCCCAGAGTATGCTTGAACAGTTCGCCGCCAATGCGGGGCAGATTTGTTTCCCGGCTGGCAATTTCATCGTATTTGTCGACAGGAATTACCACATAGGCAGCCGGGTAGGGGAAACATTGATTCATGGTCGTCCAGTAGCCCCCTTTGCCGCCGGCCCCGGGGCACCATACTTCATATTTAAAGACATCCATAGGGATGGTGTATAAAGCCACGCTGTCCTGGCCGCCAAAAGTGCCGTAGGATATAGCCGTGGCAACCTCGGTTTCATGAGAAACATCCCAGGCATAGCTTGCTGAGAACTCTGTTTCATATTCAGCCTGGGCAATTTTAAATCCAAAAATAGAGACCTCTGATTCCAGGCTGGCATAGGCGCCGGCTGTAACGGTAACATTACCGTGGGTTTCCGAACCGCTGCCTTCCCCGGAGCTGATTTCCGTACTGCTGTCACCGATGTAGCCGTCGCCGCCGTTCAGATGTTCCAGGTCTTCAAAATACGGCGGAGAGGCCAATACCGCCAGTATGGTAGGAGAGGAGTATTGCAGATCATAGCCCTTATATTTGACGATTACCGTATCTTCATCGGTATTGGGGGCAGCCAGGGCAGCGCAAGTAGTACCCGAACCAAGAGGCGTAACAGACTTGCCATAGGCATTCACTGCTACCAACTCCAGACCAGCTGTTTGCCATTCACTGCTGAGAGATGAAACCCTGGTTTGTTTTTCTCTGATTATCCTTAACTCTTCGTATCCCCATGCGTTGCCGTCAAAATTGCCGGCGATAACATCATAGTCATAATAACGCACTGTTTCAGGATCAGATTCGGTTGCTTTATCAAGGTATCCAATCCCTCCTTCAATGGACATCCCATTTATGTAGATCGACTCAGTGGTTGCGCCAAATTCGGCACAAGTTATGGAGATAGTATCATTTTTATAAAATGGACTGAATTCCTGGCTAAAATATCTACCGTTTTCCAGGGCAACAAATTTCCAGGCGGCGGTTGTTTCATCAGCAAGATATAACAAGCTCTGATATTTTATTCGAATACCAGTGTTGGGCGCCCTGTTAGAGTATCCTGCAATCACCAGCCCGATTGGATGATCGTGCCAGCCGGAAACTTTGCCGATGGCTACGGCTGCGTCATAAATCTCAGGTTCATAGTAGTTTTTACCGTCGCCCCAGATGTGAGGTTTACTAAAAGAGAAATCCTGGCTTTTGAAGATATAGATTTTACTATATGAAACACCACTTTCACTTACAACTAAATCAGGCAGGTTGTCCCCGGTGATATCCCCCGCCGCCATATAGGCAAATGCATCCAGAGAAAGGGTTTGTTCAGGATCTGCCTGTAATTGGCCGTCCACAATCTGGTATAAGGCTAGGTGGGGATTGCCGGTTTCGGGAATATAGACCACTATTTCGCTGAATCCGTCATTATCGAAATCTCCGGCTACCATATTCAGCAATATATGCTGTGTCTTATAATCAGTGATTAATGGCCCGGTGCCTGTTCTGTTGGAGAATACCAGTATTTCATTGGTAGCCGCACTTTTAAGGTTAATGGCCGGGTCAATAATGTTGTTGTTGGAATCCCGTTCCACTTCCCCGCCGGCATTGACAATGGTCAGCCAGAGTTCGCCGTTGTTGGCTTCCCGGTAATACAGCTCGGCTACCGCATGGGGCTTGCCTTCGTCGTTTAAATCTACCGGCGCCGCTTTAACATATTTATTATTGTTGACCGGCAGATCTCCTGACTTAATCGGTTCGGTCAGATAGTTTACTCCGCCCAACTCATTGTCTCCCGTAAGGGACCTCTCCATGTTGGGGCCGATTTCAACCATAAACTCTTCGGCAACCGGATTAATGGTGACATTCTTACTGTTGTAGGGCTGCTCGTCCTTGCGCTGGTCATAGTTTTCCAGGTCCTGACTGCTGGTGGAAAACCCCAAATCGGTCAGCATGTCCGCGTAGACCGTCTGCGCCGGTATCAGCGGCACCGCAAGCAACGCCAGCAAAATCGCGCATACAATAAAAGCCGTCTTTTTCATTCTCTCCCCGCCTTCTTTAATGCCCCGCCAACCGGGGTGTCATTTTGCCGTCTCCTTCTCCTCCCGCCGTTAGCCCAGCAGAATAACCTCCATCAGTTCATTGACGGTCAGCCGCAGCCGGCCGCCGCCCCAGATGACATAATCGCCGTCGGTCCGGGCGGTCCGGAAAAACGCTTCATCAGCAAGCTCCGCGTATTTAGCGGTACGGAGCTTGCCAGTCAGATCTACCGTGGCCGTGCTGCCTCCTTCCATGACCATAAACAGCCGGTAGTCTTTCATGGGCAGCACAGCTTTGATATAACTCATGAGCAGGCCTCCTTTTCCGGCAAATATAGAAAAAAATCCCATATTGTAAAATATTATAGAACGGGATTTTGGCTTGCACATCGTCCGAATAGACAATATTGACGATAATTTTTTAAATTATTTGCTCATCCCGGCAGGCTTTTAGCAGGGCGCCGCCTGCCAGAAACTCGCTAAATATGAATTATGCTTGATATCCCCGCCAAAGGGGATCTCGTCAATCCCGGGCAACGCAAAGACCACCGCAATTAGCGCAAATAAAACCGCAGCGGGGGCCCGGCCCAGAATAACGCCGAACAGCGGGGGGAAGCGGAACATCCGGCTCAAACGCCGCAACAGCTAACCACCGGGTTCAAGAATAACCGGCAGTGTTGGTCCGCCTGATGGCTGGTACGGCAACGTTATAGCGGTGAAGGCAAGCAGATAGGCTGAGGCGATGTTTGCGGTGCTGCTGAAGGTATTGGCAGGCACCATGTCCGTCTCATATAAGTGCCGCGACTATGCAGTTAATAAAAATTGAAGCTGCGGCAACTACGGCTTCAAGGCAAATAGGTCATGATTTCGTAATTCATGTTGTTATTACCCGCTCACTTCAGCTTCTCGGCCAATTTGGCGCGGCGGTCGATATCAAGCTTTTGAAATGCGGTGCGCAGATGTGCGCGCACGGTGCTTTCCGTTATTACAAGTCGCTCAGCAATCTCACTATTGCGCAGCCCTGCGGCCGCCAGCCTGGCTACCTCGTACTCCCGCGGAGTCAGGCCTAAAGGCGGCTCATCCGGAAACATGTCATTGTGCAGCTTGGTCCAGCCCAATAAAAAACGCTCTTTGATTTCATTAAAACGGCCCCCAAACATGGGATATTCCTGTGCGATCAATTCGCCGGTCAG
>DHGD01000102.1:7279-53078 GCA_002402575.1 Syntrophomonas sp. UBA4807
GGCTTTGTCGCGGTCCCCCATGGCAAGATGCCCGACAGCCACGGTAAGAGACAAAATAAGATCCCGGAAAGGCTGGGTCTGTATACCTCGCGGATACATGGCCTGGGCGGTTCCGATCAGACGGGCGTATTCCTTCTGATGCATCATAAGACTGAAAGTCACAAACTGGGCGTTGGGGAGCAGCGAAGGCGGCAGCCCTAGCCCCGAATATTCGCCCTTCTTAAGCCAATCGGCGATACCCGTGTGAGCTTGCAGCTCATTTAATAAAGTCCCGCGGATAATATCAACCACCGAGCGTATAATGGCGTTATTCTGGGCTGGAAAAGAGGCGGCGCGCTCCATGGTGCTGATGGCGCGCCGCCACCCGGCCGTATCTGTCTTGTGCAGCGCGATTTCGGCCAGCAGCATGGTAGCGCCCAGTTGGACAATGCTTTGCTGTTTGCTTTCGGCCAGGGAAACCGCTTTATAGGCCAGAACTTCGGCATCGTTTAGGTTTCCCCGGTGGTAAGCGAGCTCGGCCCGAAACAGAACATCCGCACCGCTGCCGTGGCCGTTGGTCATTCTTGTATACAGGTTGATATACTCTTCCAAGGCCTCGGCCTCGCTGTCAGCCTTTCCCGGTTGGGCATGAAACACCGCCAGGGGGGAATGGTGTCCAAAGCACCATGGCACGGAGGGCAGAATCACCCGGGAGCACCTGCCTTGCAGAAGCGCGGCGGCCTGCCTGAGGAGGGCGGTCATTTCGTACAGGCGGGGAAAATCCCGAAAGGAGGCCAGCAGGGTCCATTCGCCCCGCAAATACGAGGCCTCCTCACCGCTGTCCGCCTCAAGAAAACTGCGGAGTTCTTCCATCAGCGTCCAAAATTCCGAATTCATCCCCGCCATAAGCAAGGCCCAGGCGACCTGCAACAGGGCCAGCAGATATCTTTTTTTTAAACCCCGGGGGCAGTTCCGCGCGATATCCAAAGCGATATTAGCAAAGGGCGCGCCCGAGATCTCTTCCAGAATCAACGGCGCAAGGTTCAGCGAAAGCACCCGTTCATAGTCTTTGAGCTGCACATAAAAGCCAAGCGCAGTCAGGATTTTGCCCTCATCCCGGCAATAATCCCCCGCCCGCAGCAGGCATTCGCGTTCAAATCCGGCCCCGCGCGCCCCGCGCTTTTGTATCAGCAGTTCGGCAAGGATGCTGTGCAGCACATAACGCCGCGTAACTGGCTCATAGAAAATAAATGGGCTGGCCAAAGCCTCCAGAGCATATTCGGGCATAGTGTCGCAACCGTTCAGCACGCAGGCCTGCGTTATGGTAACCATCTCAAAAGGCGACAGACGCAGAAGAAAGGTCTGTTGCTCCTCGTTCAGACCATCCCAAACCAAATGCTCCATTAGGAATAAAATTCCGGGGGTGCCGGAGATGGCCCCTCTTTCCCGTAAAGCGCGCAGCTGCAAGTAAACCGCAATGATCCATCCCTCGGTATAGCCGGCCACCTTCTGCGCCTCCTCCGGGGTGACACTTTGGCCGGCCAGGGCGTAGTAGCGGCAGATGTCAGCGGCGTTAAGCCGCAAGTCGAAGGCGGTAAGGTGCAAAACCCCATGACCAGCCAGGGCTGTCAACATGCTGCGTTTCAGCATTTGCGTTATAACAAGGATACGCAGCCCTTCCCCGCCATGTTCGCTTAGCGCGGTAAAAAACGCGGGCGGCAATGTGCTTTGCAGGAATTGGAAGTTATCGATTACCAGATAAGTTTCGCGCCTGCAACGTATAGTGCGCAAGGCATCGCAGACTTCGCCGATGGTGGCGGCATTGGGGAATTCGATTTTTAGCAGACGTTCTCCCGCCTGGCTGTCGATTTTATCAATTTCCCGGCAGAGACGCCGAAAACCAGCGGCAGGCGCTTCATCAGCAGCGGTAAACCAAGAGACGGGCGTGCCCTGCGGCAGCCGGTCTTTCAAAAAATCCCGTATGGCCGTGGTCTTGCCATAGCCGGAGGGTGCTTCGACCACTGTAAACGGAGAAAATCGAATTTGGTCCAATTTATTTTTTAGATGGTCGGAATAATAATGCGGCTCGTTCCTGATGCTGAGGTTAGGTTCCATGTCATGCCTCCGCGTGCTTCGCATCTGTCTAAGCGCCGGTTATTAAATAATTATACCAATTGGTCTTGATATCCTTCAGACAAGCATGACTGATTATAAGTTGAGAGAGACGGATTACAAAAAGAGAGCTAAGATAATCCATCACAGTAAGGGTCAATAATTCTGCCGCAGACCAGCCTGGATTGGATGGAGTCCGGGTTACAAGAGAACTTCTTAGCGATAGCCCGGCACATTTTATCGAGCTTTAGCTCATGATAAATCTTTTTACTGATTTGATAACCGCTATTAAATGAAGGCAAAAGCGAAACACCGGGCTGGGTCGTAACCCAGCCCGGTGAAGGTGTTGTTATGTGCGTTTTTATAAGCGCAGCTATAATTCGTACAACCGTTTTTCGTCCAAAAAGCGTATGCCCTGCTTGGCAAAAGCCTCTTTAGCCCTTTCAATGTCCTCCACTTTGAATATGATTAGGGCATTATCGTCTTTGGTTCCCAAGAAGGCGTACAGGTATTCGATGTTAAGGTTTTCCTCAGCCATCCTTTCCAATACCGTGGCTAGGCTGCCGGGCGTATCCGGGACCAGCACGGCGATAACTTCGGTCTGGCTGACGGTGAAGCCTTGTTCCTTGAGGATGCGGTATGCTTTTTCGGGATCGTTGACAATCAAGCGCAAGATTCCGAAATCAGAGGTATCCGCAATGGACAGGGCACGGATATTTACCTTCGCATCACCTAAGACGCGGGTTACATGTGATAACCTGCCGGCTTTGTTTTCGAGAAACACTGAAATTTGTTTGGCCATTTGAATCCCTCCTATATCTTCCGGTTGTCGATGATCCGCTTCGCCTTGCCTTCGCTGCGCTCTATACTTCTCGGTTCAACCAACCTCACCCTGACCGATATGCCCAGGCCGCTATCCAGTTCGCGGGTGATTCTGGACTCCAGTTCTTCCAGTCTCCTGACCTCGTCACTGAAGACTCCCTCGGATACCTCAACCTGTACCTCCAGCCGGTCTAAATTGTTAATCCGGTCCACCACCAGCTGATACTGCGGCTCGATACCAGGTATCTGCAAGAGAATGCTCTCCACCATGGAAGGAAATACGTTGACCCCGCGGATTATAATCATATCGTCGGAGCGGCCCAGGATCTTTTGTATGCGGGCATGAGTCCGACCGCAGGCGCATGGCTGGCGGTTTATCTGGGTCAAATCCCGGGTGCGGTAGCGCACCACCGGCAGAGCCTGTTTGGTCAGCGAGGTGATGACCAGTTCGCCGTGGCTGCCGTAAGGCAGCACTTCCCCGCTCTCAGGGTCAATGATCTCGGCAATAAAATGGTCTTCAGCCAGATGCAGTCCGTCTTTGCAGGCACATTCTGAAGCTACCCCCGGCCCGATCAGTTCAGTCATGCCGTAGACATCATAAGCGTCGATTCCCCATTTGCTCTCGATCTCTTTACGCATATTCTCTGACCAGGGCTCGGCTCCGAATAAGCCCGACTTAAACTTGAGCTGGGAGCGGTCCAGGCCTGCCTCCACAAACTCCTCATACATCACCAGGGCGTAGGAGGGGGTACAACCCAAAAGGGTAGTGCCATAATCGTGCATCAACATCACCTGGCGGCGGGTGTTACCGCCTGATGCGGGAAGCACTGCCGCCCCAATCTTTTCAGCCCCGTAATGTCCTCCTAATCCCCCGGTGAAAAGGCCATATCCCCAGGAGATCTGAATGATTGAATCGTCAGTGGCACCTGCGCTGGTCAGGGCACGGGCCATCAATTCGGCCCAGTTTTCTATGTCGTCGCGGGTGTACCCGGCTACGGTTGGTTTGCCGGTGGTCCCGGAGGATGATTGGATACGCACCACATCACGCATAGGGACTGCCAGCAGGCCGAAGGGATAGTTTTCGCGAAAATCCTGCTTGGTGAGGAAGGGCAGATATTTCAGGTCTGCCAAAGCGTTTATGTCCTGGGGTTTTACCCCGGCCTGATCCATCTTGGACCGATAAGCCGATACGCGGTCATAAGCCCGGGCAACGGTTTCTTTTAATCTGCTTAATTGCAGCTTATCTAATTCCTCCCGGGGCATACATTCTCTTTCTTTATTCCACATCATGTATTCTACCTCCTAGTATTCTCTTCCTGCTCCCGAAGATATCGACACTCGGATGATAACGGGCAAGCCCCGCAACGGGGACGTTGTTTGCGGCAAAATTCAGCTCCCAGTTTGACTAATAGTGCATGGTATTCATTGTACAGTTCAGCCTTCGGCGGCAGTTGTTGCTGAAAGTAGTTCTGCAGGCGGTGATAATCAATATCTTCCGGCACTAATCCCAGACGCGAAAATATGCGCCGTGTATATGCGTCCACCACAAAAACAGAATGATTGCCGGCATACAGCAGTATGGAATCAACGGTTTCCGGCCCCATGCCCCACAGGTTTAACAGCTCGCGGCGCAGTTCTGCGGTGGGGCCATTAAACATACGATTCAGGTCGCCTGCATAGCGATTTTGAATCCAGCCTAAGAGCGTCTTCAGTTTGCGGGTCTTCTGACGGTGGTAGCAGGTGGAATGAATCAACTCGGCGAGTGTGTCGTCCTCCACCTCCAGCAGGGCTAAAAAGTCAAGCTTACCGCTTTGCTTGAGCTTGTTTATGGCTTTTTCCACATTTCTCCACGCCACCCCCTGGGTGAGCACAGCGCCTACAATTATTTCCAGCCTGCTTTCTCCGGGCCACCAGTGACGGGGACCAAAGGCAGTCAGAAGTTGTTCATATATGGCTAATAATAATGACTCTCGGGAATGAAACAAAGTGAACATTCCTTCCTGATATGGCCCGGCAATCTGCTTTAGGCCAAGTCCAGATAACGGTTTATGGCCTGCTGGGCCATTAACAGACCGGCGCTGGCGGTGACTGTCACCATGCTGCCCAACGCGTCCGGCCTGGCTGCGTCACTGAGCTGCCTGGGCTGTTCCCGGGAAAACACTACCTCCACGCCGTGGCGGATACCATTTTTGCGCAGTTCCCGGCGCACTTTACGGGCCATGGGGCATACGCTAGTCTGGCTGATATCGGCTACAGCAAGTTGGCGCGAATCGATGCGATTGGCGGCTCCCATACAGCTGATCAGTGCTATTTCCTGTTTGATGCAAGTTTCTATAAGATGGATTTTTTCAGGGAGGGAATCTATAGCGTCGAGGACGTAATCATAGTCCTGGTGGGCAAATAACTGATAACTGGTTTCGGGGTGAAACCGCAGGGTGTACAGGGTCAGGTTTAACGAAGGATTGATGTCACGCATTCTGGCAGCCATGACCTGGGTTTTGTATTCCCCCAGGGTGCTGTGCAGAGCAGGCAGTTGGCGATTGAGATTACTTTGTTCGATTCGATCGCTGTCTGCTATGGTAATCCTGCCTACCCCGGCACGGGTGACGGCTTCTGCAGCATATGAACCCACGCCTCCCAACCCGACTACTAAAAAATGGGCCTGCTGCAGTTTGTCCATAGCCCGGTCTCCTAACAGGAGCCGGGTACGCTGCCAAATATCCGTCATAATACCAGCCTCGGCCTGCACATAAAAACCCCCACCGAGCCGTGGGCAACCGTTGTTTAAACCTGCTACGCAGGTGGGTACCCTCCCATATGTCTTATGTTTCCCATAATACCTGGGCATACAGCCACATATGGAGACCAGGCTCCCTCATTTTTGGTGTTGGCAAAAACTGAACGGCTGTTCTCACGCACACAGCAGGGATAATTGATTACTGGCTTCTCTCGTTAGCAAAACTATAACACATCTGGGGCTTGGCTTTCAAGAAAGGCTCGCAGCCATTATCGCTCCAAAATGTATCATCAAGGTTATTTTTCCTTAATTTTGAGCGACAATTCGCGTAATTGCCGGGGATTGACCACAGACGGCGCCCCGGTTAAAGGACAGGCGGCGCTCTGCGTTTTGGGGAATGCGATCACGTCGCGGATGCTCTGGCGACCAGCCATTATCATCAACAGGCGGTCGATGCCGAAAGCGATGCCGCCGTGAGGCGGAGTTCCGTACTCGAAGGCTTCCAGCATGTAGCCGAACTTCTCGGTGGCTTCTTCCAGGCTCATGCCTACCCGTTCAAACATCATTTCCTGCCAGTCGCGGCGGTGTATGCGTATGCTGCCGCCGCCTACCTCGGTACCATTTAAGACCAAGTCATACGCTCTGGCCTTAACCTTGAGGGGATCACTGGACAGCATCTCGAGATCCTCAGGACGCGGTGAGGTAAACATATGGTGCACCGCCACATAACGTTCTTCCTCCTCATCATATTCCAACAAGGGGAAATCATATACCCAGGTAAAATTCAATTCCCCGGGGTCAGCTAGCTTTAGCCGCCGCGCCAATTCCAGGCGCAGGAATCCCATCACCCGGTTTACCGCCGCAATGGAATCGGCCCCAAATAAGAGCAGGTCACCGGCTTTGGCGTCCAGAGCCAGCAAAATACCTTCAATTTCCTCCTGGGTGAGGAATTTGGTTATGGGCGATTTCAGTTCGGTTTCGGTGCAGACGATCCAGGCCATCCCCTTGGCGCCGTTGTCCACCGCCATTTTGCCCATTTCATCTATCTCACGCCTGGTCCATGACGCGCATCCGCGTGCGTTTATAGCCCGTACCACGCCGCCATTCTGAACTGCTTGCGAAAATACCTTGAACTGGCTGTCTTTCAATATATTGGTCAAATCCACTATTTCCAGGCCAAAGCGTAAATCGGGAGCATCACTGCCGTATCTGGCCATGGCTTCATCATAGCGGATACGCGGGAAGGGGGTCTTTATCTCCCGGCCGGTGGCTGCGAACAACAACACCATCAATTCCTCTACCAGGCTGAAGATATCCTCTTCATCTATAAAGGACATTTCCATATCCAATTGAGTGAATTCCGGCTGACGGTCGGCGCGCAAATCCTCATCGCGGAAACAGCGGGCGATTTGAAAATACTTATCCAACCCCGCCACCATCAGCATTTGCTTGAATATCTGCGGTGATTGGGGGAGACCATAAAACCGTCCCGGATGAACCCGGCTGGGAACCAAATAATCGCGGGCCCCTTCCGGAGTGCTGGAGGTCAATATCGGAGTCTCAACTTCAATGAAGCCTTTGACATCCAAAAAATCACGAATTATTTTGACGATACGGTGCCTGAGCATGAGATTGCCCATCATTTCCGGGCGACGCAGATCCAGGTAGCGGTATTTGAGACGAAGATTCTCATCCACCTCGATATTGTTTTCGATGTAAAAAGGCGGCGTTTTAGCTTTGTTTAACACCTGCAGTTCAGCCGCCGATATTTCCACCAGTCCGGTCTTGAGATTGGGATTCTCGGTGTCAGCGGGCCGTCTTTGTACAGCGCCCCTTACTGCTATTACATACTCGCCGCGGACCTGTTCGGCTATGGCGAAGGCATTTGAGTCCGCTTCCGGGCTGCATACCACCTGAATTAATCCGGAACGATCGCGCAGGTCAATGAAGATCAGCCCTCCATGGTCGCGGCGGGTATTGACCCAGCCATTGAGAATTACCTCCTGGCCGACCTGGCTGGTCCCTATTTGTGTGGCGTAATGGGTTCGTTTCATTGTGCCTGTGCCTCCTCGTTGTGATGCAAAAGTCTGGTTATGGCTGGGATCAGCCCGGTGCGCAGGATGGCCGTCTGCTCCTTATTTATCATATTGCGAACGGTAACAAAGCCTTGTTTGACTTCGTCTGCCCCGACAAACAGCACTAGGGCTGCGCCGCTTTTGTCAGCGTATTTCAGCTGCGCTCTGGCTTTGCGTTCCAGGTAGTCTTTGTCTGCGACGATTCCAGCATCCCTGAGCTGTTGCAGGATAGTCACCGCTTCATCCTCATATTCAGCCTCCATGACCGCCACAAACACCTCCAGATCTCTTTTTCCAGGCAGCGCCGAGTCCTGCTTTTCAAGGGCCAGCAACAGCCGCTCCAGTCCCAGAGCGAAGCCTATGCCAGGCAGATCGGGGCCTTCAATGGCCTTGACCAATCCATTGTAACGGCCTCCGCCTCCCACCGCGCTCTGGGCGCCGATACCGGGAATGTGAATCTCAAAAGCGGTGTTGGTGTAATAATCGAGGCCTCTGACCAGCCGGTCATCATGCTCAAAACAAATTCCCTGCCGGGTCAGAGTATCCCGTACCCGCTGATAATGGCGAGCGCAACCGGAGCAGAGATGATCCAGCAAGCGGGGGTGTCCTTTTATGGCCTCATGGCAGCGGCTTTCCTTGCAGTCCAAGACCCGTAGCGGGTTGGCTCGGGAACGCTGCCGACAGTCAGGGCAGAGGTCGTTTACAATGGGGTTAATGAAATCCAAAAGTTCCTGGCGGTAGCTGTCCCGGCAAGACGGGCAGCCCACCGAATTGATGTGCAGGAGGTACTCTGTCAGGCCGATGGACTGCAGCATCCTGACTACCATCATCAACACTTCGGCATCCACCAGCGGACTGGAGCTGCCGAAAACCTCGGCCCCGAACTGGTGAAATTGCCGGTAGCGTCCGCTTTGAGGACGGTCATAGCGAAACATCGGCCCGCAGTAGAACCACTTTAAAGGCAGCAAACCGGTGTGGGCACTGTGTTCAATCAAAGCCCGGGCGCAACTGGCGGTCATCTCCGGTCGCAAGGTCAGGCTGCGCCCTGATTTATCAAAAAAAGTGTACATTTCTTTGCTGACGATATCGGTGCCTTCTCCCACTCCCCGTTCAAATAACTCGGTGTGTTCAAAAACAGGGGTGCGAATCTCCTCATAGCCATATATATGGGCCACTCGTTTGAGGCTTTGTTCCATAGCCTGCCATTTGCGGGAGTCGGGAGGCAGAATATCGTAAGTGCCCCGGGGGGCTTTGATGGGCATAAAATCCTCCAGATTCTAGATATTGGATAGAATAACCGGCATTGTCATGGATAATTCTAATTTAATGCCCTTAGCTTGTCAACTTTACGAGAGATTAGCTGCTGCACGGTTTCACAGTATGCGGCGGGGTTTTTGGGATTGTACAGAGACTCCAGGGTACCGGCTTTCGAGTTGATAAACTTGCTGCCGGCCCCTCCTCCCAAACCGATGATGGTCTGTCTCTCCTCAATCATCTGTATATTATAGAGACAGAAACAACCCGGCAAAGCGTATCCCAAATTCTCCATGCTGGCTTTCATGTATTTCTGCCGGTACAGATAATAGGGAATATAGCCCGCCTCCCGCAAGAGACGGCTGAACAGTTCCACTCCCGCCTTAACCTGGCCGGTCCTCTCCTGCGGGGTGAAGCTGCTTTCCTGCCCGGACATCAGTGAACCCTTTTTCAATGCCAGGGTGTGTACCGTAATATTATCCGGACGCAACTCCAGTATTTTATTTGCAGTGTGCGTGTTTTCCTTCAGGCCTTCACCAGGAAGACCTATGATTACATCCATATTTATTTTTTCGATTCCGACTTCCCTTACCCATTGAAGGGACTGTACCACTCCTTTCTGATCATGACGTCGGCCTATAGCCGCTAATGTCTCATCGTTCATGGATTGAGGGTTGATGCAGATGCGGTTGACCCCGGCTGCTTTCATCAGGTGTAGTTTGTCAAGGTCAAGTGTATCCGGTCTGCCCGCCTCTACAGTGATCTCCGCAGTTTCCGCAGTTATCCAGCCACCTTTGAAAAGCTCATTGAAAAGCCTATCCAGATGGTGTGTGGAGAGCACTGTGGGGGTGCCCCCGCCCAGGTACATGGTTTGAACTTTCAGGCCGCGCTCTTTTAAGCAATCTGAAAGCGTCCTGATCTCGCATAATAACGCGTCCATAAAAGGCGCAATCTCGCTGTCGTAATTCTTCAAAACCGCCCCCGGGAATGAACAATAATAACAGCGTGAGGGACAGTAAGGAATCCCCACATAAACGCTGACCCAGTTTCCGGATTCCGCGGTACACTGGTAGGGGCGGTTGGCAAAAGCTATCTCGGTTAGCAAACAGGCTTTTTCAGCAGTCAGACGGTATTCCGACTTGAGCCGGGTTTCAATCTCTTCTGCAGACAGGCCTTGATCAATCAGACGATGCGCCAGCTTGACCGGTCTCATCCCAGTGAGAATACCGTAACTGTTTATATTCTTTCCGGTCAGATCACAGAGCAGATCGTAGCAAAAGGCCCGCACTTGCTGTTTAGCCCAGTTTAAGACCGTTCTCTCGTCAAGAGCAGGTATGTCCAGGCTCTTTTGCCACTTAAAGCCGTCTTCCCGGGTGCGGATCTCGGCTTCCATAATGGCTTGCTTTGCCCCCCTAACCAGCCTCAATTTGAATAGCAGATCTGCTTCGGCTTCCGCGGCACGCCGAATCTCCCCGCCGGGAAAAGCCATCCGTATCAGTTCATGGACGCTTTCATATAACTCATATGGCTCAAAATCCAATATGATTTGCACTATCTATCCTCCTCATCTGCGTTATCGGTCACTTTTCCAAAGGATCAGCCATAGACGTTGAGCCTGCCCGCCGCTTCCGATACTATCTCCTGTAATCCCCGCCGCGCCGGGGATTAAGCCTGAAGCTCGCGTTTCTTTCCCCTGGAGCGGCAATATGCACGAAATGAGTAATGTTACCGGGCAGGTTAATATCTTGCCGCAGTATTTTCAACCCATACATTCTAGCGGCCTGATAACTGCCGATACAAGCCGCCGGGCGGGTTTCGGTCAGCAAGGCCCGGGCCGCGCCGGCGGTGCTGGAGCAAGGCTCTAATACAGCCCCGCCTAAGTTCCGCGCAATGAACTGGCTGCACTGTCTAAGGGCCAGAGGGTGGGATATGACCACTTCCAAATCCTGCAGCCGGCAGGGATTCCCAACCATTAGATGCTGCCTGACCGGCAACTCGATGTGGCCTTTAATCAGCAGTAAATTTTTACGAAGTATTTCCAGGGTGGGATTAACCCATCCAGTCAAGCTGTTGTAGAGGGGGGCAAGAGCCCCCTCGGCCTGATGGTCGGCTAGCATAAGTCCCAACTTATCAATGCTCTCCGCCGTTTCCAGTACCACTTGTGATCCCCAATAGCGGCGGGCGGCTTCTTCGCTGAAGGTGCCTGCCGGGCCTAATACTGCATAAGCCATCACCGCACCCTCCTTCCCAACAAGGCAGCCAACGGTTCCAGCTGCCGCATCAGCTGGCTGAAACCTTTCGGAGTCAGGGATTGTTCCCCATCTGACAGGGCGTTTTCCGGATGCGGGTGCACTTCTATTAACAGTCCGTCGGCACCTGCGGCCAAAGCAGCCATGGACATAGGGGCTACCAGGCTGCGCACCCCGGTGCCATGGCTGGGGTCGACTATAACCGGCAGGTGGGAGAGCTGTTTGACCAGAGCCACCGCGTTCAGATCCAGGGTGTTTCTGGTCCAGGTCTCGGCGCTGCGTATACCTCGCTCACACAGAATCACCTCGCGGTTGCCGCCTGCTAAAATATACTCCGCTGCCAAGAGCCATTCTTCAATAGTGGCTGAGATCCCTCGCTTCAAGACCACTGCTTTGTTGATTTTCCCCAGTTTGCGCAGCAGACTGTAATTGTACATGTTGCGGGCGCCGACTTGAATTATGTCCGTATGCTCCATCACGGCGGGCAAGTCTTCCGCGTCCATCAATTCAGTGATTACCGGCATATTCATCTCCTCGCCGATTCGCGCCAGGCATTCCAGCCCCTTAATACCGTGGCCCTGAAAGCTGTAAGGGGAAGTACGCGGCTTGTAAGCCCCTCCTCTGAGCATAACTGCTCCTGCCGCCCTGACTTTGAAAGCGGTTTCACGCAGGCATTCCTCATTTTCTATAGCGCACGGCCCGGCTATCACCGGAACCTGCTCGCCGCCGAAACAGACATTCCTAACGGTTACCCGGCTTAACTGTCCGTCTCCGCCAGCCACCAGCATAGACGCGGTTTTCTGTAATGCGGTGTTTATCATATTGCTCCAGCTCCTTTGATAATTTGCTTAGCGTTAAGTTAAAATTATCGAAGGAAAACATCCCCGGGTTATTAAGCTGCGCTGACACCCTCAAATCCACCCTCTTTCGCTCAGGGGATTTTGTCCCCAGAAAACAAATAAACCTCTCTCCACAAGGGACGAGAGGCTATACTTCCCGCGGTACCACCCAAATTGCCATAAGGCCGCTTTAGCTAATCAGAATACGGGATCAGTCCTGCAGGCCAAAAACAAAAGGCTTCGCATCCTATGGGACGAGAAGCCTGTGCTTACACGCAATACCACCCAGTGATTAAGGGCCTGCCTAAGGATACAGGTTTGATCCGATATCCCCCCTCTTGTAACGGCAAGGGCTCCGCCTCGACCTACTTGCATACGTTTCAGCCGGGTGCTCCTAAGTGAACTTCAATCTGCTTCCTCATAAGAATGCTTGCAGCCGGTGGCATTCTCTCTCTGTCTGATTTCCCAGACCTACTTTACTTATTCATAGCATTTACAAATATAAAAGTTAATTAATAATAACATAATGCCCCCAGCCTGTAAAGAACAGGACAGGTTATATTTGCAAAATTTAAGACTCTAATCGCGCAGGAAAGGATTGCGCTGACGCTCAAAGCCGATAGTGGAAGCCGGGCCGTGGCCAGGATATACCACTACGTCATCATCATAACAGAGCAGTTTGTTTTTGATATTTGATATCAGATCATTGTACGAACCCCCCGGAAAATCGGTTCTTCCTATGGAGCCATAGAAAAGGGTGTCACCGGTAAAGATAATCCCGTCGGTGGCCAAACATACCCCGCCGGGGCTGTGCCCGGGGGTATGAATGACCTTTAGCTCAACCGTGTTCCCGATTTTTATTATATCACCTTCATCGATATATTCCTCCGCCGGAGGGCTGGTGACCTGCTGCCCCATCATGAAAGAGAAATTAGATACCGCATTGGTCAGCATCTTGGCATCTTTGTGGTGGATTAAGACCTTGGCTCCGGTGGCTTCTTTAATGGCTCGGTTGGCTCCGATATGGTCGATGTGACCGTGGGTATTGATAATATAGACCGCCTTTAAGCCGTTGTCCTCCAGTATTTTTAAAATACCGCGGGGATTCCCCCCGGGATCTATCACCGCTGCCTCTTTGGTCTCCTCGCAGCCTACGATATAACAGTTGACCGCCATGGAACTAATCTCGATGCGCTTGAGAATCAATGTTCTTCCTCCTTATCAAAATGCTCTGGTACTATCTAACAAAATGGTACAGGGTCCATCGTTGCTAATATCCACTCTCATGTCAGCCCCAAATCGTCCGGTTTCAACCTTGATCCCCCTAGACCGCAAGCTTTGCAAACAGTATTCAAACAAAGGCTGCGCCTCTTCGGGGGACCCTGCTTCGGTAAAGCTGGGTCTGCGCCCTTTACGGGCGTCTCCATAAAGGGTGAACTGGCTGATCAATAAGACCTCTCCGCCTGTATCCACAACTGAGAGGTTCATCTTGCCTTCCTGGTCGGAAAAAATCCGCAGGTGGGCGATTTTGTCCATCAGATAGTCGGCGTCATCACGAGTGTCGCCCTTTTTGATGCCAAGCAGAACCATTAAGCCTGGACCGCTTTCACCGATAACCTCCCCTGCTACCGTTACCCGGCTGCATACCGTGCGCTGCACTACCGCTCTCATCTAATCTCCTCTGTACTCGCCAGGCAATACCCGTTTTACTTCCATCACGTCTTTAACCTTCTGTATCCTCTGAATAACAGCCTGCAGATGGCTCATGTCCTTGATCTCCAATTTGAAATTCATAATTACACGGTTATTTTTAGTAATGCGTGAATACACCGAATTAATATGAATCTTAGTATCAGCGATAACAATCATCACATCAGTAGTCAGGCGGGGACGGTCCATTGCCCGGACCTCCAGTTCAACTCCATAAAGCCCCCGGTCATCGGCCCACTCCACCTCAATGATGCGGTCCGGTTCGTTATGCATGTAGCTCTGCATATTGGGGCAGTCACTTCGGTGTACGGATACACCCCGTCCTCTGGTAATATACCCCAAAACCTGGTCACCGGGCAAGGGATTGCAGCAACGCGCCAGACGTATGGCTACATCGTCGACTCCTTTGATGCGCAAAGCCCGCATCTCTTTATCGGTATGTGATGCCGGACGGTTGACAGTAGTTTTCAGTATGTCCTCAACGGTAGCGTCCGGAAAAAGTAATTCCTTCTGTTTATTAATGACCTGGTTTACCGTAAGAGTCCCGTCGCCCAGAGCGGCCAGAAGGTCGTCTACATTGGTATAGCCAAAGCGCCGGGCTATATCCATCAATTTATCTTCCTTCAACAATTCACGGGGGTCGAGGTGTTTCTTTTTTAAATCCTTTTCCAGAAGTTCGTGGCCGTGCATAATGTTGACCTGACGCTTTTCTCTTTTAAACCAGGCTTTGATGCGGCTCTTGGCAGATGACGTTTTGATGAAGTTGAGCCAGTCCTTGGAGGGCCCGGGGGAACTTTTTGAAGTGATGATCTCCACGATTTCGCCGTTGTTCAAGGTATAGTCCAGCGGCACTATGCGCCCGTTGACACGCGCTCCGGTGCATTGATGCCCCACTTCGGTGTGCACCCGGTAGGCGAAATCAACCGGGCAGGAGCCTTTAGGCAGCTCGATTACCGCCCCTTTGGGAGTGAATACGAAAACCGAGTCATCAAAAAGGTCTATCTTCAAAGATTCCATAAATTCATCAGTATCTTTGATATCCTGCTGCCACTCCAGAATTTGTCGCAGCCAGGATAATTTTTCATCAAATTTGCGTTCCCGGCCGGAGTCGCCCTCTTTGTAGCGCCAGTGCGCAGCAATGCCGTATTCCGATGTGCGGTGCATATCCCAGGTGCGTATTTGCACTTCAAAAGGCTCGCCCCCCTGCCCGATCAGGGTAGTGTGCAGCGACTGGTACATATTGGGCTTGGGGTTGGCTATATAGTCTTTGAATCTTCCCGGCAACGGCTTCCACATGGTGTGTATGATGCCCAATACTCCGTAGCACTGGCGTATATCTTCCACTATAACGCGGATAGCGATTTTGTCATATATTTCGTCAATATCTTTGCCTTGTTTGAGCATCTTTTTATAAATACTGTAGATGTTTTTGGGACGCCCCTTGATCTCGGCCTTGATGCCAATTTGGTCTAAGCCGTGACGAATCTGCGCGATTAATTCATTGACATAGTCCTCACGCTGCTTGCGTTTAAGCTTGAGCCGTGTGGCGACCTCGCGGTAAGTTTCGTTGTCCAGATAGTAGAAGGCCAAATCCTCCAGTTCCCATTTAAACTTGAAAATCCCCAGGCGATGGGCCAGAGGGGCGAATATCTCCTGGGTTTCAGTGGCGATCTCCTTCTGTTTAATTTCGCTCTGATAGTCCAGAGTGCGCATATTATGTAAACGGTCGGCCAGTTTTATAAGAATAACCCGGATATCCTTGGCCATGGCTATGAACATCTTGCGCAGGTTTTCGGCTTGAGCATCTTGTTTAGTTTTAAAATTGATGCGCGACAGTTTTGTGACCCCTTCGACCAAGAGGGCAATCTCTTCGCCGAAGGCTTTGACTACGTCCTGGTAGGTCACGATGGTATCCTCCACCACGTCATGCAAAAGGGCGGCGCATATGGACGCAACGTCCATTTCGATGTCCGCCAAAATCAAAGCTACCTCCGCCGGGTGGCTTATATAAGGTTCGCCCGATATTCGCTTTTGATTTTGGTGCGCTTTGCTGGCATATTGATAAGCCTTGTTAATGAGGTCCAGATTGGCGTCCGGATCATAAGAGGCTACCTTTTCCAGTATCTGCTGTAATTGTGGGTCCATCGCTCTCACTCCAACGGAATTAACCGAAGGTTTTTCACCAGTTGACGAAAAGCCTCCTTCTCGGCCTGACCTTCAAGATAATAGGGGGAATCAGCCGTATCGAAGCTGGTTTTGGCCTGCGGCACCAGCTTTATTGCCATAATACTACCCTTTTTCTTAACCTGGCACAAGCCCAGTTCAACAAGTACCTGCAAATGAGCTTTTAAATCGCGAGGTGAAAATGACATCGCGCTTACTGCAGACAATGTCTGGCAGATGCTATCCGCCCCGCCCTGCAGAGCTTGCGGATGCATTTCCCGCAACGCCTGGTACAATGGCTGCAGCGTCTCCATATCCGGGTAGAGGCCTTGCAAATACTGCCAGTTAGCCTCCACCTGCTGTGTTTTGAACATTGCTCCCAGGGGGGCGTCTCCCGGAGATGCAAATTCCAAAAATAATTGGCTGATTTCCATATTGCTGAAGGGCAGATCAGCCAGCCATATTCCGTCAAGGTCTTTAACGGGAGCACCGCAAGCCCTGCCATCGGTGAGCAGATATCCGCAGACAGAGCGGGTAAATTGCATTCTCATCTGACGGCGCCGCTTAATATCATTCAAGCCAATTTCATTAAAAACGTGCTGGCGTTGGTTCCAAGCCCGCATGGTTTTGGGGCGGTTGACGTAAACTGCATATCGTCCCAGGGGAAGCATCTCTCCGTCTACAATAGGGAACGCCATGGATAACGGATTAGGAGCCGCCGGGTTGCTGCCCTCACCGCTATCAGTTGAGACCGCTGCTTCCGCAATGGCTTGTAAATCCACAGTATGCGCCAGACCCCAGGTAAGGCCTTTACGCTGCAAATAAAAGCTATAAGCACTGCTCATCAGGCAAATAGCAGGCCCACCTGCCAGCAGGGCTTTTTCCCCGGCTTGGCGGCGGGCAAATGGCAGGCGGCCGTGCAGGCTGTACAGTGCTGCATCGCAGAACCACAACTCCAGATACTGCCTGAGTTTATCCGCTACCCGGCAGGTGGGGACAGTGATTACCGCGGTCTGCTGCCGCTCCAGAACGGCAATGGCTGTGGCAAGCCATTCTGGCAGTGATTTGACGCTCTGCGCTTCGGTTTGATAGGCAGGCCTCATTTGTCTGACCTTAAGCTGCAGGCTGGTCCGTCCCCTGAATTGGTTGCGGTCCAGTTGGAAACTGATATCGGCACGGAAATGACTTGATTTGAAATCTGCCAGATACGGCTTGCCGAATGCGATAACACCCAATTCGGTACCCTGCAGGCGGGCTTTGAAGTGCTGTCCTTGTGAACCCACCATAGCCGCTTGCTCCAAGGCCGCTCCCCTAACCGCCAGAACCGGAGCCGGGTTACCGGAACCGAAAGGCTCCAAAGCCTGAATTTCTTGCCACAGCCCACAGTCAACCTCTGCGGAAGTAAGCTCCACGTCTATATAATGTTCCATCTGCTTTTCAACTTCCGGGATGTGCTGCAGGGTCCAGTACTGCACAGACTCTTCAAAGGCGGCCAGTTTTGATTTTTCTATGGTCAGGCCTGCTGCCATAGGATGGCCCCCGAATTGGAGGAGATGGCTGCGGCAGGCTTGTAAAGCGGCATTGATATCAAAGCCCTCAATGCTGCGGCACGACCCCCGCCCGATATCATCTTCCCAGCTGATGAGGATGACCGGTTTACGGTGTTCTTCACAGAGCCTGGAGGCAACTATGCCCAAAACCCCATGATGCCAGGCGCTGCCGTCCACAATCAGTACGGTTCTGTCCAACAGAGAGGGTTGGCGGGCTATCTTTAGCGCGACTTCACGTAGTATGATCTCCTCGGTGCGTTTGCGCTCTTCGTTAAGGCGGTGAAGTGTTTCTGCCAGGTAGTAGGCTTGCTGCTCTTCAGGAGTATGGAGCAGTTCCACACTGAGCCGGGCATGGTCCAACCGGCCGGCCGCGTTGAGCCGGGGCGCCAGTATGAATCCGATTTGCCAGGCGCTAAGCCGTTCTTCCGGCTTAATCCCGCAAATTTCCATCAAAGCCTTAAGCCCGGGACGAGTGCTTGATGCCAGACATTCAAGACCGCTTCTCACCAGAATGCGGTTGTCTTCGGTAAGGTCGACCAGGTCGGCCACAGTAGCCAGGGCGACCAGGTCAAGCCACAGCTTGCCCTCAGGCTCAATCCCCAGAGCACGGGCAAGCTGGAAGGCCACCCCGGCGCCGCACAGCTTGCGGCATCCCGTATTGCTGTTATCCAACTGCGGATTAACAATGGCCTCCGCTTCAGGAAGAATATCGCCGGGAACATGATGGTCGGTAATGACCACTTTCAGGCCCAATCCCTTGGCGGCAGCCACCTCGTCTATCGATCTGATGCCGCAGTCCACAGTTATCAGCAGGCGATAACCCTGCTCCGCCAATCGTTGCATGACTTCCACGTTCAACCCATAGCCTTCTTGAAAACGATCAGGTATATAGTAATCCACTCTCGCCCCCAGCGTCTGCAGGCACTCCAGCAGTATAACGGTGCTGCATACCCCGTCCACATCGTAATCTCCATATATAACTATGGAGTGTTTGGCTTGAAGCGCATCCGCAATTATCTGTACGGCTGCATTCATACCATGCATTTGGCAGGGAGAGGTAAGTTCTTCCCAGCTTGGCGACAGAAAGCGGCGGCATTGTTCTTCAGTGCGGCAGCCGCGCTGCTGCAGCAGTATCGCCAAGGTTATGCTAATACCCAGGCGCTCCGCCATAATCCCGGCTAACTCTAAATCATAAGGTCGGAATTTCCATACCGGTGCATTCATAGAATTTCTCCTCCTGCCGCCTCAAGCGGCTGCAGATATCTAATAAATTATAAAACAAAGCTGACGGTTAGATAGCAATCTTTTTCGGTTGGTAGCGAAACAACCGTTTTTCACCCACTGCATCATGATAAGTTAACTTGTTTAGATAACCTTACAATTGTACGCAATATCATACAATCGAGGTTGTGAACAAGGCCTCCCGTCAAGGCTCTTATTGACCTGACGATCTTCTTTACAGCGCATATCAGTGGCGATTGAGGGAGTTGGGCATTGGCTGGGGCTATGGTTGTAATCCTGCACAGTATAAACCGGACTTTAAAAGGCCCATTTAAAAATAATCCGGTTAGTGGCACAACATTTGCATTATTTATAGGTAATCGTTCAACCCGTTGGTTAAGGGGGGATGTTTTAATAGATCCCGCAGGATATGGCTGCCGTAACATCGCTTAATAATGAATTACGCCGGGGGGTTAAAATTTAGCCATATTACTGCCTTAGTCTCGGCAAGATAACGTCAAACATATTGTGCTCACAACAAAGCTGAATCTTATCGAAGGCCTTTATCCCCCTCAAATATCAATTGATTACAAATCGTGTGGGAGGCAGATTTTAATGAATTTTGATTTAACAGACGAACAAAAAATGGTACAGGAGATGGCTAGAAATTTCGCTGAGAAGGAGATCGCGCCCTACGTGGAGCAGGACGAGGAAAACCACTTCTATCGCAGAGAGATACTTACCAAAATGGGTGAACTGGGGCTTTTAGGATGGAGTATTCCGGAAGAATACGGCGGAAACGGCATGGGCTGGATGGAAGCTGTTTTGGCCCTTTACGAAATCGCCAAAGTGCATACCTCCTGGAGGCTGAGTATAAGCGGCAATTGCTGGGGTCCGGCGATGACTATCAACCAATATGGCACCAAAGAACAGAAGGAAAAATATATCCCCAAATTGATCAGTGGTGAGCACGTCGGCAGCTTTGCTATCACAGAAGCCAATTCCGGTTCCGATGTAGCCAGCATGAAGACCTTTGCACAGGATAAAGGCGATCACTGGCTGATGAATGGCAGCAAGATGTGGATCTCAGGCGGACATGTTTCCGATGTGGGGCTGGTATATGCGGTAACCGAAAAGGGCGCCGGGCACAACGGGTTGTCCTGCTTCATCGTTGATTTCAATAACACCCCTGGCATTACCAGAATCCCGATTCACACTAAAGTTGGCATGTGGACCGCCCCCACTTCTGAGTTGGTATTTGAAAATGCGGTTATTCCCAAAGAAAACCTGTTAGGGCCTTTAAACAAAGGCTTCTTTATCTGCATGTGGCAATTGAACAATACCCGTATGGGTTGTGCCACAGGTGCGGCCGCCCTATCCGCCGCTGCCCTGGAAGGTTCGGTGCAGTACGCCAATGAACGCACCCAGTTTGGTAAACCTATTGGTAAATACCAGATGATACAGGCCCAGTTGGCAGAAATGAAACTGGAAGATGAGGCCGCCAAGTATCTGGTCTATCGCGCTGCCTGGTTGAAAGACAAAGGATTGCCCAACCAGCAGGCCACCTCTATCGCTAAACTGTTTGGCTGCCAGGCTGCGGTGCATGCTGCCAACATGGCCATGAAAATCTACGGCTCCTATGGGTACTCCACCGAATATCCGTGCGGAAGATGGCTGCGTGATGCCAAGCAGTTTGAAACCCTGGAAGGCACCTCCAATATGCATATGCAGATCATCGCCAACATTGAGCTGGGTTATCAGCCCAACAGATAAAATCAGGTAACGAGCAGTTATTCTTGAATAAAGAAGGGAGAAAGAAGATGAGCGAATACGGGTTTTCGTTACATCCATATTTTAAGGAGATGCCCGGCATCGGCAAAGCCTTGAAAAAGGTCAATAAAGCCAATTTGGAAGAGCTTAAGGCAGTCGAAGCCGGCATAGCCGCAGAAATTGAAAGAGTCAAACAATCTGGTAAGGCTACTGAATTGATGAACAAGAGAGGCGAATGGGATGTATGGCAGCGCCTTGAATACCTGGTCGATCCCGGCACCTGGTGTTCCCTGCATACCATCTATGATCCCGATAGCAATGAAGAAGGCAGCACCGGGGTTGTCGACGGACTGGGCAAAATCTCCGGGAAATGGGCGGTGATCATCGCCTCAAACAACAAAATCATGGCCGGTGCCTGGATTGCGGGGCAAGCCGACAATATCCTCAGGGTTACCGATATCGCCAAGAGACTGCACATACCGCTGGTGTGGGTGCTTAATTGCAGCGGTGTAAAACTGATGGAGCAGGAAGAGGTATATCCTAACCGCAGAGGTAACGGAACCACTTTCTATCGGCATGCCGAACTGGAGCAGATGGGTATCCCGGTTATTGTCGGTATTTATGGTACCAATCCTGCCGGGGGCGGTTACCATGGCATCAGCCCCACCACTTTGATTGCCCATAAAGACGCTAATATCGCCGTAGGCGGAGGAGGGATAGTGGGCGGTATGTCACCCAAAGGGTATTTTGATGAAGAAACGGCCGAGGCTCTTATTGATGCTACCCGGCAACTATCCTCAACCCCTCCCGGCCGAGTCGAAATACATTATAACGGCACTGGTTTCTTCAGAGAAGTTTGCGAAACTGAAGAAGCAGTATTGGATAGAATTAAAAAATACATGCAGGATATGCCGGCTTACCACCCCGATTTCTTCCGGGTAGCTGATCCGGTTGAGCCTAAATTCCCGGCTGAAGACCTCTATAGCCTGGTGCCTTACAATCAGCGAAGGACCTACTCAATGCCAGAGGTTTTGGCCCGCCTGTTTGACAACAGCGAACACCTGGAGTACAAACCTGATTATGGCCCGGAAGTTTATTGTGGACTGGCCAAAATGGATGGTTATTTGTGCGGTGTGATTGGGAACAACCAAGGTGCTCTTGGTGCTGAATATCCTGAGTACACCGATAAGTATCAGGGTATGGGAGGCAAACTGTACCGCCAGGGCCTTATCAAGATGAGCGAGTTTGTAACCTTCTGCGGGCGTGACCGCATTCCCATGATATGGGTGCAGGACACCACCGGCATTGACGTGGGTGATATCGCTGAAAGAGCTGAACTCTTAGGTCTGGGTCAATCGCTTATCTATTCCATAGAAAACACCGAACTGCCCATGATGCTGGTGGTTCTCAGAAAAGGAACTGCCGCCGCCCATTATGTAATGGGCGGCCCTAATGCCAACAATAACAATGTCTTCACTCTGGGCACAGCCGCCACCGAGATTTATGTAATGCACGGTGAGACAGCCGCCGCTGCCACATATTCGCGCCGCCTGGTGAAAGAAAAGGATGCTGGCAAACCGTTGGAGCCCATTATTGAAAAGATGAATGCCATCGTTAAGGACTACTATGAAAAATCCCGACCCGGCTACTGCGCCAAGAGGGGCTTCGTGGATGAAGTGGTCAAGATGGACGAGTTGCGTAAATACTGCAAGGCATTTGTAGGCGCTTCTTACCAGAACCCAACCTCGATATGTCCGCCACATCAAATGATAACCCCGAGAATTATAAAAGGCTAATTAAATCCATTACTACCCCTCCTCAACAGTATGGATTTAAACTCAACAAACCCGCTGGTTTACCCCGAACCAGCGGGTTTGTCTTCATTGTATGGTCAGGGCCGCTTATTTTGAAAGTCAACTTGCCAATATATTTAAAGATTAGAATTTTGTATCTTAAAGTTTATTTCAGTGTTTCTTTCATTTTTCAACACAGTTTTTGGTAATGAAATCGATCATCAGTAGGTTTATACTTAAAAGCAAAACAAAATATTAATCTTTTTTAGCTGCCATCCATGTCGAATCTTACACTTTCAACCAGTTAATGGCCGGAATAACAGCTGCCTGCCACAGATGTGAAGCTTTGTCTATTATCAGGGCCCGCGAGAAAGGATGAGCTAGATGGAATTTGTGACTTTTCCCAATTCACTGATTTCCGTTAAGGACTTGATCAATAAGGATTTCCAGGCTCTAAGTCCTGAGGATTCATTGCGCACAGTGGTAAGCAAGTACAAAGAGACTCAGGTCGAGACTCTGCCAGTGGTTGACAAAGAAGGCAGCCTGGTAGGGGTATTCCCCCGCGGCAGGCTTTATAATGCTATTTTGGACGGTAGAAGCATGGACGAACCCTGCGGGTCGTATATGGTTACCTCCCCAGCCACTCTTTCTTCCGACCTCAGCTACAATGATCTAACCTTCAGCCTGAGGGTTAACCAGACCCGGGTAGGAACAATTCCTGTGGTTGACAAGGACAACAAGATAGTGGGGATGGCCGGGAAACTGGAGTATGTAAGAACCACCCTGGGGCTTACCAGAAAAGCCCAGGCACATCTGGAGTCAATCTTCAATGCTATGAGTGAGGCTATGGTGGTCACCGACCATAAAGGTGAAATCGGGAACATCAACCGGGAAGCGGAAATTCTTTTTGGCATATCCGCACCTGACGTGATAGGTCAGTTTATAACAATGGTGTTTCCGGAAATAGAATTTGATCTTTTGCGCCGCAAACATGTTAAACGTACCGTACGAGGCGTTCCGGTAATAATGAATAGAGTACCGATTATAGTAGACAACACGACTACTGGTATGACCTACGTTTTTTTAGATTTGTCCGAAGTGGAGGAAATTGCAGCCGAACTGGAGATCGTACAAGAACTTCAAGCGGTTCTAAAAGCTGTTTTAAGCGCTTCCTCTGATGGAATGTTTATATGTGATCAGCAAGGATTAATTAAGTATTATAACGCAGGGGCCTTGAAGCTGATCGAGGATTCGCCCCACATTCTGGCAGGTCAACCGATATCACAATACTTGGGCGATTGCACTGCCCTTGACACCGTCAAAAAAACCGGCCTCCCCGAAGTGGAAGTGTGCACAATTAACGGGCGCAATTGCATAGTTTCACATATTCCCATAAAAGGGGACTTAGGTAAGGAGCTTCCGGTGGGCATTGTCAGCGCCTTCTACCTGGACGATAATCGCTTGACTGAGCAGCTGGCTCACCGGTGGTTTTCATTAAAACAACAGGTGCAATACTATCGTGAAGAATTGGAAAAATACGGTGGTTCCGACAGTATTGCCTTTAATAAGATCATTTCCGCAAATTCTCGTTTTGTAGCCCTTAAGGAGGAAGCCGAGCGAGTGGCGCGCAGCTCTTCCACGGTTTTGCTCACCGGGGAAAGCGGGGTGGGGAAAGACATGTTCGCCCGGGCTATTCATGCTGCCAGTAATCGTTGTCGGCTGCCGTTTGTGAAAGTCAATTGCGCTGCCATCCCCGAAACGCTTTTGGAGTCGGAGTTGTTCGGATATGAGCCGGGGTCATTTACCGGTGCATTGAAGAAAGGCAAAACGGGTTACTTTGAGCAAGCTCATAAAGGGACTATTTTCCTCGACGAAATTGGGGAGATGCCTCTTTCCATTCAAGTCAAAGTGTTGCAGGTTTTACAGGAGAAGCAGTTTATGCGCGTCGGTGGCACACGCACCCAGACCGTGGACGTGCGCATCATCGCCGCAACCAACCGGGATTTACGCGAAGCCATGGCTAAGGGGCTGTTCCGGGATGATCTGTATTATCGTTTAAACGTAATAGAATTCAGCCTGCCTCCGCTGCGTGCCCGTTCTGAAGATATTCTGCCCCTGGCCGAAGAATTTGTGAAAAAATACAACCGTATTTTAGGCACCCATGTTACTGGGCTGTCTGAAGAAGCCCGTAGTCTGTTGACGTCTTATTCCTGGCCGGGGAATATTCGCGAGTTGGAGAATGCCATTGAGCGAGCGGCCAACTATGTATGGGAAGGGGAGATTAAGCGGTCTCACCTCCCGGCTCATATATGCGAAACTCGTGCAGCGCAAAATATTGAAACTGAATATCCGACATTGTCCTCATTAGAGGATGTTGAAAAAGACATCCTGGCCGATGCCTTACGTAAAACTCAAGGCAATAAAAGCGCGGCGGCCCGGCTGCTGCAGATCAGTCGTTCCTCATTATATGACAAACTGGCCAAACACGGCCTTAATTAAGAACTGCGATCAGACTTCGTTTCTATTCTTGATATAGTTATTGAGGAAAAAGAACGGTTGTGGGTTGCGCCGTACAAAAAACATGCAGCCAAAAGACACTGCCGAAGCCAAGGCAAGGTACTTCCAGGCTGAACTGTACGAGTAGACCGGATTGTACCACCGGGCAACACAAATCGGTCCCACAGCTCCGCCCAATAAACCGGCCATAGTAATGGTACCCCAGATTTTACCCATGGCGGCAACGCCGAAGCGATCTGCCACCACCGCAGACAATGTCATAGCGGCACCATGAGCAGCGCCGATAACCAGCACCACCAGCAAAATCATCCTGGGGCCTCCTGGATTATAGGCAAAAAGCAAACAGCCGATGCCAAAGAGAAGATAGGAGATAATCATCATCGTTTTGCGATCCTTAACCATATCGGCCAGCCAGGCCCAGACAATCCCGCTGGCGGCCGCTATTAGGCCAGTATAGCCAAACATGGTGGCAGCTGTAATATGGCTTAACCCCATATCACACATGGCCATTACCGCATGGTTGGTGATGGAATACCAGGTGAATAGATATCCCAGGTAAGCCAGCAAAATGAGCCAAAATTCTCTGGTTTTTAAGGCATCTTGGTATGTCCATTCCTGACGCGGCCGACTTGCGGTCTCATCAGCCGTCTGCACAATGACTTCTCTCAACCGCCGGTATTCGTCGGCGCTCATGCCGTCAACATATTGCCCTACATCCTGGGGCAGGTTTTTGACCAACAAGCTTACCAGGACGACAATTACCGTTCCGGTAACAATCCCCAGTGCGGTTACAGCATTCCTCCAGCCCAGTTGGTGAATCAGATAAGCCAGGAGGGGATTAAAAACAAATAATCCGAAACCTGTGCCTATTGATACCAGTCCCGTTGCCATGCCTCGTTTCTTTACAAACCAACGGGACACCATGGTGGTGTTGACCACCATTCCGCCCCCAACGGCAGCCAAAGAAAATAGTATTCCGTAGGATAAATAAACCCCATACAGGCTTCGCGCCTGACCGAAAAGGGTTAATGACAGGGCCATCAATAGAGCCCCGGTCAGTATCATCTTCTTGGGTCCAAAGCGATCCAGCAAGGCTCCTCCAAAGGGCTGCAATAACGCCTGGCTGAGTATACTTACGGAAAAGACACTGGTGACCATGGTCCTGCTCCAGCCAAATTCCTCTAATAAGGCGTTGAACAGAGTTCCAAAACAAAACTTGTTTCCGTACATGATGGTCACCACTATGAACCCGACACAGACAATCACCCATCCATAGTAGATTTTTGGCAGAGTTCCGCGCACTTGCCAATCCCCTTTCCCCGAAGCAGTCCCTTTTGATTGGTTTCTTAAAAATCGTATTGGAATGATATTTATGTCTAAACAAGATTTACAAGGATTCTGACACCTTTTGTACAGTATCTATCATTACGCCGATTTCTTCCAAGCTGGCCGTTATTTCTTGAATAGCCGCAGCTTGCTCTTCACTGGCCGCCATTCCACTGCTCGCTTGTCTACTCAAATGATTAAGCGTAGTTGAAATCTTATCAACAAACTGCTGGATCTGATTAACCGTATTTTTTGATTGTTCCGAAAGTTTGCGCACCTCTTGCGCCACAACCGCAAAACCCAGGCCCATCTCTCCTGCTCGAGCCGCCTCGATGGCTGCGTTCAGACCGAGCATTTTGGTCTGATCCGAGATACTCTTAACTTCCCCGAGGATGCTGTTAATGGTTTCGGTAATCATGGTGAGATTGGCAATATCCTCATTTAGGGTGCGGCTGCTTAGGGTAGTATGTTCTGCTGTATTGGCAACCGCTATGGCAGCAAGGCTTATTTCCTGAAGGCTTCTGCTGGTGTCCTTTATGAAGGTTTGAAGCTTGGATGCCAGGCCACGGTTCAAGGCCATGCCAATCCCGCCGACTACCTGTTGGGTTTTTCTATCTCTGATAGGAATTGCGCTTACTTTTACAGGAGTATTGTAAACCTCTGGGGGCAATTCCCGGGATAGTTTGGTATTCTGTTCCATGGCCTTTAAGGCCACACCGCCCTGACCGAGGCGATCTCCTACTTGCGCAATCGATTTGCCGCCCAGCTCGTAATTATCGGATTCATAACGGCACAGGAACTTTTCCCGGTCACAGATATAGACCATACAACCCTGTGGAAATTCGTTGCCCATTAGATCGGCAAATAATTCAAAGGCTTTTATTTCTGGCCAAATCTGAGCGTATATAATGCCCCAGGTTCCACATATTTCCTTTGCAGACGAAGATCTAACCGGGTAAACCCGCATCCGCAGGGATGGTATGGCTGTAATATCAGATGGTAAGACGATGCTTTCAGGCTGGCCGTTTTTTATAACCGTATTGATGGCCTGATGCTGTTTAATATCTTGTCCGGCATGCACATGGGGATATTCAAACTCCCCAATGGTCTTACTGGTCGTGAATTTGCACAGATCACTGGAAAATATAAGGCCGTCTATCTGCATATTTTCCATTAAATCTGCCATAATTTGAGTATAATCGGCTGATACATCATCATAAATATTCATTAAAATCATTCCTTTGGTTATAATTAGGTTGCCACTTAATATATGCCTTCTTTTATCTCTATAAGTCTGACTCGGATATACTATTAACCGGTTTCGAGCCCCTGCTTCTGACCTGATATGGCACGTTCCCGGCTGGCTGTGGTTGCCTATCGTGTACTCCCGCATTGAAGATTTTAATTCATATAAACAGATGATTTCTTATCCTGGTAACACCCGGATAAGAAATCATCCAACTACTTCATATGCACACCGCAGCTTAGATCCTCTCTAAAACCACCGTTAACGACTGCCCTCCCAAGGCTCCGACATTGACCAGGCCCAGTTTGCCCTGGCCGGTTTGCAGACGGCAGACCATATTTGCTACCATTATTCCTCCGGTTGCCGCACCGGCATGGCCATAACCCAGGCTGCCTCCGTCGACATTGGTCTTTTCCGCGGCCCGGCCCAGTTGTTTCATTACTGCCAAGCCATATGCTGCAGAAGGTTCATGGAAATCGATGAAGTCAATGTCATTCAGTGTGGTCCCGGTGGCCTTCAAAGCTTTTTCTATTGATTTTAAGGTTGTGATCTCTAAAAGTCGGGGATTTCCAGCAGCAACCCCAAAGCCCAGCATGCGAGCTAAGGGTTGGGCCCCCAGGGCCTGAGCGCGGTCCGCTGAAAGCATGGCAATGCTTGCCGAACCATCCGCCAGCGGGGCGACGTTTCCGATGGTGGCAGTCCCAGTGGCGTTTACCGGCGCCAATTCCATTAAGTCGACATATCCGGCTGCTTTAGGAGCATCATCGGTATCTATTAACATTTCAGCCTTTTTAACCTTTTTGGTAAAAGATACGATTGCCTCTTTCCAGAGGCCTTGTTTGATCGCACTGGCAGCCTTGGCCTTGCTGGCGGCGGCATATTCATCCAAAGCACTACGGCTGAGGCCGTAATTGGCAGCTATTATATCCGCCAGAGTATAAGCGCTGAGTTCTCCATAAATGTCAACCGGCTGGGCATTTATTTCCACATCCACTTTGGAATCATGAAAACATAAGTTTTCCGGTCCGAATTTATAGCGCGGATGGACCAGATAATGCTGGGCCTGGCTGTTGGTTTCAATACCTCCGGCCATAATCGCTGTATATTCACCTGAGATAATTTTATTATATGCACTGATCATGGTTTGAATAGCGCCGGCACAGAGAGCGTTCAGAGTGAAGCCGGCCGGGTTCTCGGCCAGTCCCGCCAAAAGCCAGCCGTGCCTTCCGATATTGGCCGGGAAACTGCTCTGCTTGGCCTCGCTGTATATACAGGCGTCATATTCTGATGAATCAAACCCCGCCCTAGCTGCAGCTTCCTTCATGGACATGGCGGCAATATCCTGAGACCGTAAATCAGCAAGTGAACCCATATACCTTCCTATGGGAGTACGTGCTGCACTGGCTATTACGACGTCTTGCATAACTATCCCTCACTTCCCTTAGTCTGCTGTCCTGATGATACCCGCAACGCCGATCCCGCCGCCGCAGCACATAGTAGACAATCCGTATTTGCCATTGGTACGCTCCAGTCCATATAAGAGCTTGGTGGTTATTATGCAGCCGCTGCCCCCCAGGGGATGGCCCAGGGCGATAGCTCCTCCGAACATATTGACATGACTGTTTAGCCATTCTTTATCAACATCCCAGTCATTCATCCATTCTCTGTAAACTGCCAGGCTCTGTCCGGCAAATGCCTCATTAAGCTCCACCAAATCCATATCTTTTAAGGTCAGGCCGGCTTTTTCCATGGCAATTTGAACTGCGGGAACCGGACCGCGGCCCATTATGGAGGGATCAACGCCGGCTATTCCTGCGGCCACAAAAAATCCCTTTGGTTTTATGCCCAATTCTTCAGCCTTTTCCCGGGACATTAAAATTGCCATAGCGGCTCCGTCATTTCTGCCTGAGGAATTGGCAGCGGTTACGCTGCCATCTTTTTTGAACACCGGTTTTAATTTGGCCATAGCCTCCAGATTGGTCTCACGCGGATATTCATCCACTTTGAAAACGCCCTTGCTGCCATCGCTCTTTTCATATTCAACCGGGACAATTTCAGCGACAAAATCCCCGTTGGAAATAGCCCGCTTGGCTAAAACCTGGCTTCTATAGCCGAACTCATCCTGCTCTTCACGGGATATATGGTGAATATCGACCAGGTTTTCAGCGGTAATACCCATGGGTATGTTGCCATACCTCTCCACCGGTGCGCCGCCCGGTCCGCCAGCGATGATAGCATCCATCAGAGTCAAATTGCCGGTGCCAAAGGCCTGATTGAGTTTGCCGCTTAAAAAAAACTCCCCGGTGCTCATCGATTCCACCCCACCGGCCAGTACTACATCGGCAAAGCCATTTTTAATGAATTCATATCCTTCAATCATGGATAATAGCCCCGAACCACAGGCTACAGTTACTGTGGCAGCCGGAACTTCCTCAGGCAGCCCAATATTAAAAACCAAATTGCGGGCAATATTGGCACAGATGGTATTCTGTTTAACCTGCCCCAAAAAACAATAATCATAATATTCGGGTTTGACTTTGGCCTTATTGCGCTCCACAATAGCTTTGGCCACCTGAGAGACCAGATCAATGGGCTTAACATTCTTTAGAGAACCCCCCATTGTTCCAATGGCGCTTCGGGCCATATCAACTATTACTACTTCACGCATTATATCCCTCCTAATTTGCTGAACTTCATAGCTCCAGCTATTTCCCGGTGTAGTCAGGTTTTCTCTTTTCCACAAAGGCACGCATGCCTTCCTTTGCGTCCGCACTGCCAAAGATAGCGGCCCAGGCATCTTGCTCGACTCTCATCGCGGTCTCATTATCCGCGCCCCAGTTCTGGTTTATTACCGCTTTTAGCATCTTCATTGTAAAAGGCGGCTTTTGGGCTAACTTTTCAGCCCATTCCCGCGCCGTGCTCATTAGTTCGGAGAGCGGAACCACTTTGTTGATCAGCCCGATCTGCAGTGCCGTCTGCGCGTCTATCATGCCTCCAAAGAAGAGCATTTCCTTGGCTTTGCACATGGAAACATTCTGTACCAGCCGATGAGTTGCCCCTCCGCCCGGGAAGATCCCAACGTTGATCTCCGAGCAGGCGAATCGGGCATTATCCGCGGCTATACGCAGGTCGCACAACAGCACATTCTCGGCTCCGCCGCCCATGGCGTATCCTGCCACGGCTGCAATAGTAGGTTTGGGCATATCCGCCAAAGCCCTCTGACCAGCGCAGTTCAGGTCGGCATGGGCACGGGCATCAACTACGCTATATTGCGATATTGCCGGTAAATCACCACCAGCACTGAAAACCTTCTCACCGCCGGTGAGTATTACCACTCTGACATCAGGATCTTGGCCCAGTGCGGTAAATATTTCCACCCGTTCACGATTTACTTCATTGTTTATGGCATTTAATACTTCCGGTCGGTTGAATTGAACTGTGGCGATATGATTTTCAACTGAGACCAGCATGGTATTAAATTTTTTGTCCCTGTATGACAACTAATACTACCTCCTTTCCGGTGTCATTTAACTCAGTTATTGGTTACGGTCTATACCCTAAAGCTTATCATCCCCGGATAAACCGCAACCAATATCTGTTAGATGTTTCAGCTTGGTATGATATTTAAACACAGACCGCAGTTTAATTTAGAACTTGATGTCGGTTCTGGGTTTCTTTTCTCCAGAAGTGTAGTCATACCATCCCTTGCCGGTTTTGCGGCCCAGGTCACCTGCTGTAACCAGTTTCTCCAGAATCAGACTGGGCGCAAAATGGGGATTTTTATAACCGGCATACAGTTGAGAAAGTACGTTGTAGTTGACATCCAGCCCCACGAAATCAGCCAGCTCAAACGGGCCCATGGGCAGATTCGCACCAAGCTTCATGGCTGTATCGATGTCTTCAATGCTGGCCACGCCTTCCAACAAACACTTGTAAGCTTCACAACGCAGCGCGGAATTGATCCGGTTTACGATAAACCCAGGCACATCCTTGGCCACAACAGTGGTCTTGCCCATTTTTTGAGCAACTTCAGCAACTACCGCAATAGTCTCATCAGAGGTCTTGATAGCGCGGATCAGTTCGCATAGTCTCATAACTGGAACCGGGCTGAAGAAATGCATACCGATAAATCTGGACTGATCTTTGACAGCTACAGCCAGAGAGGTAATGGGAATAGATGAGGTGTTGGTCGCCATAATGCATTCAGGTTTGCATATGGCGTCCAGTTTGCCAAAGATATCTCTTTTAAGATCGGCGTTTTCATATACAGCTTCGATGACCAGATCGACATCGGCTGCATCATCAAGAGAAGTACTCGGTTTAATAAGAGCCATGGCCTCGTCAAGAGCTTCCTGGGTCATGCTTCCCTTGTCAACTTTTTTGGTTAATAGTTTGTTAATTCCGGCAATTCCTTTTTCAACTGCGGCGGGAGCAATGTCATAGAGATGCATTTCATAACCGGCCTGAGCGCCGACCTGCGCTATGCCAGCGCCCATAAATCCAGCTCCAACCACGAAAATTTTCTTAACTTCCATTTCTTTTGCCTCCTTTGTGCTAATTCGCTAATATTCGGTGACAGCGGACATCTTTAAAAGTCTGCGGTTGGCCGGGTGTCAACTCTGCTTCAGTAATGCCGCGTTCTCTCGCTAATTCGCCAACCGCATTACTTGTGGAAGGGTTCTATATCATCAGCCAACCCATTCCCATATGGCTGCTACGCCCTGGCCATGTCCCACGCACATGCTTTCCACTGCGTACTTGGCGCCATAGTAGGGCATTTCATGCATCAAGGTGGTTGCAATTCTGGCCCCGGTGCAGCCCAGAGGATGCCCGAGAGCGATTCCGCTGCCACGCGGATTTAATAGAGGATGATTCCTGATTCCCAGTTCCTTGGTGCAATAAACAGCCTGCGAGGCAAAGGCTTCATTGATTTCCCAGAGGTCAATCTGATCGATGGTCATTCCGGTTTGTTGCAGCACCTTGGGGATGGCGATAGCGGGTCCGATACCCATATAAATCGGGTCGACACCAATCGCTGTATACCCCACCAGTTTCATTTTGGGTTTAAGTCCTAACTCCAGGCATTTTTCTTTGCTGGCCACTAATACACAAGCAGCGGCGTCATTAGTCTGGCTGGCGTTACCGGCCGTAACCGTGGCCAGTTCGTCTTTTAGGAAAACCGGCTCCATCTTAGCCAGAGTTTCCATACTAGTTCCCGGTCTGATGCCCTGGTCCTTATCGCAGATTTGCTTGGCGGTGCTGCCGTCTTTCTGCAAAACCTCAGCTTCAATGGGCAGAATTTCATCTTTGAACAGACCTTCGACAGTGGCTTTATGAGCCTTGGCATGACTTTCCACCGCCATCTGATCCTGTTCTTCGCGGGTAATGCCATACTTGCGGGCTACCATCTCTGCCGTCCAGCCCATGCTTTTAGCGTTTTCATCGATGAACTCGCCCAGACGCGGGTTGTGTTCATTGCCCCAGCCCATAGGAACATGGGTCATATGCTGTACACCACCGGCCAGGATCAACTCTGAGCCCCAGCCCATATTGATTTCAGCAATGGCGTTAAAAATGGCTTGTACGCCGGAAGAGCAGAAGCGGTCCACGGTGCAGCCGGGAATACTGTATGGAAAACCGG
Organism: Syntrophomonas sp. UBA4807; assembly: GCA_002402575.1. Classification (GTDB taxonomy): domain Bacteria; phylum Bacillota; class Syntrophomonadia; order Syntrophomonadales; family Syntrophomonadaceae; genus DTU019. Next base: position 40,284 of record DHGD01000102.1, read on the forward strand.
CCATAATTACCGAATATCGGCCGATGTTGCTGGCCATGTCTTTAACCAGAGCGGTTCCGCCCAAAATGACCCCGTCCAGCTCCTCTTTTTTGTCCTCAAGTCCAGCCCGGCGCATAAGTTCATTCATAGTCAAGGCCACCAGATCGTCGGCTCTTACATTGGCAAAATAAGAGTATTTACCCGCTTTGGCGATAGCAGTTCTAACACTTTCAACCAGATATATTTCACGCATTGGAATTCCCCTTTCCCCATTTTAGTTAATGATCAAGGCTTCTTCCGGAACTTCCAGAACGCTGGTGTCGGCTTCCTTGATTACCGTGGTCAAGGTAAAAACGTTGGGCAGGCTGTTGTTGGCATAGTAACGGGCTGCGGCGATTTTGCCGTTATAGAAGTTCATGTCATAATGATCTGCAGGCAAGCTGGCGATTATCTTCTTTACGGTCAAAGCCTGGTCTAAGAGGCAATAGGCTACATAAAGCTGAGCGAACACGAATAGGGTGCGAATGGCAAATACGTTAATCAGTTGACCTTTTTCCGCTTTATCGGCATGCCAGGAATAAATCAGATTCATGACTTCTTCCGCGCAATTGTAGGCTTTTTCCAGGTTGGCAAATTCCTTGGCAAATCCTTCAGTGTCTTTATGGTTGTCGATGAAAGCCTTAATGTCTCCCAGCCATTTTTTGAAAGGCTCACCGTTAGCCATAGTCATCTTGCGTCCTACCAAATCGTTGCCATGAATAAAGGAGGTGCCTTCCCAAATAGTAAGTACTTTGGAGTCGCGCAAATACTGCTCAACCGGATATTCCTTGGTGTATCCCACCCCGCCCAAGACCTGAATGGCTTCGGCTGTCATCAGGGCTGCGGTCTCACTGCCATAGCATTTTACCAGAGGGGTAAGAATGGCCGCTACGTTTTCACATTCCTTGGCTTTGGCTTTATCTTCCGGCTTGGAATTTTCAGCTATATCGAGGTTCCAGAAGCCTTTGAAAATCATGGCTCTAATGCCTTCGGTATGGGCCTTCATATCCAGGAGCATTCTTCTAACATCATCATGCTTGATGATAGGAACGCGCTCGCCCTTGATATAGCCCTGAACCCTGTCGATCGCATACTGTGACGCCAGGGCATAAGCGGCAGACGCCTGATTGTTAGCATTATGTCCCGTCCCGATGCGTGATTCATTCATCATGTTGAACATCATCATCAGACCTTTGGAGCGGCCTTTTTCGTCGGGATCCGGTCCCATCTGTATTCCATAGCATTCATCGTTTTCGCCATAATTGAGCATACAGGTGGCAGAGCCGTTAAGTCCCATTTTATGTTCAATGGCAATGGTGGTGACATCATTGTCTCTACCGAGACTGCCGTCTTCGTTTACCCAGATTTTCGGCACGATATAGAGGGCTAAGCCGGCTGAACCTTTAGCACCCTGAGGAGGGCGGGCCAGTACCATGTGGATGGTGTTTTCGCACATGGAGCCGTCGCCGGCAGTGATGAACATTTTAGTGCCTTTAATCTTCCAAATACGCGGATCGTCGGTAGGATAAGACCTGGTTAGAGCATCGCCGACATCGGAACCAGCTGAAGGCTCAGTCAAGTTCATGGTTCCCTGCCAGTCTCCGCAAAGCATCTTAGGGACGAATCTCTTTTTGTCGGCTTCAGTTCCGAATTTGATGATAAGGTTGGCAGCGCCGGAGGTCAATTTGATATTTGAGCCCATGGCCGGACAGGCAGCGGAAATCATTTCCGCCACGGCTTTGTAAAGTATAAGGGGCATACCGCCGTCTACTTCTACGCATTCACTGCTGGAGCCCCAGCCGTTTTGCTGCAGGAAACGGAATACTTCTTTATATCCGGGAGGATTGGTGACGACGCCATTTTCAAATTTAACAGGATTCTTGTCGCCTTCGACGTTTATCGGGCTTACTACTTCCCGGGCAACTTTATATCCTTCGGTTAAAATCGCGTCGACATCATCTACGCTGAAATATTCTTTGAAACGGTCCAGAGCAAATACTTCATCTGAAGGAAGCCATTCTTTCAATATGAATTTCAAGTCACGAACATTGTATCTGTATTCCATCCGAATTTCCTCCTAATCTTACTACTCCCCAGTGTACGTGGGTTTACGTTTTTCCAGGAAAGCATGCATGCCTTCTTTGGCGTCCTTGGTGCCAAAAGTCATCGACCAGCCGTGGGTTTCGATCTGCAGACCTTTTTCCAGGCTGCTACTCCAGGCCGCGTTCAAAGCCTCTTTGGCCATGCGCAAAGAAAAAGCGGGTTTTTGAGCCAACTGCCGGGCCAGTTTCATAGTGGTTTCTTTTAATTCCGCCAGCGGAACCACCTTGTTTACCAGGCCGTATTTCAATGCGGTTTCGGCATCAAACATTTGCCCGGTGAAAACCAATTCTTTGGCCTGACAAAGTGAAATGTGCTGTGGCAGTCTTTGTGTTGCGCCGCCGCCAGGGAATATACCAACATTAATTTCCGGCAGGGCAAATTTGGCGTTGTCGGCAGCGATTCTTAGATCGCAGCACAGGGCATTTTCAAAGCCGCCGCCCATGCACACCCCAGCTATCATGGCAATGGTGGGTTTGGGAAGATTGGTAAGAGTCAGCCCGCCCAGTACATTCTTATCAATAAATTCCCGCGCTTCTTTGACTCCGTAATTGACCATGGAGGCCAGATCGCCGCCAGCACTGTAAGCCTTTTCGTTACCGGTCATGATCAAGACTTTTATTTCTGGATCCTGGCCTGCTTCAAAGATAGCTTCACTGCGTTCAATAACCAGTTGGGCATTGGCGGCATTTAAGGCTTCCGGCCGATTATACTGAATTATTGCTATATCGCCTTCGATGGTGACCTTGATGCACTGATAGTCTTTGTCACGGTACGACATCCTGTACCCTCCTTTCTTCAATATGTTAAATAGTTCACGAGCCAAGTCGCTAACACGATCGAAATCAGGGAGGAGGTGGCGTCTATAATAATAGATAAGCGGTGATTAGACGCCAACTCCTGAAGGATTCTTAAACCTTTAGGCTAGATCACCCTGTGCCTTACCTTCCTCAAGTAGCCTCTCGTATTCCTTGTGCCCCTCGGATACCGGTGGGGCCATCATGGTTAAGATCAGCAGAATGGGCACACCGGCGATAAGTGAAGGCCACAGTGAGGAAATGCCATAGGGATTGCCCGAGAAGTGCCAGGCACCCGCTAAAATGCCGCCTACCAGCATGGACCAGAAGGCCGCCCGGCTGTCAACTCTGGGCCAGAATATAGCCACCACCAGGACTAATCCAGCGATAGCACGGATATTAAACGCTCCCACCAGCCCGTTCAGGATGGAGGTGGCATTCATACCCATATAAGTAGCTATAATACCAACAATAACCATTGAAATACGGGCGAAATTCATTTCCTGCTTTTCATCCGCATTCGGTTTGAAAAGGCGGAAGAAATCACGGCTGAGCATGGTTGCCACTAACAGCAGCAGTCCGGGAGCAGTAGAGAGTATAGCTGCTAAAACACCCATTGCCGCCAAGACGCCGTATACATTGCCGGAATAGTTGGCCATGGTGTAGAGCACACTGGAAGCGCTCGCATTAGGCATTATAACTTTGGCAGCCATACCGATTAAAGCCGGGAACAAAGCAAAGATACCCACCGCGATGGCGGCTCCCCAGAAGCCTTTCTTTATCTCGCCCAGACTCTTGGCGCCAAAAATGGAGGCAACCACGGTGGAGGCGCATGCATAAGAGAGGCAGGTGCCCAGAGCGGTCCCGATTACGATAGACATATTGGGCTTGGTAAATTCGAAGAAACCAGCCGGCAAGGCTTGCTGCATATGGCCGATGCCACCGGCCGCCTTAACGCTTACAAAAGCCACGATTCCAAGGCCGCCATACATTACCGCGGAGTGCAAGACGTTCATCCAGGCCAGACCGCGCATCCCGCCGGTGACGGTGAGGAGTATAAACAAACCACCCATTATCCATACCAGGGTCATCTTGTCCATGCCCAGCATAGGTGAAAGGATGGAAGCTGCTGCTATGGGCTGCATGGCGAACAGCATAATATAGACCAGAACCAGAATAGCCAGCATTACCATGCGGGTTTTCTGATCAAAACGGTACTTGAAGGCCTCGGGAACTGACATGACGTTCTTTCTTTTTCCCATAATGGTGTAAAACACGGTTACAGTATACAAAACAAATAATACGCCGAGTGACATGCCCCAATTCATCCATACCGCCGATATGCCGTACTTGAAGGCGTCACCGGCATTCCCCACCGTTCCTGCGCCGGCGATCATCTCCGCGAACAGCAGGGGTATAATCAGCACCCAAGTCAGCTCACGCTTGGCCACAAAGGTTTCAGACACGCTGCTCTGTCTCTTCATCATAAACAGGCCGATACCGGCAGTGACAACGAAGTAGAATACAACCCAGAAAATATTTGACATGCAAGATCCTCCTCGCGCTAAATTTAGAATTATACTATCTTGTTGGTCCGGGTCCAGATATGCTGCTCCTGTGCCGCTTTGATCAGATCATCCCGGAAATCGGGGTGCGCGATATCGATCAACAGTTCAGCTCTTCTGTAAGTGGATTTACCCATAACGTTGGCTATGCCATATTCGGTTACGATGTAGGGTGCATAGGTTCTAGGCATGGTCACGATGGCTCCCGGGCTAAAATAGGGGACGATTCTGGACACCATTTTGCCCTTCTGCATCTTGGTGGAAGTCAGGCATATGAAGGGCTTGCCGCCTTTGGATTTTAAGGCCCCTATAGTGAAATCCAACTGGCCGCCGGTGCCGGAGATATTGCGAAATCCGGAGGACTCGGAATTGATCTGACTGTAGAGGTCGATCTCAACCGCATTGTTTATCGCGATTACTTTATCATTTTGTGCTATGACGTCTGGATTGTTGGTTATGTCCACCGGGTATGTGGCTAAGCGGGGATTATAGTTCATGTAGTCGTAAAGCCGCTGCGAGCCGATGGCAAAAGTGTAAGTTATTTTCCCCTTATCAATGTTCTTCTTTTCCCCATTGACAATCCCTTTTTCTGCCAGGTCAATAAAGCAATCAGCCATCATCTCGGAATGGATGCCAAGATTTTTGAGATCAGTGTCAGCTATCATCTTGCCGATCATGGAAGGCATCGCGCCGATGCCAAACTGCAAGGTCGCGCCGTCTTCAATTTGTTCGATCAATATTGAAGCAATTTTTTTCTCGGCATCGGATACCGGAAATTCCGACGGAAAAACTGGCATGGGAGTTTCATGCTCGACTATATAATCAACCTGAGAAATGTGAATGGACTCCTGTTCCCCGCCCAGACACCAGGGCACTTTGGGGTTTACCTCCAGAATTACCACATCTGCCATGTCGCATATAGTCTTGGCATAAGAACAGGCCGGCCCAAAATTAAAATAGCCATATTCGTTCATGGGAGTGGTCATGATCATGGCTACTTTAGGCGGGTACATATTGGCTCGGCGGGTATTTTCGGGGCATTGGCCATAGTTGCCGGGGATGTAATAAGCCAGGTCATGATCTCCCAGGTGACGCTCATGGCCGCTCATATGGCCTGAATGGTATAAAAATGTTTTCTGTTCAGGATCAGCTTTTACTATTTCGGGTTCGTATAAGAGGCAAACGCCTTTAACATTCACTCCGGTCAATTCATCACGTCTGCGGGCCAGGGCCTGGTCTAGAGCACGGGGTCCCATGGAAAAGTGCCCATACCATACCCATTGGTTGGATTGAACTGCTTTGACAGCTTCATCTGCTGTTCGAAGTTTGCTGGAGTAAAGATCACTGTAAGTTCCCAACTAACATCAACCCCCTAAGTAAATAACATAGCTGGCGCTTATAGTAAGGCCAGACGCGCTTTATAAAAGATTAAACAAATACCCCCTTCCCGATTCTGTCAAATTTTCCTCATGGATATACAAACGCAACATTCATGCCAAGAGCGTTGTTCAGGCAATTACAACATAAGTCTCAATCATAAGGCCGTTGGCTGGGTTTGGGCCCGATAAAAAAACAGCCAGGGAAACCTCGCTGTTGTTCGGTATAGATTACAGGTGTATGTTAAGCCAGACATGTCAGGTAATTGGCGTAATCAAGGTTTGGCAAGTAACCGGGCGGTTTCGGCGCAAACGCCCTAATAGGCCGCCATCTCGTCTCCGGTATGGCGCCGGTTTCGCAAATTCGTCAATACCGGCTAGTCTGAAAAGAATTGCTTAAGAGATGTTATTTCGCACCTGTCATCAGTACCGCTCAAGAAATTTGAAATTCCGGCTAGAATCCGGAGAAGGCAGCAGCCAGCACTATCTACGGAAATACCAGTCCTGAACCGCCACTAGTTGATGCCATATTTGCTCAACTTGTCATAAAACGCGGATCGGCTCAAATTTAGCATCCTGGCTGCGGCGCTTTTATTGCCTTTAGTCTTTTGCAGAGCCCCAATAATAATATTTTTATCGACATCGGACAGTGCTGAACGGTAATTTGAGGGTTCCAGTGGTTTAGTGTCTGTATGCAAAAGGTGCAGCGGCAGATGTTCCACTCCGATTTGTCCTTCCCATACATAATTTGCAGCTCTTTCTATGGCATTTTCCAATTCCCTGATATTGCCTGGCCAGGAGTGCCGTTCCAAAGCCGTACAGGCCTCGCGGTTAATACCAGTCAACCGCGAGCCCAGGATTTGATTATACTTTTCGATAAATTTATTAGCTAAAGGGACTATGTCTTCATATCTCTCCCGCAGTGGAGGAAGATGAAACTCGATTACGTTCAAGCGGTAAAAGAGGTCCTCACGGAAGTTCCCGGCATTTATGGCTTCACGCAGATCCTTGTTGGTAGCGGCAATTATTCTGACGTCCACCGTCTGAGTACTGGTTCCGCCAACTCTCATGAACCTCTTATCCTGCAAGACCTGCAACAACTTGACCTGAATCGATAAAGGCATGTCTCCTATTTCATCCAGGAATATGGTCCCTTTATGGGCTTGTTCAAAATAACCGGGTTTTCCTTTTTTTGACGCCCCGGTAAAAGATCCCGGAGCATAACCAAAAAGTTCGGATTCTAACAGTGTTTCCGGGATAGCCGCACAATTGACTTTGATAAAGGGATATTTGGACCGGGGGCTGGATGAATGTATAGCCCGGGCGAACATATCCTTGCCTACCCCGCTTTCACCGGTCAACAGTACCGTGGAACAACTCCTGGCAATTCTATAGGCTTCATTTTTCATATTGTTAAACTCGGCATTCCGGCTTATTATCTCTTTGAAAGTGCTTTCGCCGCCTTTTTTCTCCAGCTCGCTGCGATAATAATTTACCTGCTGCTTCAATGACAACAGCTTGCTGGCGACTTCTTCTGTTACTTTGTTGTCGTCAAGGTATATGGTACTGACCACCCCGGTAATTACATAATGGTTGTCAAGGGCCTTTTTGATCGGTATATGCGATATAATGCATTTCTTGCTTTCGATGACGCATTCGGTTAATTCCGGCATTCCGGTTTTTAGACTTACTTCTGCGCCCTGGTTGTTCAAAATCAGGCTGATCGGTTTACATACAATGTCTTGCGCGGTTTTATTAAACAATTCGCAGGCTCTTTTGTTGACGTATTTCACCTTACAAGCTTTGTCCGAAACCAATACTCCGTCAGAAGTTGAATTGATAACTCCGTCCATAGTAGTGTGCATATCCTTGATCATTTCAAGTTCATGGGCCATTTGCTCAACATCGGATTTATCAACAATAGTAATGACTGTTCCGATATAGATATTGTCTTCGAATATAGGTATTTGGTTGACAATAACACGCAGGCTGCCAATCACATGTTTTGCTCCCAGGACTCTTTTGTCAAAAACCTTGATCTCCGGCAACACTTCTCTGATGTGCTTGCCTTTGAGATTTGGCAGTCGCGGATTGAACATCACTTCAGCGGCAGGATTAAATCGTAAAACATAGCCTTTATTATCAACAATAATTACCGCTTCATAGTTGGCATTAAATAGCGATTCCAAAATTGCTGATGACTTTATGATAACGTTCATACTCTCGCGAAGGTATTCGTGTGTTCCTATCAACCCTACCACTTTCCCGTGGTGGTCAACTACAACTACATAGTCTACCTTGCTGCGGGTGACCCTGACTGCCAGAGAGACCTCATCATAAGTAAGTTCACTGGAAACAAAGATAGGATTGTAAACTACGTACGGCGTGCAGGGGTCATCCAGGCCAGCCCCATCCAGTAATGCCTTGTAAAGCCTTTTTTTAGGGAATACCCCGATCAGTTTTTCTTTTTCATCGACTACCGGGAGGGTGTTTAATTTACATTCCTGATAATAACTAACTACCGTTCTTAAGGTGTCTCCCAAATGCAGCAGCTTGAAATTGGTGTTCATCATCTGTTTCACAGTCAACCATGAAGCAGAATTTAGAGCTTTGGGGCTCATAAATTCATCCCCTTCCTCAACAAACCGTAAACAACTCTGCGATTTGTGTCCTCATACGGTATCAGGCCCCGAATCCCGATCCCGAGACATTAAAAATCACTGGCAAAATACTAAGCCTGGCCTATAGTTCTGTCCGATTAATGTCCATAAAACCGGACAGGTGTATGGACCGTTAAACAACAATTGTGTTCGGGCGGCAATCAGAATTTTGCTAATAAGCCCTGCCTTCAGGCCATCCCTTAGTTATCTGCATGATAATTGTGCAATTAACGTGCCAATTCGGTGTGCAGATTAATTGCAAGCTTATATAAGCAAGCTGTCTAAATGACCTCATCTTCCATCAAGGCATGTATTTCTGCCTGGGTATATCCCAAACCCTGAAGAATCTGAATATTATGCTCCCCCCGCCTGGGAAAAGCCCAATGTATGTCAGCCGAATAATCTGCGAATTTGATGACAGGTCCCGGCAGGGTCAAGTCAACACCACTATCCCTGAAGTTCTTAAGTTTAATAATCGCGTTGCGTTCTCTTATCTGGGGATGTTCACTAACTTGGGCGAAATTCAAAACCGGGGTGACGCATGCTGCATCACTAAATATTTTCAACCATTCGCATTGGCTTTTGTCTTTGATGGCGGCTTGAATCCCTCTTACCATTTCTTCTTGCCGGTTTGGTTCTTTATGAAATTCTATGTATTCAGGTTTGCCGATTCCCTGGCAGAAATTCACCCAGTACTTGGGTTCTGACGCCCCCACACTTATATACTTGCCGTCACTTGTCTCATATATATTGAAATACGCATAACGACCGGTCAAGCGTGTGTCTCCCCTCACGGGGACTTCACCGTTGACCGAACATTCTGCCATAGTATAGCTAGTTAGACTAACGGCACTATCCAGCATTGCGACATCACAAAACTTTCCAAAGCCAGTCCTCTCTCTGTGCAGGAGAGCAATAAGAATCGCTATGGCTCCGTATAATGACCCGCCAACAGCTGATACCTGCACAGCCGACATTGCCGGGGGATCCCCTTTCCGCCCGGTTAACTCGGTTATTCCCGCTAAACCTACGATATTTATGTCGTGAGCCGGGCTGTCCCGCAGCGGCCCGGTATTTCCATAAGCTGTGAGCGAACAGTATATTAAAGCTGGATTTATTTCCGCCAGCATATGATAGCCGAGTCCCAGATTATCCATGGTCCCAGGTCTAAATCCATCTATAATGACGTCGCTTACCTCAGCCAGTCTCTTGAATACGGACTTTCCCCGGCTCTTCCTCAGGTCGAGAGTCAGACTGCGTTTGTTGCGATTGATAGAGAAAAACTGGGCGCTCTCCCCGTCCAAGCCAGGCAAATTATAACGCACCGGATCACCGCCGCGATCTTCAATCTTAATTATCTCAGCGCCGTAATCCCCAAGAATTTGCGAGCAAAATGATCCGGGTAGGGATCTTGACAAATCCAACACACGAATTCCAGCCAAAGGACTGGCCATCCTAATTCCCCCTTCTTGCTAAAGAAGCTAAAGCCCTGGCGCCCCTTCATATGCCGCAGGGCTGTACATCTCATGTCCCAGTTGTTGTGTTTATTACATTAAATAGATCGTTTTATGACAATATTGCAAGTATCATACCAAGGTCCAGGTCCGGATATTGCGTTCGTTTTAAGCGCATGCCCCAGCATGGAGTTTTATTAAACTCAAATGTTATCAGCGTTATTGCCCCGTTATTAATTCCCCAGGATAAACCAGCTTAATTATTTTCTATCTGTCATATAGATATAGATGAGAAACATGACTTTTTGAAGGGAGGTCTGTCCATGGCATTGCGTCGCTTCGTCTATCCGGGAGGCAACACTCGTTTTGGATTCTATTCCTTTTATGAGCATATGGTCGGTGCGGAGGTGGAGCAAAAGATCATATTGAAAGGCGGGCCCGGTGTTGGAAAATCTAGTCTCATAAAAAAGGTGGGAGAATACTTCGCGGGGCTAGGGGTGGATATCGAAGAGCACGGATGTTCCTCAGATCCGGATTCTTTAGACGGCATTGTCATCGGCAGGCAGCAATTCTGTCTGGTGGATGGCACCAGTCCCCATATAGTGGATCCAGTGTATCCAGGCGCGGTGGACCAGATAGTCAACCTGGGCGATTATTGGAACCAGGAGCTAATCAAGGCCCATCGCCGGGAGATTGTAAATCTGACCAATGATATTTCCAAGTGTTTCGCACGGGCTTACGGAAGGCTGAAAGAATGTGCGCTGGTCGGGGATGAATTAAAAAGGCATTTCGGTGAGAATCGGGTCGCGAAATCGCTGAACCGCAATGTGCAGGGAATAACCGCTGACTTTTTGGCGGGTACAGTAACAGATTACCGTCCTTTAAGACATCTCTTCGCCGGCGCGCTGACTCCGGGGGGAATGAAGACCCGTCTTGACACCCTGGTAAACGAACAAACTGCGGTATTTGCAGTTAAGAGCAGTCCAGGCGCAGGGGTTCAGGATTTGTTTACCCACACCCGCCGCCTCATGGAACAGGGCGGTATCTACGGCGAGATCTTCCACAATCCTGTAGACCCGGATGATATCGATTATATACTGGTTCCCTCCAGCAATGCTCTTTTAATCGATGTCACCTCCAGTCTCTTGCCTTATAAAGATATACTCAAGGGGATGAAAATGAAGCGTCTGTTAGATTTAGATCAACTGCTCGATCACGAAGGCGTATCCGCCCGGGCTAAGCTGATTTTTTCCGCCTCGCAGCGCTACGATCAAGGCATCGCCGAAGTGGTGGAGATCCTGCAGACCGCAAAGATTTGGCACGATGAATTAGAAACCTATTACATCCCGGCGATGGATTTCGATGCTGTGGAAGCATGCCGACAGCAGATAGTAAAAGACTGGCAGGCACAACTAGCCGCAAAGCTCTAGAACAAGGCGACCCTGCAGATTGACCCTCCGGCTAGTCCCTGTTCTACCGCGCCGATGTGAATGTAGCCGTCCGCCCTGGAGAGGATACCCATCAGGCCGGATTTCCCCAACAAAGGGCGGGCCGACCATTGGCCCGCTTCTTCTTGCAAGGACACCGGCACAAAATCGTCCCGGCCAGGCTGGGAGGCGATATTCTGCAACAGCCGGGCAAATAACGGATAAGGCTTGCTGTTATCCAGCAGAGGTTGAACAACAACATGGAACATCATCAGAGCGGATACCGGATGCCCGGGCAGGCCGATTATTAGTCGGTCATTTATTTTCACTGCCAGGGTGGGTTTGCCTGGTTTAACCGCCAGGCCATGGAACAATAGCTCCGCATCCGGAAATGACAGCAAAACGTCCAGAGTAAAATCGGCTATGCCCACTGAGCTTCCGCCTGATAATAGGGTTAGATCGTTGTCCTGTAGTGATTTGGCCACCATCGCTTTGAGCTGCCGGGCTTCGTCCCCCACCAGCGGATAGTTGCTGGCATTGTGTCCAAGCCTGGCAACTGCGGCAGCCAGGCTGAAGGAATTGACATCCCGCACTTGACCAGGTTGGGGCTGACTCTCAATAGGGATCACCTCATCACCGCTGCTTATGATGCCTACTTGGTAGGGCTTTAATACTGAAACGGTCTTAAGGCCTAACGAGGCCAGGAGTCCGATGTCCTGCGGGCGCAGCACATGCCTTTCAGGAAACAGCACCTGGCCACATCTGATATCCTCCCCGGTAAGCATGACGTTTTCTCCGGGGCTGACGGGACGGTAGGCCAATACGGTATCATCACCCAGTTTTTCGGTATATTCAACCATCAGAGCGGCGTCACTGCCAGTCGGCAGCATGCCCCCGGTCGGTATCCAGGCACATTCCCCGCTCCCCAGCTCAAAATCCGGCCCGGCCCCCATAAGAACCGAACCGACACACTGAAAAAAGGCCGGCAGAGCTTCACTTGCCCCAAAACTGTCCATAGCTCTAAGGGCATAGCCATCCACCGTAGACCGATCGAAAGCGGGCACATCTTCAGGACTGTACAGCAAGCCTGATAATGCCCTGCCACTGCTTTCACCCAGAGTACACTCCTCCGCCTGCTGACTGGCTATAGCTTTCCGCAGCCTCAGCACAGCCTCTTCGTAACTCATTACTTTTAGGAATTCGCCCATATTGTTAGCCTCTCATACATATTACAGGGCGGATATTCCATCAGCCCTTAGCTCTATTATACTTAAACACGATTACAGTTGAAAACAAACACGCTGGCAATTGAAATCGCCTTCAGCCTAATTTCATGCGGCTGGTTTTGTTTTGATGCCCTTTGCGATACAATAATTGAAAACCTTCAGGAGTCTACAA
>DHGD01000102.1:53150-74246 GCA_002402575.1 Syntrophomonas sp. UBA4807
CAATGCCTGGGACGGGTTACCTCACAGGCGGTGCAATCGAGGCGTTCTTCCCCGCATTACCAGGCATCAGCTATGGATGGCATCGCCGTGCAGGCCAGACACACCTATTCAGCCTCGGAGACCAATCCCATCAGGCTCGACGAGACGCGCTACTTGATGGTAGATACGGGTGATTATGTACCCCCGCCATATGATGCGGTGGTGATGATAGAGGATGTAAATTTTATTGGCAATGACGCGGAAATAATCAAAGCGGTCGTTCCCTGGCAGCATATCCGCTCGGTGGGCGAAGATCTGGTAGCTCAGGATATGATTGTGCCCGGCTGCTATACCCTGGGCAGTTACGAAATAGCAGCCTTGATCAGCGCCGGTATAAACCGGGTGGCAGTTTTCAAAAAACCGCTGGTAGGCATAATACCCACCGGCACGGAATTGGTGCAGGAGGCGGCGCCCGACCTGGAACCGGGCAAGATTGTGGAATCCAACAGTTATATGCTGTCAGCTCTGTGCGAGCTGTGGGGGGCCAGGACTTTGCGCCACTCTATAGTTGAAGATGATTGGGATAAACTGTTGCAGGCAGTTCAGGAAATGGAGCCACAGTGCGACCTTCTGGTAATTTGCTCAGGGTCCTCGGCGGGACGCGAAGACTTTACCTCGGCTATTATTGCCAGCCTGGGGCGTGTATTGCATCATGGCCTGGCAATAAAACCAGGTAAACCGGCAATTATAGGCATGATCGGTGCCAAGCCGGTTATCGGCGTGCCAGGCTACCCAGTATCGGCGCAACTGGTATTCACATTGTTTGCCAAACCATTATTATACCGAAAACAGGGACTGGCACTTCCCCAGGCTGATGAGGTGGAGTGTTACCTGACCAGGAAGGTAGCCTCTTCCATGGGAGTGGATGAGTTCATCTATGTGAACCTGGCCAGGGTACAAGACCGCCTGCTGGCCTACCCCTTGAGCCGTGGCGCAGGGGTTTCCTCCAATCTGGTCAGAGCAGACGGAGTTATTAATATAAGCAGCGGTCTGGAAGGCATTAATGCCGGTGATGCAGCCACCGCTACTCTGACCCGTCCCCGGCGCGAGGTGGAAAGTTCTCTGGTTTGCATAGGCAGCCATGACCTGTGCATTGACCTGTTGACCGATTACTTGCGCCAGCGGCACGACATCCGCCTGTTGTCGGCCAATGTGGGCAGTATGGGAGGAATCATGGCCCTGCGGCGCGGCGAGACCCATATGGCCGGCATACACTTGTTGGATACGGAACGGGGCGATTACAATACCAGCTATCTGCGGCGCTACCTGCCCGATAAAAACTGGGCCTTGATCAACGTAGCCCGACGCCAGCAAGGCTTGATAGTCAAGAAAGGAAATCCTTTAAAAATTAGCGGCCTGGCTTCTTTATCTGATCCTGATGTCCGCTTCATCAACCGGCAGAAGGGTGCCGGAACTCGAATTTTGTTGGATTATCTGCTAAAACAGGCGGGGATTGAACCAGGACAGATTAACGGCTACACCCGTGAAGAATATACCCATCTGGCCGTAGCCGCAGCGGTTAAAAACGATGCCTGTGACTGCGCTCTGGGCATTATGTCGGTAGCCCGGGTAATGGATCTGGATTTCGTGCCCCTATCAGAAGAACAATATGATCTTTGTATTCTCACTGATTTAATCCCTAAATCCTGGCTGGAAAACCTTAGGGAAGCTTTAAGCAGCCTCACCTTCAGAGAACAACTGGAAAAAATGGGTGGATATAACCTGGAGTTTACCGGGCAGGCGGTATCCAAAAACTCATTACAATAGTTTATAATTATGATATATTTCTGTTATACTGCAACACCCTTTATAGCCTGGCAAGGATTTTAAAATTCTCTGTCGAAATAATAAGAAGGCATATTAGGGCTTTTTCTAAATGCAGCAACGAAGCCTTTGAAGGGAGGGAAGAGCCTTTTAGTCCCGCATAGGCGCCAAACATAAACAAGTCCTGACCGGCAGCGACCCTATTAGATAAACCCCGGCAGAGAGGTGTTATGGGTGAAGTATGGCCTGCGGGATGCTATAATGTGTTGGGAGTTTTCTTAAATAAATACGGGAAAGGAGAGTGGGGATGGAATGAAGGTTACGCGTCGTCAGTTCCTCAAATTAGCCGGCGGAACCGCAGCTAGCTTTGCGGTTTTGGACCTTGGTTTTGATATGCAAGCTACCGCTGCGGCTATCAAGGAACTAAGGATCAAAAACGTAACCCCAACACCAACGGTTTGCCCCTATTGTGCTTCTGGATGCGGTCTGGTGGTTTATGCCGAGAAAAACGCCGAAGGCAAATTCGTCAGACTGTTGAGCGTAGTGGGCGACCCTGACAATCCGATCAATGAAGGTTGTGCTTGTTCAAAGGGTTCGGCTATGTTCAATCTCAGGGAAATCTATGAGCCTGAGACCGGGGAGCAAATGGTCAACCCTAAGCGGGTTAAGACCCCATTATATCGGGCACCCGGCAGTGAGAAGTGGGAAGAAAAAGAATGGGATTGGGTATTGGATGAAATTGCCAAGCGGATCAAGGAGACCCGTGACGCAAGTTTTATTCATAAGGAAAAAATTGCTGACGGTACTGAGATTATCGTCAACCGTACTGAAAAAATCGCCTCTATCGGCGGTTCCGGCTTGGACAATGAGGAATGTTACCTTTTGTCCAAAATGATGCGTTCCCTGGGTGTGGTATATCTCGAAACCCAGGCCCGTATCTGACACAGCTCCACGGTGGCAGGTTTGTCACCAGCATTTGGACGAGGCGTCATGACCAATCACATGATAGACCTCAAGAACACCAATGTGGCCCTAATAATGGGCAGCAACATGGCGGAGAATCACCCCATCGGAATGAAGTGGCTGACCAAGGGCCGACTGGATCCCAAACGCCAGACCAAAATCATTCATGTGGACCCCCGCTTCACTCGTACCTCAGCCGTCGCTGACATCTACTGCCCCATGCGTTCGGGGACGGATATAGCGTTCTTAGGCGGTATGATAAAGTATATCCTCGATAATGAGCTTTATCATAAAGATTATGTGGTCAACTATACCAATGCGGCCTTCCTGATCAGAGATGATTTTGATTTCCAGGACGGGCTTTTCAGCGGTTACGACGCCGCTAAGCGGTCTTATGACAATACCAGCTGGGATTATAAATACGATGAAGCCGGCAACATCATGCAGGATCCAACTTTGCAGGATCCGCGCTGTGTGTTCCAGCTCATGAAGAAACATTATTCTCGTTATGATATAGACACGGTCTGCTCGATTACCGGCAGCCCCAAGAAAAAATATCTGGAAGTTTTAAAATTGTATTGCTCCACTGGGGCTCCTGACAAGACCGGCTGCATCAACTATGCCATGGGAATAACCCAGCATACTGTTGGCAGCCAGAATGTTAAGTCCTTTGCGGTGGTACAACTTCTGCTGGGGAATATCGGCCGGGCCGGCGGCGGCATCAATGCGCTGCGCGGTGAGAACAACGTGCAGGGCGCCACTGACATGGCTCTGTTGTTCCAGTATCTGCCTGGTTACATCGATTCCCCCACCGCCAGCGACAAATACAAAGACTTAATTTCGTACATCCGCACCACCACCCCGGGAGCGGCCAAGCTGCCTTTCACTAATCTGGCCGAGTTCCGGGCAATAGCTGCTGCGGGTATCAAATACTCCGGTTGGCGCGCCAACACCTCCAAGTGGATCGTCAGTCTGCTTAAAGGCTGGTACGGTGATGCCGCCACCGAAGCCAATGATTTTGCTTATCATTATATTCCCAAGCGCAACGACACCAAGAATTACTCTCATATAGCTCTGTTCGAAGCCATGCACAAAGGCGAGATCGACGGTCTTTTCATCAACGGTTCCAACCCGGTAGTGGGAGGCCCCAGTGCTAACAAAGAACAGACCGCCCTAACCAAACTGAAATGGATGGTTTCCATCGACCTTTGGCTGAATGAGAGCGCCGAGTTCTGGAGCCACACCGCCTGGGAAAGAGCCGTGGATAATGAAAAGGTATCCCGCTTAACTCCCAAGGATATTAATACCGAAGTATTTTTCCTGCCTGCCGCGGCTGTATATGAAAAAGAAGGTACCGCCGCTCAGACCGGGCGCTGGGTGCAATTCCGCTGGAAAGGCGCCGACCCGGTCGGCGAGTCCAAAGCCGACCTGTGGATTTACAACGAGTTGGCCAAAAAGATCAAAGCGCTGTATAAGGACAGCAAACGGCCAGAGGATGAGCCCATCACCAAGCTGACCTGGGGTTATGACGGTCACGATGAAGAAGAGCCCGACATTCTCAAAGTCGCCAATGAATTGTGTGGTTTCAATGTGGCTACCGGCAGACCGGTAGAAGGTTTCGCCCAATTGAAGGACGACGGTTCCACGGTTTGTGGCAACTGGGTATACTGCGGCGCCACCACCTGGAAAGACGACAAGATGATCTACAAACCCCAGTTGCGCAAAAAAGACGACCCCAGCGGCCTGGGGCTGTTCCCCAACTGGTCCTGGTGCTGGCCGGTCAACCGGCGCATCGTGTATAATCGCTGTTCAGTCCAGCCCGACGGTGTTACTCCGTGGCCGGGAGACAGCGACCGCCTGGTATGGTGGGATCCCACCAAGCCGGCTGATGCCGCCAAGCCTGATGTATTAGGCACCTGGGCCGGATGGGACGTTCCCGACTTCATCAAGACTACCGGTCCTGATAAGCCAGCCTTTAAAGACCCGTTTATCATGCGCCCTGAAGGCAAAGGATGCCTGTTCGGTACCAGGGCCTCCTTCAAGGATGGTCCTTTCCCCGAACATTATGAGCCCTGGGAATCCCCCATAGCTCCAATTATCAACAAACAGGCCATGAACCCGGCGACTAAGGTTTGGGAGCCTGACAAACAGGGTAAGGCGGAGGAATATCCCATCATCGCCACCACCTACCGGGTCACCGAACACTGGCAGACCGGTGCCTTGACCCGTAATCTGCCCTGGCTGGCAGAGTTAATGCCCAATATGTTTGTGGAATTGAGTGAAGAATTGGCCCGTGACAAAGGCATAAAGAACGGCTCCAAGGTCATTGTATCCACCACTCGTGGTGATATTGAAGCTCTGGCCTGTGTGACCAAACGCTTTAAGCCCTTCAAAGTAGCTGGCAAGGAAGTCCATCAAATCGGTATGCTGTGGCAGTTCGGTTTCAAAGGCTATGCCACTGGGGACATTGCCAACCGTCTCACCCCCCATATAGGCGACGCCAATACCATGTGTCCAGAATATAAAGCATTTCTATGCGACATAAGGAGGGCGTAACAATGGCAAATATGACAAACCTGTATGATAGCAGTAAATGCACCGCCTGTCGTGCTTGCCAGGTAGCCTGCAAGAACTGGAACCAGCTTCCGGCTTCCATCAAGCCTTTCAAAGGCAATTATCAGACTCATGAGGACACCGATGGTGACACTTTCACCATAGTTCTGATGAACGAGGTAGATAATGCCGCCAGCGGTGTGGACTGGAATTTCGCTAAGTTCCAATGTATGCACTGTTTGGATGCCGCATGTGTGAAAGCGTGCCCTAAAGGCGCCTATACCAAAACCGAATGGGGCGCCACTATTCATGATCCCGAAAAGTGCATCGGCTGCCAGTACTGCACTTACGCCTGCCCGTTTGGGGTACCCAAACACCGCAAGCGTGAGGACAAAATCACCAAGTGCACCTTGTGCGCGGACCGTGTTACCGCGGGCCTGGCCCCGGCATGCGCCACCACTTGTGCTCCGGGAGCGCTCAAGTTCGGTGACCGTGACCAATTGATTGAAGAAGCACGTGACCGGGTTAATTACCTTCAAGCCAACGGTTTCCCCAATGCCACCATCTATGGCATCAACGAACTGGGGGGACTCAACAAGCTGTATATACTGACCGATTCACCCGATAAGTTTGGTCTGCCGGTCAATCCCAAGACTTATGGCACCATTAACTTCTGGCAGAACTGGGTGCAGCCGTACTTCGGATGGCTTATCCCGGTGGCACTGGGTGCCTCGGCAGTCAGCTTCATAACCACCCGGTTGATGGCTGACAAACACCAAGAACACCCTGTGGAAGGAGGTCATGAGTAATGCAATGGATTCCAGAATACCGGGATGATGTACCTCGTGTAGAAAGATTCACCTGGTTGGCCCGGTTTACCCACTGGGGACATACTGTGACCTTTCTGCTGTGCTTGTTCACCGGATTGATACTGTTCCTGGACGGAGTCAACTGGCTGGCGGCCATCTTCGGCGGCTATGCAGGAGCCGGATGGGTGCACCGCATATCTGCTCTGGCCATGACGGCCTTGATTGGATTCGGCATCGTGTTCGGTTTCAAAGGAGTATTAATCTGGATCGTGGATCTGCTCCGTTTCGGCTTCAATGACCTGAAGTTTCTGGTCTTATTCCCTTTGGAGTTTTTTGGCTTCAAAGTCAACGTCCCGCCTCAGACCCGCTTTAACGGCGGTGAAAAAGGCAATTCCCTGGTTACGCCGATTATGGTCTTTCTGCTTATGATATCCGGTTATATCATGTGGTTCCCGGGCTATTTCCCAGCCAGCTTGGTCCGGGTTGCATATCCTACCCATGACATTGCCATGATATTTGCTACCGTTATGGTGTGTATGCACGGTTATCTGGGATCTTTCCATCCTGGTTCGGGAGAATCCTTCTGGGGTATGTGGAAAGGCACCGTCAGAGAAGACTGGGCCAAACATCATCATGCCGTATGGTATGAAGAAACCTATGGTTCAATGGCGGGCGAAAAACCCAAAACCATCCTGGGACTGCCGGTTTTTGAAGAGTATAAGAGCAAGCCCAAGGATGCAGAATAATTAGCACGGACATCTACCTGCAAGGGGGAGGCTACTCCCCCTTTTGTTTTAGCAACCCTATGATCTAGGCTTATTAGAGGAGTGAAAAGAGATGCCAAGCGAAATACCTGTAAAACTGCCCAGTGGTTATGTGGAGTTCTTCTCTGACCTCGAATCATGGCAAAATGAACAACAGATTAAACTTCAAGCGTCTGTAAATATTAATATAATCGAAGATGCCTTGCGCAAAATTTCCAAGCACCGCAGGCCGCTGATAGAGATTACCGGATTGGAGGTAGATTCTTCCCTATACCGCCAAATGCTGGCTGATCTGTTGCGTTTCCTTGTAAAACAACGCCCCGATATAAAAGACAGCCTTGTGGCTCTGCAGAATAAGGCTGATGATTTTGACTATCCCGTTTTGATAAACCGTTTGCTGGAGCAGAATAGGGGGTATTTTGAAGAACTGGCAAAAGCGTCGGGACTCTCGCCGGAGCTGCTGATTTTCGTACTTGATCATGCCCTGCGGCCTTATTTGAGGTTATATGCGGCGCAATACCAAGCTGACTTAATGGAGCATACTTACCATCACTGGGATTTACCCGCCATTTGCCCAATATGCGGCAGTAAATCCCACTTCAGCCGTTTGCGCGCTGAAGACGGACGGCGCTTCATGTTCTGCGACCGCTGCTTTGCGGAATGGGAGACACGTTACCTGGAATGCGTTCATTGTGGCAATGATGAACCGGGTAAAATCAACTATCTATCAGTGGAAAATGACGCTTCTAACCAGCTCTATGTTTGCGAGAATTGCCGCGGATATCTAAAGACATATGACGAGCGCCCCACCGGCATGCCTACCGACTTGTTCGTGGCCAATGTACAGACCATTTATCTGGATATGCTGGCTGAAGAAAAAGGCTACAGTAATCATAACGATGATTGGAGCCTTAAATAAATAGTCTCTAAAGTACAAAATAAATGGTGCAGGCCGGTCCCTGCTGTTAAGCCGGNNTGAATTGTTCTACAATGAAACGGGCTACTTCCATATCCTGATCGAAACCGAAGCAGGGGATGTCATCTCCACTGGGGCGGTCGGATACACGGCCCACCAGATTGTTCAGGTTAGGAAGGAAGTCTCCCACGGCCTGGCGGACAACTTCTATTTTAGGATACGGGCCGGTCTTGTAGCCTTCTGTTATGACCAAATCGGCCGCCCCTTTAACCTCCGCAAAAATATCCGCCAGATGTCTTTCTTCGGTTTCACGACGGTAGCGCAGCGACATACGTGGTGAGGACGCATAAACCAACGCCGAGCCGGCATCAAATAGACGCTCCGAATCCTTTTCCAGGGGGAGATCGAAGCTATGCTGAGAGTGTTTGATTACTGCGGTGCGGATGTTTAAAGCGTTCAAATGGCGGATCACCCTGACTAGGAAGGTGGTCTTGCCACTGTTATGATGGCCTACAAATGATATGGCTGGAACCACTGCTCGACTCTTCCTTTCACAAAATTTTATAAATAACTTAATTATCGACTGCTTAGATCAGCTGCAATCGCTTGACACTTATCCAGCACTTCTTGTTCGTCAAAGGCGGTAATTATTCGATTCTCCATAAGAATCCTGCCGTTGACCACCACCGTATTAACATCGGCGGCCTGGGCCGAGTAAATGATATTGGCCACTAAATCGTAGCGTGGAATCATATGCGCCGGTGTACAGTTGACGAGGATCAGGTCGGCTTTGTAGCCGGGTTTGAGCATACCTATTTGATCATCCCAACCCAAGGCTCGGGCGCCTAAGATAGTGCCCATCTCCAGGGCCTGGTAGGCTGGCAAAATAGTGGGGTCCATGGTGTTCACTTTATGCAATAGAGCACAACTGCGCATCTCCTCTATCATATCCAGATTGTTGTTGCTAGAAGCGCCGTCAGTGCCCAGGCCAATTGCTATTCCAGCTCTGAGCATTTCCGGAACCGGGGCGATACCGCTGGCCAGCTTCATGTTGCTCTGCGGATTATGGGCTACACCCACCTTATATTGATGCAGTATAGCTATATCCTCGGAATCGAGGTGCACACAATGAGCCGCCAGGGTGGGACGCGTAAATACCCCGTTTTCAAGCATCAGTTTCACTGGAGACATACCGTACTGGTTTTGCATATCCTCCACCTCCTGCCGGGTCTCGGCAATATGTATATGCAGGCCGCTATCCAGTTCTTCCGCCAAAGCCACTACCTGGCGCAGGTATTCCGGGGGGCAGGTATAAGGGGCATGCGGTCCCAAGGCAAAACGGATACGACCGTTGGCCGCATTATGCCATTGTTCCACCAGGCGGCGGCTGTCATCCAGAGCAGCCTGACTATCTGGAGAAATCCCGATCATGCCGCGGCTCAATACCGCCCGTATTCCGGTTTGCTCTACTGCTCTGGCGGCCTGGCTCATAGAAAAGTACATATCATTAAAAGTGGTGGTACCTGATCTAATCATCTCGGTTATAGCCAGCATAGTGCCCCAGTAAATATCAGTATCGTTCAGTTTGGCTTCCATAGGCCATATTTTGGTGGAAAGCCAGTCCATCAGGGGCAGGTCGTCGGCATATCCCCGTAATAGCGTCATAGCCGCGTGGGTATGGGTATTGATTAACCCGGGCAGGGCCACCTTGCCGGCGCCATCGATGACCTTATCATAATCTCCCGCCGGGGCTGCCCCGCTGCCGACCTCGGCGATGACATCCTCTTTTAAGAGCAAGTACCCGTTTTCAATAATGCTGTCTTGTCCATCCATAGGAATGATTGCAATGTTATCGATAAGAACCGCCAACTTATAGAACCTCCTTATCAGCCCCAGGCCCTTTTAACCGCTATGAACCATAACGATTGCGGCTGGGTTATTTCTTCTGGCCGTAATTTTTGAAGCCTTCGTGAAGCCGATAAACCTCCTCCGGAGCCAGATCCCGGACAGAGCCCAACATCCTGGCATAGAGGGCCACCTGTGCGGTCTGCTCGGCTACATAGCATATTCTCAAGGCCTGGGCTACAGTAGCCCCACAACCTATAACGCCATGATTGGCCAGTAAGGCCGCACAGCCTTCAGAACCCAGGGTTTGTACCGTATACTCCCCCAGCCTGCGGCTGCCGGTGATGGCATATGGAACCACCGCGATTTCATGGCCGATGGCCTGAGCGGTTTCTTCCAACACCACCGGAATTGACATCCCCGCCACGGCAAAAGCGGTAGCAAAGGGGCTGTGAACATGAACTATGGCATTTACATCGGACCTGGCCAGGTACACCGCCAGGTGTAGGGGAGTCTCTGCGGAAGGCTTGAATCGGCCTTCTAAGACCTGGCGGTTATAGTCCACCACCACCATATCCTCCGCGTTTAGAGTGGCATAGTCCATTCCGCTGGGGGTAATAACAAAGCCTTGTACTTCCCGGCTGCGGGCGCTAACATTTCCCCAGGTGCCTATCACCATGCCGCTTCCCGCAATCTCCCGGGCGGCATATAAAACTTCTTGTCTCTCTTGCATAGAGCTTATCATACCATCACCGTCCTTCTTTGAGCCTGCGCAATCCACTCTCAAACGGGGCTTTAATAACTCCACTCTCGGTTATTATTGCGCTGATCAGATCATGGGGGGTCAGATCAAAGGCAGGATTGAATACCCTGGCTTCGGGAACCGTGATGTATTTGTCCGCACACCGCCGCACCTCATCCTGGTCGCGTTCTTCTATAGTTATGACATGGCCGTCAGGCAAGCTGACGTCAACGGTGGATAAAGGAGCGGCCACATAAAAGGGAATACTGTGGTATTGAGCCAAGACTGCCAGCGAGAAGGTTCCAATTTTATTGGCAGTATCGCCATTGGCGGCGATGCGGTCAGCGCCGACGATAATGGCATCCACTTTACCCAGCTTCATGGTATAGCCCGCCATATTATCAGTGATCAGTGTTACCGGTATATTATCCTGCGTCAGCTCCCAGACCGTGAGCCGGGCGCCCTGCAAAACCGGACGGGTCTCACAGGCCCACACCATTTCGATTTTATGGCGGGCATGGGCTGAGCGTATCACCCCTAGCGCGGTTCCATAACCACAGGTAGCCAGGCTGCCGGCATTGCAGATGGTCATGATACGGGAACCAGGCGCCAAGAGGGCTTCTCCATTTTCTCCTATAGCCCTGTTCACCGCTATATCCTCTTGGTACATGGAGCGGGCTTCCTGCAGCAAGCGGAGGGCAACGTGCCGTGCACCCAAATGGCTCTCATCGCGGTATAGCCTTTGCATGCGCTCCAAGGCCCAGAACAGGTTAACCGCGGTGGGCCGAGTCGAGGCCAGTAACTCCCGCTGCGAGTTGAAATACTGGTCCATGTCCAGGCCGCTCTCGGTGCTTTGATAGCGCAGCATGGCCAGAGCCAGGCCGAATGCCGCCACCACTCCTATGAGCGGAGCCCCGCGCACCTTCATTTCCCGTATCGCCTGGGCCACTTGCTCGGGGGTATGGCAGCGCTGGTACTGCACTTGGCCAGGGAGCCTGCTCTGATCCAACAAGACTACCGCATCGTCATCAAAACCGACTGTTGCGATCATAACTTAACCTTAACCTCTTCCAGAATGCGGGCACAGTCGCATCGTGTCTCCTGAGCCGAAATAAGCAGGGTGCTTTCCAGCAATAGTTGGCGCACCGCCGCGGTGTTATTCTTCATGACCTCATAAACCTCACTATGGGTCAAAATATTTGGCGAGATGCCGGCTGCGAAATTGGTGATGGTGGCTACAGTAGCATAGCATATGCCCAGCTCCCGGGCCAGACAGACTTCAGGCACACTGGTCATACCCACCACATCGCCTCCTAATAGCTTAAACACTGATATCTCCGCAGCTGTTTCAAAACGGGGGCCTTCAGTGCAAACATAGACCCCGCCGTTGCTAACCTGGTAATTGAGACTAGCCGCGGCTTCCATTAGGGCTGATCTCAGGCTGGGGCAATATGGTACCGTCATATCGCAATGCACCACCCCCTGTTCGCCGCCTTCATAGAAGCTGCTGGGTCGTGATTTGGTGAAGTCCAGGAACTGGTCTACCAAAACGAAATGGCCGGGCTTAAATTCATAATTCAGCGACCCTACCGCTGCGGTAGCCAGGATGTTTCTGACTCCCAATTGGTATAAGGCCAGAATATTGGCACGGTAGTTGACCAGATGCGGGGGTACGCTGTGCTTAGCCCCATGTCGGGGAATAAAAGCCAGTTCCATACCCTTATAGCTGCCTACGGTTATCGCTACTGCTCCATACTGGGTTTCCTGCAAGATGTCGCGACGCTCTTCAAGGGCATCCGGATTATAAATCCCCGTGCCTCCAATGATAGCTGTATTAAGCAAATCGATTCCTCCTCATGGATATACTATTAGGGCTGACCATTGCCAGCATCGGTTTCAAACAAAGCTTGAGCGAACAGGTCAGGGTCAAAGTCCCTCAGATCATCCAGGGTTTCGCCGATGCCGATCAGCTTGACCGGCATCTCCAGTTCCCGGGCGATAGCCAGTACAATACCGCCTTTGGCAGTGCCATCCAACTTGGTGAGAATTATCCCCGTAACTCCGGTGGCTTCTTGGAATATTCGCGCCTGGCTGACGGCATTCTGACCTGTAGTGGCGTCTAGTACCAGAAGCACCTCCTGGGGGTCCTGGCCTATTTCCCGCTCAATGATCTTCCTCACTTTGGAAAGCTCTTTCATAAGATTGGTTTTATTCTGCAGGCGACCGGCGGTATCTATGATAAGTATATCCGCCTGGCGCGCCCTGGCGGCATTGATGGCATCAAACACAACAGCGCCAGGATCCGATCCCTCCTTATGCTTAATCAGTTCCACGCCGACCCGGTCAGCCCAGATCTGCAACTGATCAATAGCCGCGGCTCTGAAGGTATCCGCAGCTGCCAGCATAACATGCCGGCCTTCTTGTTTGAAGCGGTAAGCCATTTTGGCTATCGAAGTGGTCTTTCCGGCCCCATTAACCCCCACCACCATTATTATCGCTGGCTGGGAACCCGTAAGGTTAAGGGCCGATGCCTTTTGCAGAAGAGTTGCCACCTCTTGCTGAATCAATGCCACAACCTTATGGGAATCGTTTATACGCTGCTTTTTGGCGGACTGGCGGATTCTGGACACCAGTTCCACCGAGGTGTTAACGCCAACGTCGGCCTGAATGAGAATTTCCTCCAGTTCCTCCCAAAAATCATCATCCAATTTACGAGTATTTTCAACCAATTCCTGTATTTTACCGGCCAAGTTTTCTCTGGTCTTAGTCAGGCCTTGTTTGAATAGCCGCAGGAAGTTCATGCGGGGCTTGGAAATCGGCCCTAAGGAGGCACTTAGGCCGTCGTCAAACTGACTGTCTCCTTCTTTTGGGGCAAAAGGATTGCGGCGATTAAGCAGACCGTCCTTTTCCGCTTCTGCTGCAGGCCGGGCCGGCTCGCTTGCATCGTACAATTCATCCCCCCCTCCTGCTTCCTCCAGAGCAGGTTGTTCTTTCTTGGCAAAAGGATTAATGCGATTTAACAGGCCGTTCTTTTCCGTCTCCGCCTCAAGAGCAGGTGATGATTGTTCCAGCTGGGATTCGGCTGGGAAGGAATTCTTCTTCTTGCGATTGAACAGCGACATGGTCTCATCCTTTCAATTAGATCCCGGCTTACTACTCAACCAGCTTTGCCGGGGACATCCTCTAAAGACAGGGTATATACCCCGCTGATCCCTTTTTCAGCCATAGTGACCCCATATATAGTATTGGCGCATTCGATAGTGGTCTGACGATGGGTAATGACAATAAACTGGGTCTCCTGGCACATGCCCTGCAAAAATGCGGTAAAGCGCCTCAGATTGGTTTCATCCAGAGAGGCATCGATTTCATCCAAGAGACAAAACGGCACCGGTTTGAGACGAATCAGGGCGAATAGAAAGGCAATGCAGGTCAGAGCCCGTTCCCCCCCTGACAACAGTGGTAATGACTGCACCTTTTTACCCGGGATCTTCACTTCTATATCAACCCCAGCCTCTAGGTCGCTGCCAACCGGAATGACAAGACGCCCTTCGCCGCCGTTGAACATTTCGCAGAATGTCTGCATGAAGCTCTGATTGGCCTTTGCCATGAATTGGGCGAAATCCTGAGCCATCAGGCGCTCGGTTTCTTTGAGCAGTTCCAGCAAAGAGGATCTGGCCTCACCCAAGTCATTGTACTGTTTTTCCAGGAAGGCCAGCCTGCTCACTAAGGCCTGGCTTTCTTCAATGGCTGCAACGTCGACCGGGCCCAAGGCTTCAAGCTTCTCGCGGAGCAAACTTAATTCCTGTTTGATATTGCGCAATTCCGCGGGTCTCATCTCCAGCCGCTCCGCCGCAGCTACAGTTGTATCACCGGTTTTTTCCCGCCACTGCCCGTAAATCCCGTCAAGTTCAGTTTCCAGTCTGGCCAGGTTCAATTCTTGCTGGCGTACGCACTGTTCTGTTGTCTCTATTTCAGCCATTACCGGAGCCAGACTGGCTTTAAGTTGGTTGACATCGCTTCTGCACTGACTTTCCCTGTTTTTTAGCACTTCCATATGCCGCCGTTCGGATTCCGCAGCCAGGCTGTGCCTCCGTATGGTCTCTTCCAGGGCTGCTATTTTGCGGGTCTCGCTCTCAGTATCATTCTTCAAGCGGGCCATCAAGTCCTGGGCTTCCTGACAGGACAGCTGATACGACCTTTGAACCGCTTCAAATTGAAGCAAATTCTTGTGGCTGTTCTCCAATTCACGTTTTTTCATGTTCAGCTGTTCCCGGTAGGAGGAGGAACGTTCCTTCAATATCCCGACATCATGGCGCATTTTAATGAGCCGTTCCTTTTGTTCTTCCAACCGGCTGGAGCCGACATCTTGTTGTTGCTGCAGGTTTGCGAACTGCTCCTGCAGAGCGGCGATGACAGCTCTGATCTGGGCTGACTCTGCCTGCAGACGCGACATCTCAGAATTGATCTTCTGGATCTGCTCTGAGCATCGGCTCCTCTCTTTGTCCTCGCTGCTAATCTGCCCCTCAAGCCAGTCCTTTTTCAAAGTATGTTCCATATATTCCTTTTTTAACTGCCCCAAGTGCTCTTCCTGGTCCAGCGATCGGGTCCGGGCGGAGTCCAGGGAATGCCGGGTTTGTTCTATTAAAGCCTCCAGTTCCTGCACCTGCACCTTAAGCCGGTTCTCTTCGGCGCGACGCTGCAGGCGGGATGGCCCCCGGTCCGCAGCCAGGCCTCCGCTCATAGCCCCTCCGGGGTTAATTATGTCACCTTCCACCGAAACCAGTGTCCAGGGGAAGTTTATGTCCTTAAAAGCCTGTATGCCGTGTTGCAGGCTGTCAACCACCAGTATCCTTCCTAACAGATATTCCGCCACCGCCGCGAAACGCGGCTGGCATTTCACCAGCCGGTCAGCCTTTCCCAAAACGCCCTCACAGACCAGGGAACGTTCTAAAGCTTCTTGAGGTACCCGGCGCAGCCGGAGATTATCCAGGGGCAAACAGGTGACCCGCCCGCCCCGCCTGCTCTTGAGCATTTCAATAGCCTGGCGCGCATTTTGGCTGCTCGCCACCACTATGTTCTCCAGGCTTCTGCCTGCGGCTATTTCAATGGCCATCTCCAATCCTGCAGGCACTTCCAATATCTCCCCCACTATACCCAGAACACCTGGCAGTTGGCCTTGAGCGGCCCATTGCATAACCGCCCTGACCCCAGGCGCATAGCCGCTGTAATTTTCTCGCAGCCCCTTCAAGCTCTCTAATCGGGTGCTGTTCTGACTCAGTTCACGTTGCCGGGCTTGAAGCTGTTTTTCCCCATCTGCGGCCTGCCGGGCAGCCTCAATTCTGCTCTCCTCAAGCTGATTCATGACAGCTTCAAGCTTCTGCAGACGCTTCTCTTCCAGCCTTTTTTGCTCGTGGTGCCCAGCCTGCCGCTCTTCAGCCTGTTTTATCTGCTGTGCCAGCTGCTCCGCTTGGGTTTCCAGGCGGAATTTTCTTTCCTCCTGCCTTGACAGGCGTTCTTGTTGTTCCTGTATGGCATTTCTCACCCGGCTCTCCTCGCGGGTATGAACAAATAGCTCGGCCTTCTCAGTCTCGAATCGCTGTGTCTGCTGCGCCAGGGACTGCTCCAGGCTTGTACTCCCCTTCTCAATAATTAGGCACTGTTGCTCCAGTTCTTGATAGGATAACTGTTGAGCCGCGTAATCTTCCCGGTTGCCCTTCAGCTCCAGTTCAATCTTCTCCAGCTGGGATGCATATTTATGGGCATCCGCCTCGACGGTATTAAGTCTTTCCCCGTAATTGCAGATGCGTTCCCGGCTCAATTGGACTGCCGCGCGCAATTCCGCCATATGGGCCTGCACTTCATACAATTTCTCAGCAGCATGCTGGGCTTCAAGGCGGAGTCCTTCCAATCGGGCTTCTTTTTCCTCCAAAGTGCCGGTCTGCTGCAGCTGCTGTTCACGCAGTCGCTGCAAAAGCTGGCTGCGCTGCGCTAAATCAGTCCGGCGCGCCTCCAGTTCTTTTTCCAGCCGGGCTATCTCGGCAGCCATAAGGGTTCTTTCCAACTGTTCGGCTTGTTGTTTGCAATCCAGAAATAAGCTGGCTTTTTCTGCCTTTTGCTGTACATCCAAGCTTCTCTGGCGCATATCCTGCAGGAGATCGGCAAGGCGGACCAGATCCTGGGCGGTTCCCTCCAGACGCCGGTTGACTTCTTCGCGCTGCTGCCGGTATTTGATTATCCCCGAGGCTTCCTCCAGAATGAGGCGGCGCTCCAAAGCCTGCGCATTCAGGAGTTGGTCCAGCTCACCCTGGCTTATTATGGCATAGCCTTTCTTCCCCAGCCCAGTGCCAGCTAAGAGGTCGTGGACATCCTTCATGCGCACCCGAGCGCGGTTGATGGCAAATTCGCTCTCCCCGCTCCTGAAAAGTTTGCGGGCCAGGTTTACCTCGACATAATCTAGGGGCAGAAAACCATCGCCATTGTCGATCAATATCTCCACTGAGGCCATGCCCTGCGCCCTTTTGCTGTCAGTGCCGCAGAATATGATGTCTTCGCCTTTTTGCCCGCGCAGATTGCGAACGTTATTCTCTCCCAGAACCCAACGCACCGCGTCCACCACATTGCTTTTGCCGCAGCCGTTTGGACCCACCACCACGTTAATGCCAGGTTCAAATTGTATGGAAGTTTGCTCCGCAAATGATTTAAACCCTTTAATATCCAAACGCTTTAAATACACTGTTTCCTCCGTGTGCTCCGAGTGGTGATGGCCAGGCTTACGATCCCTGACAACAATCCTGCTTTAAAACGCGCCGGTTACCCGCTCGGTTGTGGTTTCCGCTTGCAGGCTCTCTGATCGCCGTCATAAACGCCGCCTTCACATTTCCGGCCTATAGCTGAATTTATCTCTTTACTGGTATTATTAGTTAAACATAAGCCATCTAAATACCTGCCCCATAGCTATCAAAACAGCGGTTTTATGATCACCCCGGGATTTTTCAGGTTTTGGTTGGTTTGCAGGCGATCAGCCCTCTAATATCAGGCAGCAAGCCCCTGTCAAACAAGCCTTGAACGAATTCCGCCCGCTTGAGAGTGATGCTGTTTATCGCGTCGTCAAGACGCAGGGCCAGGTCGTCAACCTCGATCTCCGTTGCGGGAATGACATTAATCTTATTAATCCCAAATACCTCTTTGATGGCTGCCAGATTGCAGCGGTGCTGCCCGACCATTTTTGAAATATCACCTTTGTTGACCAGGATTTCTATTGAGCCGGGCAAACCCGCCTCGGACTGTGCGGCTTGCAGAAGTTGAAAAGCCTGCCTCTGAAAAATGTTCTGCTCCACCAGTTCCCCAAAGGCCGGATGGTACGGTCCGGCCAGGACCGCGTGCGCGGACTGCAGCTCCTGACTGGGCTGTAGTCCCATACGTATTACCGGGATTTCAGCGTATTGGAATACCAAGCGCATTTCCGCCACAATGGCCACAGCGTCGGGGAGAGTTAACTCCTGATAGCGTCCTTGTTGCCAAAGATATGCCAATTCCGTCCCGGCTATCACCAGGGTGGGATAGATCCTGACCATATCCGGTTTTAGTAGAATTGCGGCTTGAACGCTGTCCAGGTCCTTGTCCGGAGTATCAGCAGGCAGACCCACCATGAGTTGAATACCCAGTTTGATGCCATATTTTTTTATTAAGCGGCATGCCACTGTGGCCTGCCGCGCAGTCGTTCCCCGCCCCGCTGCAGCCAGAACCTGGTCGTCAAAAGACTGCACTCCCAATTCGATGGTGTCTACTCCCCATTTTTTTAGCATTTCAAGGATATTGGCATCAATTCCGTCCGGTCGGGTCGACAGGCGCAGCCCAGCAACCAGCCCTTTTTGCAGGTAAGGTGACACCTCGCGAAGGTAGGCTTCTTGCAGGGACATATCCATCATGGTGAAACTCCCCCCGAAGAAGGCGATCTCTATTTCACTGTGGGGAGGAATGGTTGCCAAATGCGTGTTGACCAGTTCGGGAATCATGGCCGGGGGAAGTGCTTCAAGCTGAGCGGCTATGCGTCGTTGGTTGCAGAATATGCACGTAAACGGGCAACCTGCATGGGGGATAAATATGGGAATATTAATGTGTCTCATGACCGGGGGGGCAGCTCCAACCCCAGACTTAACAGCAGCGACCGGTTTCTTAAAACCTTTTCCGCAGCGTTTTGCTCGGCTTCCTTTTTGCTTCTGCCCTGCCCGGCAGCCAGCAGACGGTCGCGGTAAAACACCCCCGCCTCGAAAACCTTGGCATGGGCTGGACCGCATTCTTTAATGATCTGATAGCTGACATTCTGCTTGTTCTTGCCCTGCACCAGTTCCTGCAACCGGGATTTGTAGTCCTGGTAGTCGCCCTGGGCGGTTTCATTAATATATTCCTGCAGATTAGCCAGCACAAAACGGGAGGCAGCTTCATATCCTTGATCAAGATAGATCGCGCCTATGACCGCTTCCACGGCATCGGCCAATATAGAGCGGCGTTTGCGCCCCCCTGACATCTCTTCCCCCCGCCCCAGAAGCAGATACTCACCCAATCTCAGGCTGTTGGCCACATTCAGCAAGGCTTTCTCACACACCACCCGGGCGCGGATCTTGGTGAGTTCTCCCTCCGGCTCGGCATTAAAATGATTGTATAAATATTCGGCCACGATCATATTGAGCACCGCATCCCCCAGAAACTCCAGGCGCTGGTTGTTCACCGCGCAGTTCTTTTCCTGGCTGAAGGAAGGGTGAGTCAAAGCCATGTCGATAAGCCCCTGATTATTAAATCTGAGCCCGTTGTCGCACATGAAGCGCACAACCGCATCACGCTGCCTAGCCATTCTTAACCTGTTCCAGGTGCTGGTATAGCGCTGTTACCAGTGCTCCGAAGGTCAGCAGGTTTTCCAGTCCTTCTTCGGGGAATTCCACATCATAGGCATCTTCCAGGGCCATTATCAACTCCACCACATCTATGGAGTCGGCGTCCAGGTCCTCCAGTTTGGTCTCCATAGCGATATCCTGCGGATTGAGATCCAGTTGTTCCGCCAGCAACTTTCTGGCCAATTCAATAAACTCTTGCAACTCGTTCCCTCCTTAATAATGCCATCTTAAGCGCACCCTATGCTATTCTAAATCAATTCCGCCAGAGACTGTTGCTGTTGTTCCACGATGCGGCTTTCCACACATTGCGCGGCAATTTTCATACCGCCGTATATGGCCTGGCTCTTTGAACTGCCATGGCACACGATGCTCACCCCTTTGACCCCCAGCAAGGGCGCTCCGCCTACCTGGCGGTAATCCACAGCCTGATAGATTGAGGGCAGTCGGCCTAATTCCCGCATAGTCTGTTGAGCCAGGAACAACACCAACCCTTCCATGGCTTTGAGTACGATGTTGCCGGTAAAGCCGTCACAAACGATCACTTCACAGTCGCCGTTGAAGAGGTCACGTCCCTCCACATTGCCAATAAAATTGAGTTTGGGCTGTTGCTTCAAGAGGGTGAAGGCTTCCGCCGCGGCAGCATTGCCTTTAGTCTCTTCAGCGCCGTTGTTGAGCAAGCCAACTCGTGGCTTTGCTATGGACTGTATGGCCGAGGCGTAAGCGCTGCCCAGAGCCCCGAATTGAACCAGCTGCCCAGGCCGGCAGTCTACATTGGCACCCACATCGATCAGTAGAGAGTGAGTTCCGCGGGCATTGGGTATGGCGCCGACAATGGGAGGGCGTTCGATGCCTTCCATGCGCCCTAAGATAAACAAGGCCGCAGCCATCTGGGCTCCGGTGCTGCCGCAGGATAACACCGCATCAGCCTGGCCCGCCTTGACCATTCCGGTGGCAACTACTATTGAGGCGTTCTTTTTGCGGCGTATAGCGATAGCCGGGGATTCTCCCATGGCGATGACCTCAGTGGCGTTGACCACCTCCAGCCGCGCGGCATCATAAGAATGCTCCGCCAGCACTGCTGCAATTTCCTGTTCTGGGCCCACCAGAATAACTGATCCCTCAGACTCCCGCAGCCATCTAAGGACTCCGCCGATTACCTCGCCCGAGCCATAGTCGCCACCCATCACATCAACTGCAATTTTCATGACAACCTCCTCGTTTTGATGTGGAAATACAAAAAGTAAGCCATGGGCCGAATCGACACCGATACCTTACTTTTTGATCCATCTGTATTTTGCCTACATCACGTTATTACCCTTATAAAATCCGCAATTCAAGCAGGCCCGATGTGATAATTTAAGCTCTTTGCACTGTGGACATTCAACCAAGCCGGGTTGGTCCAACTTGCGCCATTCGGCACGCCTCATATTCTTTCTTGAATGCGATTGTCTCCTCTTAGGAACACCCAATTTGTTCCCCTCCTTCCTAGGTTAGTTTTTTCAGGGCTTCCCAGCGCGGATCAATATTATCCTCACGGCAGCGGCAATCTTGCTGATTTCTGTTTACGCCGCAAACCGGACACAGTCCCAGGCAATCCAGCTTACAGAGCGGATTTAAGGGGATGATGGCAAAAATCGCTTCTACCACCGCGGGCTCAATATCAACCTCATCCTGTTCGACCAAGAGCGCATCATCCTTTAACTCGTCAGTTTTCCGGCTTTCTGCGTCTATCATATTCAAATCCAGGACATTATCCACCTCAACCATAGATGGCTCCAGGCAGCGCGAGCAAAACACCTGCAGTTTAGTG
>DHGD01000102.1:74318-87967 GCA_002402575.1 Syntrophomonas sp. UBA4807
CTGCCCGGGTTGATGCTTCAGTTGTTTAAGATCAATTTTCATCTTGCACCCCTAAAAAACACCAGATTAATTATATTCTTCACCGGTTAGTATTGTCAATAAAGCCAGTAACTATATCCCCTGAGAGCCGCCACTGGGAAGTTCTCTTAACCAAAATTAAAGAGGCGGGTTAATTCCCGCCTCTTGCGATCGGATGCACTATTATTTAGTCAGTCTGTAGGTGTCTCGGGCGATAACCAATTCCTCATTGGTGGGGATGATGAAGATGCGCACCTGAGAATCTTCGGTGGCCACATCGACCGCTTTGCCGCGGACATTGTTTTTCTCTACATCCATTTTGATGCCCAAAGCTTCTAGATTGGCGCATATATTCTCGCGCATGCTGATGCCGTTTTCGCCTACCCCGGCGGTGAACACCAGGCAGTCGCAGCCGTTCAGCTTGGCAAAATAGTTGCCGATATAGCCCTGAATGGCGTTGTAATAAACATCAAGGGCGATCTGGGCTCTGGCATTGCCAGCCTTGGCAGCTTCTTCTACGTCGCGCAGGTCATTGGATACGCCGGACAGTCCCAGCATACCTGATTTTTTATTGAAGTAATTGTTGGCTTCAGCAGAATCCATGCCCAGTTTGTCCATCAAGAAGAACACGATAGCAGGGTCGATGTCACCGGAACGGGTTCCCATGACCAAGCCTTCCAAAGGGGTGAAGCCCATGCTGGTTTCCACCACTTTGCCGTCCTTGATGGCTGCCATGCTGGCACCGTTGCCCAGATGCAGAGTGATGATCTTGCATTCTTCATAGGGCTTGCCCAGCATTTCTGCGGCGCGATGGGATACATAATAGTGAGAGGTGCCATGGAAGCCATACCTTCTGATGCGGAATTTCTCGTAAGCTTCATAAGGAAGAGCGTACATATAGTTTTTAGGCTCCATGGTCTGATGGAAAGCGGTATCAAAAACTGCCACATGTTTAATATTAGGCATCAGCTTCTGGCAGGCTTCAATCCCCATCAGGTTGGGAGGATTATGTAACGGTGCGATATCGAAGCAGTCTCTTATTACTTTTCTGACGGCTTCATCAATGACCACGGAGTCAGCGAAATTCTCACCGCCATGAACCACGCGATGACCGGCGGCTCCGATTTCATTCATATCTTTTACTACGCCATATTCGGGATTGACCAGCACATCCAAAACCAGTTCCATACCAGCTGTGTGGTCGGGAAGATCCTTTTTGATAACAACCGCGTCTTTTCCCAAGGGTTTGTGTTCCAAGGTGCTGCCCGGAATCCCCACTCTATCTACCAGCCCCACCGCCAAAACGGACTCGTCGGTCATATCAACGACTTGATATTTAATGGATGAACTACCGGCATTGACAACCAAAACCTTCATTAGATTCCTACCTCCTCAATTTCTTCAAAATTCCCTCTGTTATGTTTGACCCCCGACGGGGATGCAAAAAAGTAAACCGGTTATGCACGCAATGCGGTCATGGCGACCACATTGACGATGTCCTCTACGCTACAGCCTCTGGAAAGATCGTTGACGGGTTTGTCCATACCCTGCAGAATAGGACCGATAGCTTCAGCTTTAGCCAGACGCTGCACCAGCTTGTAACCGATGTTGCCTGCCTGTATGTCGGGAAATATCAAGACGTTGCAGTTGCCGGCGATATCGCTGCCGGGTGCTTTGGAAGCTCCCACACTGGGAACAATGGCGGCATCCAACTGGAATTCACCATCCACTTTAATGTCCGGAAAGTTCGCTTTAGCGATCTTGGTAGCTTCAACCACTTTGTCTACCAATTGGTGGCTGGCGCTGCCCTTAGTGGAGAATGACAGCATACCCACTTTGGGGTCTTTCATGCCGCATACATTGATGGCCGTTTCCACGGATGCCTTGGCAAACTCGGCCAGCTGCTGGGCTGAAGGGTCAATGGTGACGGCACAGTCGGCAAATACGAACAGGCCGTCTTCACCGTAGTCCTTATTGGGGCAAATCATGATAAATGATCCGGAAACCGCTGAAATCCCAGGGGAAGTCTTGATAATCTGCAATGCCGGGCGCAGCACATTGCCGGTGGTGTTTTCAGCCCCGGCTACCTCGCCGTCGGCCTTGCCCATTTTAACCATCATGGATGCGAAGAACAGCGGGTCCTTCATGGTGTCTCTGGCTTTGTCCAGAGTGATACCTTTGTCCTTGCGCATCTCGTAGAAAGCCTGCACAAAATCATCCATCAAAGGTGTGGTGGCCAAATTGATGATTTCCGCTCCAGACAAATCGGCTCCGATCGTGCTTGCTAACCCCCTGATCGCGCTTTCATCACCCAACAGAATCGGGTTGGCAATCTTGTTGTCCACAATTGCCCTGACAGCTTTAAGGGTTCTCTCTTCGGTACCCTCGGGAAGAACTATGGTTTTCCCCTTAGTAGCTGCCTTTTCTCTAATTTGCGCTAATAAACTCATCCTTTTCCCTCCCAATTTTTCTAAAACATTCTACTTTGTAGCAAACTTCACAATTATGGTTCTAATTCTAGCATAAATAGCGTAGAGCGTGTATAATTATTGGCACCATTGACACATTCCAAGGAGTCAGGAACATGAGCCTGGTCGGAATCGTCGCCGAATTCAATCCTTTCCACAACGGGCACCGCTGGCTGGTGAACGAAATTCGTCATCGGCTACAGCCGGAGGCAGTCGTGTGCGTTATGAGCGGCCCCTTTGTACAGCGCGGCGAACCCGCCATCTGTGACAAATGGTCGCGCACCCGTATGGCTCTGGCCGGAGGCGTCGACTTGGTACTGGAACTGCCTTTTTGCTTTGCAGCCCGCAGCGCCTACTATTTTGCCCAGGGAGCCTTGCTCACTCTGCAAAAGGCGGGGGCTGATTATGTGGCCTTTGGCAGTGAGACCGGCGACCTTACGCCCCTGTCGGAAATAGCCCGTTTATTGACTCATGAGACAGCGGCTTTCCAACAAGAACTGAAATCCAGCCTGGCAAAAGGCCTGAGCTATCCGGCGGCCCGGGCTGATGCCATAAAAGCCGTAATAGGCGATAACAGCCCTGAAATTACCCAGCTTTTGTCCAGTCCCAACAATATCCTGGGGATCGAATATTTGCACGTCATCAGGAAACTGGGCCTGAACTTGAAACCCTTCACAATAGCGCGCCGAGGGGCCGGCTACCATGATTCAGAGATGAATGAACTGGCCAGCGCCACCGCCATACGCCAGGCAATATATCAGGGGCGCATTGACCGGCTTCCATGCGGTTTGCCCGAGTCCAGCTTACATATCCTCCAGGAGGAGATCAGTTCAGGACGTGCCCCAACACTGCTTGATGGTCTGGAATCAGCATTGCTCAGTCAACTTCGCCTGGTCTCCGCCGAGAGCCTCCAGGGTATTTATGAAATAAGCGAGGGCCTGGAAAACCGTTTTCTTCTGGCTGCACAGCAGAGCGGTACCCTGGCCGCATTGCGCGGCACAATAAAGAGCAAACGATATAACCTTACCAGAGTCAACCGCATGCTCCTGTACTCACTATTTTCTGTTTCAAAGAGCCAAATGGCCCGGTTTGACAAGGCTGGGCCGCAGTATATACGTCTGTTAGGGTTTTCGTCACAAGGACGTAAAATCCTGCAAAAAGTCAAAATTAATTCAGGGCTGCCGGTACTGTCAACCGGCAGCCAGGTAGCTGCTGTGCTCAAAAATCCTGTGGAAAATATCGGGCGGGAGATGCTGGCCTTGGATGTGAAAGCCTCTGACATTTTCAGCTTGTTGTCTCCCCATCCCCTACATCGTCAGGGCGGACAGGATTATTACCGGCAAGTGGTTGAATCAGGGCCGCTGTGATGGGGGCAGTTTAGAATAGATCTGTTCCAGGCTTTGCTCTGCGGCCTGGCGCCCCAGTGCTATTATCTGCGCTGCCTTGTCAAAGGCGCGCGGCGAAAAGCCCCCCACCTGGGGTTGAATCAAGACATCGCTCATTCCTTTTACATGTTCGAACTGGCC
The DNA here is from genome assembly GCA_002402575.1 of Syntrophomonas sp. UBA4807. Lineage (GTDB taxonomy): Bacteria > Bacillota > Syntrophomonadia > Syntrophomonadales > Syntrophomonadaceae > DTU019. The sequence goes on from DHGD01000102.1 coordinate 78,331, forward strand.
TTTTTGCATGATATCCAGTGAGGTGATGATCACATCCAGAGTGTTGCGGATGTTGATTTCCTTGCCGCCGCCAAACATGACGTCTACGGCGATAACCATATCAGCGCCGCGCTCTCTTGCCACTTTAACCGGCAGTCGGTCGGTCACCGCACCATCCACCAGTATCATGTCCCCTTTTTTCACCGGGGAAAATACGCCCGGTACCGATACACTGGCCCGTATAGCATCCGCAACCGGTCCGGAATCCAATACCACGCTATCTCCCGAAATGAGATCGGTGGCCATCATATGCAGCGGTAAAAGGGTTTCTGCGAAGGTCTTCTTTTTGGTTAACAGGCTCAGGAGGGCATCCATCTTCTTGCCTGCTATAAAGCCCATACGCGGCAGGCGGACATCGAAGAACACCCTCAAATCCATGTTATCGATCATTTTGCCCAGCATCACCATATCCGTCCCGCAGGCGTACAAGCCTCCCACCATGGCGCCCATACTGCTGCCCACGATGAGATCAAAGGGAATACTATTCTCCACCAGCACCTGTAAGACTCCGATATGAGCCAGGCCGCGCGCGCTGCCCGCTCCTAAGACCAATGCGATTTTGGGTGAAGGGTCCATACTAAACCTCCTTAAGATGCCGTGGAAGGCATTTATAGACCGGCTAATGCTTCTAAACCCAGCCACTATCAACATATATTGAAACTGGAAACATTGTCAAGTTGAGGGGGAAGGCCGATTTGCGCAAGACCATGCTGCTTATGCCTCAGTTCTGGCTCTTGACAGGCTTTACGGTATTATTGGTTTTCATGGTGGCGCAGCCTAGCGCCGCAGTCAACGCGGCAGGCGCCGGATTGCGTTTGTGGGCTATGATCGTAGTCCCGGCCCTGTTGCCCTTTTTTATAGTCTCAGAGTTGCTGGTCAGTATGGGTGTGGTGAGATTTCTGGGAGTCTTGTTGGAACCGGTAATGCAGCCCATCTTTCGCCTTCCCGGATGCAGTTCTCTGGTGGTCGCCATGGGCTTCACCTCCGGATTTCCCATCGGGGCCATATTAACCCGCCGCCTGTTCGAAGAGGGTCTGCTCAATGGTGATGAAGCCGAACGGCTGGCAGCGTTCACCAACAACTCCAGCCCACTTTTTATACTCGGAGCGGTGGGAATGGGAATGTTCGGTTCCGCCAGGCTGGGCTGGCTTTTAGCCATATCCCATTATTCAGCTAATCTGGCGGTGGGTGTGCTTGGCCGCTTTAAAGCCCCAGCGGCAAACAGTGCCGTCAAAATCAGCGGGGGACGTTGGCAGGCGGCCAATACTGAACTGTCAGTATCGCTGGACAAGGAGGACTTCGCCAGGCGCTTGGCTGACGCCATCGCCAAGAGTATAGCTAATATTTTAGCTATAGGGGGGTATATCCTGATTTTCTCGGTAATCACTACCATGCTTTCAGATTGGGGGCTAATGGAGCTGATAACCAGGTTAATCCAGGGTTTGTTTACTGCTGGGGGGCTTTCCTATCAAGTTGCTTACGGTGCGGGCATGGGTTTATTCGAAATCACCCTGGGCTGCAATACCATAGCCCATGCGAGTGATGCCCCGTTATTGCAGCAACTGGCCGCTGTCAGCGCCGTCCTGGCATTAAGCGGCTTATGCGTCATTACCCAGGTGATGGGCGTAATGGTGGGAACCCCGATGCGCCTCGGCTTTTATCTCAAAGCCCGGCTGTGGCAGGCACTGATCGCTGTTTCCATTACCCTTATAGGCTACGGATGGGCGTTCGCCTCGGCTCCAGCCGCCCACACCTTCCTTTTGCCCAGCCCGCTTTACACCATCCACGCCTGGCGCTGGTCTTGGTATTGCTTGAGCGCTGCAGCCATAATCATCATGCTCATGCTGGCCGCGGCTTTGGTGATACGCCGGGATTAAAGCTCGTTTTCCATGTCCAGGCGAATTTCTTCTTTGCCTTTTGTAATGTTTTCCAGGCCTTTGCGGAGAACGATTTCCATGTGACTTAAAACACTTTCGGCGTATTGATTGGCTTCAGTCCTTATTTCACGGGCTATCTCTTCAGCCTTAGCCAGGATTTCCTCCGACATGCGCAAGGCATTCTTGGTGATTTCGCTGTCATCCATCATTCGCGCTACTCTGTCGCGGGACTGTTCTAAATATTCATCGGCCTGCCCGCAGGCCTCTTTAATAATCCTCTGTTTTTCAGAAATTATCAGCCGGGCGGTCTCCAGCTCCTCTGGCAATACCGCCCGCAACCGATCCACCCGGTCCAATAAAATATCACTCTCGACCACTACTTTGGTGTTGGAAAAAGGCATTTTTTTGGATTCTTTCACCAATACCTCAAGTTCGTCTAAAATCTTAAAAATCTCCATCATAGCATATGCCTCCTCTAAGACATCACTGAATAATAATGCATGGCAGACTCCCCGTAATAATTATGTCGATACCGGGTTAAACGGCTCATAGTATCCGGAAGTTCCTTGTATCGGCGCGTTCTTATGATAATTGATCCCTGTGGCTTAAGAATATCCACCTTATCTAATTTTTCCATCACATCCATAAAAATCCCTTCAACGGTGAAGGGAGGATCAATATATATATAGTCAAATTTGGCGCCATTTTTATGCAGGATATTCACCGCCCGTAATACATCATTGCAGTACACCTCATAATCGTCTATGAAATTGCAGTTATCGAGGTTTTCGTAGATTATTCGCACTGCTGCCGGGTTGTTGTCAATAAAAAACACTTCTGCAGCGCCGCGGCTCAAAGCCTCTATGCCCACGCTACCGCTGCCGGAAAAAAGATCCAGAAAATGGGCATCCTGAATATTGGGGCCAATCACATTGAACAAAGCCTCTTTTATCATGTCGGTTATAGGTCTGGTTTCTTTGCCAGATGGCGCTTTGAGCCGTTTTCCCTTGGCAGATCCGGCTATAACTCGCACTATTGCCTTCCTTCCTGACTGCTTCAACCTTAAAGGGCTATATTATTGTCATCTATTGTAGCATAAAAAATTTTTTAAAAATATTGTATATATTCCTATTTAAGAGGCAAAGATATCAATACCAGATTAAAGTCTGGTAAACAAACCCTCCCCAACAACTTTACAAAATTCTCCTCTCCCCAAAATGGCGACGCAAGTCGCCATTTTAATTTTGAGTATATTCTTCCATTGGTGGTGCAGACTAACTGTTGAGGTGATAGTGTGAACAATATCCTGAACGCTTTTGAATTAAATGTCGATCTGGCCGTGGAAGCGCACGAACTGGCGCGTGGCGCTGCCAATACAGAAATTCCGGGAGTAATCGAGCAGGTTGAAGAAAAGGAATACGTCAAAGTAAACACAATTACCATCAAGGATACGGCCGGAGCCGAAAAGATGGGTAAACCAATCGGAACCTATGTTACTATTCAGTCACCGCCCCTAAAAATCAATGACCCCTATGTAAAAAATGAAATAATTCAAGCTATGGAAAAGAGTATGCAGACTCTGTTGGGAAATCGTATTAAACCGGGAGACACTATCCTGCTGGTAGGTCTGGGCAACTGGCGGGCCACACCCGATTCGCTGGGGCCTAAATTCATAGAATACAGTCCCATTACCCGGCACTACCATCAGCATGCTCCTGAGGCTCTGGTGGAAGGAATGCGGCCGGTATGCGGCATTGCTCCAGGCGTATTGGGTATCACCGGTCTGGAAACCTTTGAAGTGATTAAAGGGGTAGTCGAAAATATCAAACCGGCCGCAATGGTAGTGGTTGACGCTCTGGCGGCTACCAATGTAGACCGCATCGGCACTACAGTGCAAATGTCGGATACTGGTATTCAGCCGGGAGCCGGAATAGGAAATGCTAGAATAGCCCTGACTGAACAGGCTCTGGGTATGCCGGTAATTGCTATTGGCTGTCCTACTATCGTTAATGCCAGCGTGATTGCCAGTGAAGCTATACGCAAATTCTGCTTCAACAGCGGGGCCATGTTCAACGAAACCCAGGCCCTGGAAGCAACCAAGACCATACTTTCGCGTTTCGGAGGAACGCTGGGCGTCACTCCACAGGAAATTGACGATATTGTAGAAAACACCTCCCGCATCCTGGCCATGGGTGTGGGCAAGTCGCTGTTCCCCGGTATATCCCAGGAACAGTTGGAACTTTACGCAACTTGATAACTTTTTTCTGCTTTAATCGGGTAGGAGGCCACCCATTATCGGAGTGGCCGATCCTCCCCACAGCAACGTACGTACCGTCCAACCCGCACTAGGGACTATCTCCCGTTAGACTGCGCCCCTGCCGGGCGCACAACTGAAAACAAGCGGAGATATAAAATCTTCCGCTTGTTTAACCTAGAATGATTACGTTTTGGTTATGAGGCTAGCTGAGCTGACCACCTGACTTACGCTGTTCGTAATCATAGATCATTTTCTTGACCATTTGTCCGCCGATGCTGCCGGCCTGGCGAGAGGTCAGGTCACCATTGTAACCATCTTTCAGGTTCACGCCAACTTCCGAGGCGGCCTCCATCTTGAACTGATTCATGGCTGCCTGAGCCTGAGGGACCAAAATACGATTGTTGCTTTTTGCCATTCTGTCTCACCTCCTTTGCGTTGTAGTCATATTCTGTCCCCTGCTGTTACTTCTATGCTAGAAGTATTTTCATGAGTTTTTAATATCTTTCTGGTCATGGCCTTTCTTACCTGAACCTGAAATTCCCATTTCCTGAGCAATTTCGAATTTTATATGCTCTAGCTTGGGGGACGTGTTATCGTTTTTCTCCAACTTAAGCACCTCCAAATTCAGAATGAGTAAAAAATAAATCAAAACTGCAGGAGCGTTTCCTGCAGTAATAGCTTGGGTATTATATTAGGATATAATCAAGGAACAATATAATAAATTAACTAATTTGCGGCTATATGAGGCGTTTTTTTAAATTTCATATCAAAATATTGTTGATGCAGCGGTTCAAAAGCTGCCATGGCATCTGCCAGTTGCTGGCTCATCTCCACAATGTCAAGGTCCCGGGAAAGGTCGGCCACTTGTAATTGATTCAGTCCATGCTGGCGGACCCCCCAGAAATCACCGGCCCCTCTTAAGGCTAGGTCAGCCTGGGCCAGTTTGAACCCATCGTTAATACGGGCCATAAGCTGCATCCTCATCACCGCCCCAGGGCTTTTGGGATCGGCAAGCAGGAAGCAGGCCGATTGCCTTGAGCCCCGCCCTACTCTGCCGCGCAATTGGTGCAGCTGTGACAGGCCAAAGCGTTCCGCCTGTTCGATAATCATCAGCGAGGCGTTGGGTACATCCACGCCTACCTCTATAACCGTGGTGGAAACCAAAACCTGAATCCAGCCCTGTTTAAAGCTTGCCATAATGCTCTCTTTTTCCGCGCCTTTCATTCTGCCATGTAGCAGCCCTACCCGGAAGCTTCCGGCCAAACCGGCGCACAACTCCTCATAAAGTGTCTCCGCGGCTAACAGATCCTGCTTTTCAGACTCCTCGATCAAAGGGCAGACCACATAACACTGCGCCCCATCGCTCAGATACTGGCGCATGATTTTATATGCTTCCCGGCGCCGCTCTCGGGGCAGGCACACTGTCTTGACCGGCGTCCTGCCCGGGGGCAGGGCTTCAATCACCGAAAGATCCAAATCACCGTATACCGTCAAGGCCAGGGTGCGGGGGATGGGGGTGGCAGTCATGACCAAAATGTCAGGCTTGGCTCCCTTATCACCCAGCAGGGCCCGTTGCCTCACCCCGAAGCGATGCTGTTCGTCTACGATTGCCAGCCCTAAAGCGGCAAATTGCACCTCTGCCTGGATCAAGGCATGGGTGCCAACCAAAAGTTGAACCTGACCGCTCTTTACCGCCGCCACGACCTGCTGGCGCCGCGCACTGCCCGCAGAGCCTGTGAGAAGGGCTATATTGCAGTTTAAACCGGCGAAATAGCGGCTCATATTGTTAAAATGCTGCATGGCCAGAATCTCGGTGGGCGCCATAAAGGCAGCCTGATAACCACTGGATATGGCTTTGGCAATGGCCAGGGCGGCTACTGCGGTCTTGCCTGCCCCTACATCACCCTGCAGCAGCCGGTTCATAGGCCGGGACGATTCCATGTCATCAAAAATCTCCCCACACACCCGGAGCTGGGCCGGAGTGAGCCGGAATGGCAACTGCCCTTTGACCTTCCCCACTAGGTCATCCTGTTCCCGGTGAACCACTCCGCAGTATATCTTTTGGGTGCTTTTGAGTTTTTTTAAACCCAGACCGAAAAGCAGCAGTTCTTCACAGGCCAATCTGCGGCGAGCTTGTTTATAGGCCTCTGGGCTTGCCGGAAAGTGTATATCCCAAAAGGCCTGCTGGATGTTTATCAAACCATGGCGGCTGGCCAAATCGGAGTTTAGAATATCCGGGTAAATGGTAAGATATTCTGACAAAACAGCTTCAGTTAGCTGACGCAGGAAGTGCTGAGACAGGCCTTCGGTGAGGGCATAGACCGGCATAACCATATGCTTGGGACTGTCGCCGTCCAACAAGTCGTACTCCTGCACCTGCAACTGCAGTTGGTTGCAGGCCAACTTGACCCTGCCCCTCACCCACACATTCTGGCCTTTTTTAATGGAACGGGATAAAAAAGGCTGATTGAACCACACCGCGTTAACAAACCCGCTGTGGTCCTGCAAAATGGCCTGAAATATACTTATACCACGGCGGCTGCGCTTAAGGCTGGAGGCTGCTACGGTACCTGTAACGCTGCAGTTGTCCCCTTCCACAAGCCCGTTGATGGGTTGGATGCGGCTGCGATCATAATAACTGCGGGGAATGTACCATAACAGATCAAAAACCGTAGCTATGCCCAGCTTATTTAGCAGCTGGCTCCGTTTGGGTCCTACCCCCTTAAGAAACTGTATGCTCTTACCCAACGCTTCCATGCCGATTCTCCTGTCCAATATAAAAAGCGGGTCATAAAACCCGCCTGTAGTGTAATCGTATCATTCCTGACGCCGTGCTGCGGCGGGTATCAAGCCTGGGCCGCTATTCTACCGACACATAATAACTGTAGTGAGGCTGCCCTCCATAATGCACCTGAACCTCATATTCGGCATAAAGATCCTGCAATAGGGACTTTAGCTCCTGGGCGTCATTCTCCACAATGTCGGCTCCGTAAAAAAGGGTGATAAGTTCGCTGTCTTCATCTTTCATCTGCTTAACAACCTCCAGCACCGCAGACTGGTTGTCATCAGCTTTGATTTTTATTGAGTCCCCAATTATGCCAATGATATGTCCTGTCTTTATATCCAGGCCATTAACTTTCGAGTCTCTAACCGCCCGGGTTATCTCGGCGTATTTTACCCGGCGGGCTTCTTCTTCCATGGCCTTGACCATATCATCAAGGTCTCCGTCAGGGTCAAACTCAATCAGGGCGGAAATGCACTGCATGACTGACCGTGTGGCGACTACCCGCACTTCCTGGCCTTCGGCCAACAAAGCCGCCTGCTGGGCGGTGAGAATTATGTTGCTGTTATTGGGGAATATTATTACGGCGGGCAATTTTGTCGCCTGGCATGCCTTAAGCAGGTCCTCAGTGCTGGGATTCATGGTCTGGCCGCCTTCCACCACCTGGTTCACCCCCAGGCTCCTTAGTATTTCCTTAACTCCCTGTCCACTGCCTACCGCCACCAGGCCTACTTTAGGGGCCTGAGCTGGTGAGGATCGGAGCTCCGTGTCTTTGGGCCAGTTGTTGCGATGCTGATGGACTTCTTCCTGCATGTTGTTTATCTTGATATCATTTAAACTGCCGAACTGCACGCAAAACTCCAGCACTCTCCCAGGATGGTTGGTATGCACGTGAACCTTCACCAGCTTGTCATCCCCGACGGCCAGTAAAGAATCCCCCAGTATGCCGAGATTATTCTTAATAACCTCTATATTAAGCCCTTGGCCTTTGAGTAACAACTCGGTGCAATAACGATAATCCAGCAAAGGAAGTTCTTCCGGCGGAGAGAATTCAACTTTTTCGGCAGCAGTCGAACTCAGCCGCAGCCCGTCCAGGTTCAGCTGATTATCATACGCCAGGGCCTCGGCAAAACCCTCCATGAAAAACAACAACCCCTGCCCCCCGGCGTCAACTACCCCCGCCTCGCGCAGCACCGGCAGCATTAAAGGGGTTTTTTCCAGGGCCGCATACCCGCTGCGTATCCCCGCCATCAAGACTTTAATCACATCGTCGTTTTTCTTGGCCTCTTCCTCGCAACCACGGCCGATTTCCCTTATAATGGTCAGTATGGTTCCCTCCACCGGTTTCATGACTGCCTCGTAAGCAGTGCGTGAACCAGCTTTGAAAGCCTGAGCCAGATCGCTGCCGGCTGCCCTTTCTTTGTGGTCCAGGTAAAAAGCAATGCCACGGAAGATCTGAGACAGAATAACCCCGGAATTGCCGCGCGCTCCCATGAGAGACCCTGCGGATACCGCCCGGGCAACCTTTCCCAGCGGCTGATGCTGTGACTTTTCCCCTTCTTTGACCGCCGACTGCAGGGTAAGAAACATATTGGTGCCGGTATCTCCATCCGGCACCGGAAATACATTGAGCTGGTCAACCTGATCGCGATGGCTTTCCAGCTTTATAGTACCCCCTTTGAGAGCCCTTACAAAATCACTTCCATCTATATACAACAAACTCAACTCGACGTCCTCCCCTACCTGTTGCCGGGAACTTTTACCCCTTTAACGTTAATGTTTACTGCTGCCACAGGTATGCCAGCGGTCTGACTCAACACATAGGTAACCTTCTGAATGACACTTCCGGCTACCTCTTTTATTTTAATTCCATATCCCATCATAACATAGAGGTCAATCACAAACCCCTCTTCAGTGTAGCGGACCTCCACACCCTTGCGGACATTTTCCCGTCCCAGTATACTGCTGATACCGGTTTGCAAATCCTGTGATACCATGCCCACCAGGCCATAACAGTCAATGGCGGCCAGCCCCGCAATGGTTTGGATTACCTCTTTGGACACCTGAATAACTCCCATTTCGGTATCTTTGATCTTATGCATTCCAGTCCCTCCTGTCTGACTTAGTTAATTCTACAACACAATAACTATTCCTTCTTCTTGCCCTTTAACAACCATTTTGGTAAAATGGTTAAGTGCATTTATGAAGAGAGGGGGCAAGCAAGGTGGCCAAGTGTTATGTTTGCGGGAAAGGCATCACATTCGGGAAAACATACAGCCACTCCCATATAAGAACCAACCGGCAGTGGAAGCCTAACATTCAGCGGGTTAAAGCTATAGTCGACAACACACCTCAAAAGATCAATGTGTGTACCCGTTGCCTGCGTTCTGGTAAAGTACAGCGCGCTCTGTAAGCTTTGCGGTTTAAAGCCTCAGTTTCACGGCTGAGGCTTTTTTGCGGCCATAATCTGCTCTGGGGTATAGTGGTACTGCTCATTACAGAAGTTGCAGGTGACTTCCATTATACCTTCCTCATCACACAACCGCTCAATCTCTTCCTTACTATAGCTGGAGAGGATAACCGCCAGACGTTCCCGGCTGCAGGTGCAGCAGAAATTCAGTTCCTGTTTACCTATGATATGGTTCTCTATTTCCCCCATAATTTTCCTCAACAGCTCCTCCA
>DHGD01000119.1:0-21392 GCA_002402575.1 Syntrophomonas sp. UBA4807
CACATGGGTCAAATAAAGCGCAACAGACGGGGAAGGCAAAGCCTTCCCCGATCTTTATACGCATCGAGCGCAGCCGCTAGCCTATCATGACTTCTTCTTCCGCATAGCGGATGTCGACCTGGCGCTCTCGTTGGGCAAAGGCCACCGCCAGGGTCAAAGGCCCCACCCGGCCCACGAACATGGTCACGATGATCAGCCAACGGCCCAGGTTATTGAGTTCAGGGGTGAAATTGAGAGATAGCCCTACGGTAGCAAAGGCAGAAACCACTTCAAACGCGATTTTATCCAGGCTGTCTGCTCCCTGTATGAAGGTTAGAAGCAGGATGGCGGCGCAGACATATAAGCCTGACATGGCTATGATGGCCAGTGCTCTGGTAACATCCCGCTGCGGAACACGCCTCCTGAATATCTCCACATCTTTCTTGCCTTGCATCTGACTGAGAATGGCCGCCCAAACCACTGCGAAAGTAACGGTTTTCATTCCCCCGGCGGTTGAACCCGGAGAACCCCCGATAAACATAATTAGAATCATGAAAAACTGTGTGCCTTGAAATAGATTGGTTATATCGATAGTTACAAACCCAGCGGTGCGGGTGACAGAATGAAAATAAGCGGTAATTACTTTGCCGGGCAGGGATAATTCCTTGAGGGCATGATGAAATTCAGCTATAAATATGAAGGCGGTTCCAGCCAGCAGCAAAATGGCGGTAGTAGATAAGACAATTTTGCTGTGCAGGGAAAAGCGGCGGCGACTTCTGAAGCTGATGATTTCGGCTATAACCACGAAGCCCAATCCACCAGCAATGATCAGCACTGAGATAACCAGGTTGGTGAGGGCATCCGTGCGGAATCCGCTGAGGCTGGTGAAATTTCCGAACAGATCGAAGCCGCCATTGTTAAAGGCAGAGATAGAATGAAACAAACCAAAATATAAAGCCTTGCCAAACCCCAGTTGCGAGCTCCAGTGCAGGGTCAGAATGGCAGCCCCGACCAATTCAATCCCCAGGCTGAATATCAACAGATAGCGAAATATACTGACTATACCCCCCGGACTGGATTTGTTAATGGCAGCCTGCATGAACATCCTTTGTTTCAGGGCAATGCGTTTGTGAAAAAGCAAGGCGTAAAACGTAGCCATAGCCATAATGCTCAAACCGCCCAGTTGCATCAGCAGCATGATGACCACCTGTCCAAACGGACTCCAATAGGTGGCGGTATCCTCAACCACCAAGCCGGTTACACATACCGCTGAAGTAGAGGTAAAAACAGCCGTCAGCCAGTTGTTTTGTCCGCTGGAGGTCGCCCAAGGCAAAGCCAGCAGGAGGCTGCCCAGAAATATTAACAACACAAAACTCCCCGCCACCACCTGTGGAGGATTTAATTGAAGCCGAGCCATCATCGCCCTCCGCTGAGCGTTAATTCAAATCGCTGAGTTTGTCAAGATGGTTATTTTTACCCAGGACCACCAGTATATCATTGCTCAAGATTGTCTGGTCGGAGATGGGATTGACAATAATGTCATCGCCGCGTTTGATGGCGATGATGTTCACTTTATGCCTTTCACGGATATTGCTCTCGCGCAGGGTCTTGCCGACAAACAGGCCGGGGGTAATCATTTCAATAATGCTGTATTCGCTGGAGAGGTTGATATGATCGAGCACGCTTTTGGTAACCAATGATTGAGCAACTCGGATGGCCATATCCCGCTCCGGATATATGACCAGATCAGTGCCGATTTTTTCAAGCACTCTGCCGTGCAAGTGATTCTGCGCCTTGGATACGACCATAGAGACACCCATGTCTTTCAGCAAAATGGTGGTCAAAATGTTGGATTGAACATTCTCGCCGATAGAGACCACTACCACATCGAAATTTCTAATACCTAAAGTTTTCAATACTTGCTCGTCGGTACTGTCCGCTTCCACCGCATAGGTGGCTATATCCCGGGCTAGGTTAACCTTGTTGGGATCGGAATCCACCGCCAGGACATCCAGGCCCATACGGCTCAATTCCTTCACCAGACTGAGGCCAAAGCGCCCTAATCCCAGTACCGCAAATTGCATATTTTTCATTCTGTGCTCCTCAGTATATCTGTGTTCTTCTGTATGCACTCTTATTTGCCATCAGAGACTGCAAGCCAACTGATAGGCGCTATGAATCGCTTCATGAACCTTGCCGGGCTGAAGCGCGTCTCCCACCAGGTAAACCCCCGGCCGGCCCGCAAGGTCCTGATATAAAGCATTGTCTGCTCTCGAGCCTAAAGCCATAACTACGGTGTCAGCCGCTATGGTCTGCACCCCTTGTTCGCTCTTTAAAACCACGCCTTGAGCCGTAACTTGTTCAACTGTGCTCAGATTGCAGACTTTGACACCAAACATATCGAGATTCTTTAGCATCAGCCAGCGAGTGGCGTTGTTCATGTCCCGGGCTATATTTTTCTGCTGTTCGACTATGGTAAGGTGATAGCTCCCATTGAGCAGCAGCCTGCGGATTTCCTCGGCCGATTCAACCTGATGGATCAGTAGAAATCTGGCCTGGTCAGCATCCAGAGTACCCTTTTGAGCCAGGTAGAGAGCGGTTTCACAGCCTACCGAGCCTCCGCCCACGATCACTATGCGCGGTCCTTTGACTGCCTGACCGGCCAGTACATCCCAAGCTTGCACCACTTTCGCATCCTCGCCGGAAAATGGCAGATAGGTTTCGGGTACCGCCCCGCTGGCGATAATCACCGCATCAGCTTCCCATTTTAAAACCTCTTCTGCGGTGGCGGTCTTGCCCAGCTGCAAATTCACTCCCGCCTCTTTGAGACGCTGTTCATAATAGTCTAACAGCGGCAGGAAATCCTCTTTCCCGGGAGGTACAGCGGCAATGCGCCACTGTCCCCCGATGGTTTGTTGTTTTTCCCATAAATCGACCTGATGACCCCGCTCTGCCAAAGTGCTGGCAGCTTCCAAGCCAGCCGGCCCGGCCCCGACCACCAGTATGCGTTTTTTGTCTTCTGCCGCCGGCAGAGGCTGATCCTCTTTACCACAGAGCGGATTGACTGAGCAGATTACAGGCTGACGTTTAAATATTTGGCCTAAGCACAGCATACAGGCAATACATTTTCTAACGGTACCGCCTTGTTGGGCCTTCTGCGCCCACTGCGGGTCAGCCAGGATCCCGCGCGCAACGGAGACCATATCGGCCTGACCTGACAACAATATCTGTTCGGCGACCTGCGCTGAAGAGATGCGATTGCTGGCCGCCACCGGAACTGAAACCCGGCTTTTGATCTTGTCGGCCAGATAGCTGAAAGCACCTTTGGGAACCTCCCCGTTAAGCTGGGGAATGGAGGTTTCATGCCATCCCCCGGTGACATTAAACAGATCAACTCCGATTTTCTCCAATTCCTCCGCGAATTCCTGCGCCTCTTTCCAGGTGGTTCCGCCGGGCATAAAATCCTGTCCCCCCAGACGCACACTGACGGGATAATCAGCGCCCACCTGACGGCGCACTTCGGCGATGACCTCTAAGCCGAAACGCATACGGTTTTTAGGTGAGCCGCCATATTCATCCTGTCGCAAATTGGTTAACGGAGAAAGAAACTGATTAATCAGATAACCGGCTGAAATGCTGATTTCCACCAGGTCATAACCCGCTTCCCGAGCGCGCCGTGCTGCCGCGCCGAAATCAGCAATTATTTTATGTATTTCCCCGACCGACATCTCCCGGGGAACAAATCCAGTCGTACGTGAGCGTACCGCCGAAGGAGCGAAAACATCTTTGCCTTCGTGGAATCCTGCGGAATAACGGCCTTGCTGCACTAATTGCAAGCCGATCTTGGCCCCATGCGATTTGACTGCTGCAGTAAGGCGCTGGTGCCCGGCGATAAGGCTGTTGTCATGGATTGAGATCCAACCCGCAAAAACCCCGTTAGGCTCGACAGCTGCACCACCCACCATGATCAACCCTGTACCGCCTTTGGCGCGAGCCTCATAAAAATTAACCAGCTTTTCATTAATGGCGCCTTCCCTGGCGAAATTGAGATGAAACCCCGGCATGACAATACGGTTCCTAACCTCCAGACTGTGGATAGAGATAGGTTCGAAGAGCATAAGATTACTCCTTTCTTCTGCCTGCCTTGGCAGGTATATTAATGAATATGAATTATACCGGCTTTTCATATATTTTAAGGCTTATATAAATTCTGACCAATAGGAAGTAACATTTATAGTACGTTGGCTTGATGAATATCATTGGGGATTGTTTTAACAGATGTGTTTTTAGAATAATTGCTTGACTCCGTCATGTCTAACCTCCTTAATCCGTCCCGCGACGCACCATGATCGGCGGGTGCGGAGCCTTTCTACGCGTGTTTTTATGTCGGCTGCGCATCATCAGGAACAGTGCCAGCACACACAGGCCAGCCCCAATGCGAGCCTCCATCATGAAGCCTTGGGTGAGCAGGAAGGCAGAGGCCAGAAGAATAAACCCAAAAACCAGAGCCCATCCCAGGGAACGCAAGGCCCGGGTATTTTCGGCCATGGCCTCCTTAAAATCAGGGGCTTCCATTTGGATATGCAGGTCACCCCGCTCGGCTTTGATCAGCACTCTCTCTAACAATGCGGGGATATCAATCAAGGCCTTGCCCAAGCCGCGCGCCTTTTCAGCCACAATGGCGTATACGCTGTTCCTGCCTCCCAGGAATTTGTCTACATAAGGGCGGGACACATCAACAAAATTAATGTCCGCATCCAGGCCCACACAAATGCCATACAGCGTGCCCAGGGCCCGGCCTAGAAAAGCAACGCGGGCCGGAATCTGAAAAGGCTGCTCATACAGCAGGCGCTCCAGATCTTTGAGGAAATCCTGCAAATCGGCCTTATCAATATCCGCTCCGCCGCCCAGGGTGTGTTCTAAAAATATTGAGACTGCCCGCACCAGGAGCAGATTGTCGGCATCGCGGCGCAAAAATCCCAAACGCTTGAGCTGCTCCACTACGTTGAAGTAGTCCCTCCCGGTGATCGCCAGCACCAGATCGATCAATAAGGGACGCATCTCGTTGGGAATCGCTCCCACCATACCGAAATCCACCATTATTACCACCCCCTGGGGGGTGACAAAGAGGTTGCCGGGATGGGGGTCGGCATGATAAAAACCATCTATTAATATCTGGCGTACATATATACCCAATAACTGGGCCGCAATTTTCTTGCGGTCTAAGCCAGCGGACTCTATTTGTTCATAATCAGTGATTTTAATGCCTTCCATAAATTTCATGGTTAATATCCGCTTGGTGGTATACTCCCAGTAGATGGCAGGCGAATCGAACAGCTCATCCTCACGGCTGTTGAAAGCAATGGTTTCGGCATTATGCCCTTCTTGAATATAGTCCAGTTCCGCAATCAGAGTTTCAGCAAATTCCTCATAAAGCGCATCCAGGTCAATAAATTTCTGCCAGTCGGTAAATCTCTTGATTACGGTGATAACTATGCGGATAGATTTCAGGTCAATCTCTACAAGCGCATCTATTCCGGGGCGCTGAATTTTCACCGCTGCCTTGCGGCCGTCGGCAAGATAGGCGGTATGAACCTGGCCCAGGGAAGCCGCAGCCAGCGGTTGGGGCTCGAAGCTGACAAAAACCGAATTTAACGGCTGCCCCAATTCGCTTTCCGCCAGGAGCTTTATTTCCGCAAAAGGTACTTCGGCCACTTCGTCCTGCAGACCGGAAAGTTCCTGTAACGAGGATTGCGGCAGGATATCCACCCGGGTGCTCATAAACTGCCCCAACTTAATCAGCAGGCCGCCCAGTTTTACCGCGGTCACTCTGAAATAGCGGGCCTGAGATAAATACAGGCGTCGCTTCTGCTCCTCCACCCACTCCTGGCGGTGAACGAGCTTTCTGAAGCGCAGCGCATAAAACGCCCAGAAGATATCCAGGAACAATTTGACAACAATATAAGAACGCTTCAGTCCGGCCCCATAAGCGGTCTTTTTTACCACGTTAATCACCTTATTTAGAAAAAATAGCAAGGAAAATCCTTACAACGCATCACTATGAGCAGTTTAACATATTGTCCGCAATGTGAGACCAAGTTATCAACCTCAGCCAGCTTAAAGCTAAGGATTAAGTTGTCAAATGATGACCCCGGCTGTCGGAAATTACTTAAACATATATTTAGCTGATACAATGTAACGCCAATAAATATCTAAAATAATGATATTTAGACATAAACAACAGTTTATAAGAGCAATGCATGGATATACTTGGGGATGTTTAAAAGTGATTTTGGAATTAAGGCGATTTGCACATACTAAGCAAAATTTAAAATTACAAGGAGGCTTAATTTATGCGTATAAGTGATGCCAATAAACTGGCAGGCAGGATCATGGCGGTCAGAAAAGGCCATGATATGACCGAGGTGCAGGTGGATATCGGCGATCAACTGGTTACTGCCACCATAACCGCCAGCGCTGCCAAGGATATGAATTTGCGTAAAGGCGACGAAGTCTTTGCGATGTTTGATTCAACATCGGTGAGCATCATCCGTGACCAGCAGTGACGGGGTCGGTCAGCGGTTGCCCAGCCGGTCCAAGGCCTGGCTTAATGTGTCATAAATCGTTTTGACAGGTATGGCCAGAGCGGTGTTGTTGTCTTCCGTCTTTTTCCTGGCGGCATAAACTACGGCGACTACCCGGCCTTCTTCATCAACCACCGGACTGCCGCTCAATCCAGGCGCAGCTGTGACCAGGACTTCTATATAGGCAAGCTTACCGCCCTGGGCCGGAGCAGTAAAATCAGCTAATAAGCCTTTCTGTATAAGTCGTTCCATATTAAGAGGATTGCCGATGACCGTCACCTGCTGGCCAGGCTGAAGCACACTGTTGAAATTCAGATCCAGGGTGGGCAGGTCATGACCTTGAATGTCAATCACCGCAATATCAACATCGCCGGCCTGCAGCCAGCGGTTGCTGTAATAGCGCCTGCCGTCCACAAAACTGATACTGACTGTTTCAGCCCCGGACAACACGTGTTGATTGGTAATTATCAAACCGTTCCGGTCTATGTTAAAGCCGGTCCCCTTTTTTATCTGCATTCCCAGGCCAGCAGTGCTTTGCGCTTCTATCACCACAATGGCGGGACGGGCTAGGGCAGCGATGGGATCATGGTTTAGAGCCGGATCCTGGCTGAGTTGGGGACGCGAAGTGATTAATTGGCCTACATGGGGCAGAGCCAGCAAGAGGAAACCCAGGACCAACAGAGCGGCGATTCCCCTGAGCAAGGGCGAGCGCCGCCGGAAACGGCTATAATCTTCATCTGGGTGTTCCTGAATTGCTGGTGATTGTTGCTTATTGTACAAAAGCAGTCTCTTTTCATATCAATATCGGACTAATTAAAAACTATATGAAACGGTTTATTATGTCTTCCTGATCGCCAAACATATAATCAATAATGGGTATTTGAATCATGGTGTAAGCGCCTGGGCTTTGCCTAAATGTTGCCCGGGCGGAAGCCACCATAATTTGTGCGGTCAAAGCGGGGTTGTTGATGCGCATAGACAGTTTCAGCATCTGATTGTGGGTCTGCCCCGAAACACCTTTGCGCTCCATCTCCACGCCATGACCCATGTCTATCAGCTCCTCGACATTTGTCACCTGGAACACATACGTTTCATCCTTTATAAAATAAGGGTCGTTCTTAATGGTCTGTTCGATGACAGCGAAGTCATGCCCGGGAGCAGCCTGCACATAAACCATTCGCCGGTGTACCCCGGTTCCCAGAGGTATGGTCATAGACAGGGCATTTTCCACACCGGGTACGGCTTTGACCGCCACCGAATGGCCCATACTCATTCCTGGACCGAAATTAGTGTAGGTAATTCCTCGTGGCGACATGAATTCGAACATACAGCGCACCATGGAATCGGTTCCCGGATCCCAGCCTGCCGAAACCACAGCCACCGAATCATGGGCTTTGGCAACTGTGTCCAAATCCCGGCGCAGACCGGCTAGTTGACCGTGTATATCGTAGCTGTCCACAGTGTTGATGCCCATTTGTAGCATTTCCCGGGCATATTCAGGCACCGATCTGGTGGGGGTGCATAAGAGAGCTGCCTTGACCCCGTCCAGACGGGCAATATTATCCACTACCGGCACATTTCGCAGTTCCGGCGGTTTCGGTTCGTTAAGGGATGAAGTTCTGCGCACCACCCCGGCCAATTCCATATCAGGCGTGGATTTCAGGGTTTCCGCCGCAAAGCGGCCAATGTTTCCGTATCCCACTATTGCTATCGGTGTTTTTTGCATCATAATTGCCTCCCAATCAGATTTAATCCTAATTATATAGACTATCTGAAAAGCCTTCTTAGTCAAGATTTACAGTCCAAAAACACTGTATACATCGCCGGGGGAAAAAGCGGCAATCCCCTTCCCTGGCTGGGCTGGGTCAAATATTGTGCTCCCAGAAAGCATCGATATCGATAATCCGGGAAGCCGGCCGGCCTTTCGACGGATAGACAAAAATAGTGTAGCCGGGGACAGGTCTGAGGTTCGCGGGCAAGTGGTCAAACCTCTCCATGATGATTTTATTTTTCATTTCCCGCAATAATTGCCGGCTGAATTCGGGCAGGTACTGTTTCAGGAAACGTTCCTGCTTAAGCAGTCTGGCAAGCAGTTCAGCACATCCCGGCGTACTTTCTAAGCCAGGCGGCAATTTGAAGGCAGGAGCCCCCTTCAGCACATCGTATTTGAGCAGTTCTTGGTACCTGGCCTTTTTTTGCGGATAATGCAGGTCCAGGTAATTCTTAAGAATGCCGTAACGTTCCGCAATCCCCACGCCGACACCGTAAAAGCCATGTTCATGCCAATAAGCTGCCAGTCCCTCCCAGAATGAAAAGGCCTCGTTGCTATAGTGTTGGCTGATAACATCGTTCAAGGTGTTTTCAGCCAAGCCTGCGTTATAATACTTTTCCAAAACATCTTCGATATGGTGAAGCCGCACCAGTTCTTCATAACCGAGCCAGCGATTGCACAGTACCTCATAAGGAGGATGATGCTGAAAATGATAGCGGCCCGATTCCGCTTCCCGGCGTATAGAGGTCCCGGGCAGCATCTTCAGAAAGCCTAGTTGCAGGTGTTGAGGCTTTAATCTATATGTCTCATCAAACGAAATCCTGAAGGCAGAGTAATCCTCTTCCGGGAGTCCGGCGATCAGATCCAGATGAAGGTGTATGTTGCCGGCGCGGCGAAGCCTGAGTATGGAGGATGATATCTTGTCCCATTCGACGCAGCGCCGGATTGCCCTTAGAGTCGGCACATGGGTGGACTGCACCCCAATCTCAAAAGCGAAGCGGTTGGACGGTAAACTTTCCAGGAAATTCAGAAAAGTATCATTCAACAGCTGCGGTGAGATTTCCATATGATAGCGGGTTCGTCCTGGCAGTTGGGCTATGAATTCCAATATCGTCCGGGCCCGGGATTGATCACAATTAAAGGTGCGGTCAACAAATTTAATCTCTACCGGCTGCAGGGCGTTTAAGTACTCCAATTCAGGCATGACCCTGTGCAGAGAGCGATAGCGCACCCCGCTACTAAGGGATGAAATGCAATAACTGCACTGATAAGGACATCCTCGTGAACTTTCAAAATAAACGATACGGTTTTCTATTTTGGTTACGCCCCGGTATGGAAAAGGCAGATCATCCATATTGCCTACAGTTAAGGGCTTGGTCAAAATTTCCTGACCCAATCCGGCACGGCAATATACCCCGGACAGAACAGGATAATCGCCGGCCTCCAGGGCGGCCAGCAACTGCGGCCATACTTCCTCCCCCTCCCCGCTGACAATAAAATCGACAGCGGGATTATCAGCCAGGGTTTCTAAAGCCGAGTAGCTGACTTCAGGACCGCCTAAAACCACGGTGCATTGCGGGCTAATTCTTTTAAGATCGGCGCATAGTCTGAAGACCAATTCAATGTTCCAGATATAGCAAGAAAAGCCTACTACCTGAGGATGGTGTTGATACAATTCGGAGAGTATGTAACCTGGCGGATCGTTGATGCTAAATTCACGTATCATACAGTCCCGGCCTGCAGCCAGTGCGGCCTCATGCAGATATAAAACCGCCAGGTTGGAGTGAATATATTTGGCGTTAACAGCGCACAGCACTACCCGCATACGAAAAGCTCCTAAAATGAAAGGGCGATTTGGCTATCGCCGTTCTGATCTCATGTCGGCCGCGCTATTCTTCTCCCACCACTTTGACTTCGGGATGCAATACCACTCCCATGTTCTGACGTGCACACTCCTGTATATGGGTGATCAGGCGCAACACATCATCAGCCGTGGCGTTACCGGCATTGACAATGAAACCGGCGTGTTTGTCGGATACCTGGGCGCCGCCAATCCGAAAGCCTTTTAGGCCTAATTGCTCCAGGAGTGGTCCCACGAAAAAGCCGCTGGGGCGCTTAAAAACACTCCCCGCGCTGGGCATATCCAAGGGCTGTTTATCCCTGCGGCGCCGGGCGTAGTCTTTCATGGTGGCCATTATTATCTTCGGGTCAGCAGGCTTGAGATTGAGCCGGGCCGAAAGCACGATATAACCGCCAGCCTGAAAGATACTGCTGCGGTAACCCAGCTGAAGTTGGTCAGGCTCAAAATTAACCTGATTGCCCTGCCAATCGACTGCCCGTACTGAAGCCAGCACATCTTTTATCTCGGCTTCGTAAGCTCCGGCGTTCATAACCACCGCCCCGCCTAGGCTGCCCGGTATACCCTCGGCAAATTCCAAACCGCTCAGGCCTTCACGGGCTACCACTCGGCATAGTTGGGACATGCGCACCCCGGCTTCAGCTTCAACTCTATGCCCCTTGATGCTGATGGTTTTCAAGCCTTCGCCCAGTTTCAAAACCACTCCGCGTATGCCTTTGTCCCGCACCAGTATATTGCTGCCCAGACCCAAAACAAACAGGGGCAGACGATTTTCCCGGCAGTAGCGCAATACCCCGATGATCTCATCAGCGCTGCCGGCGGCCACCATTACATCAGCCGGCCCGCCGATCTGAAAGGTGGTGTGTTTGGACATAGGTTCATCGAATTTAACCCGGTCAAATGGGATTATGTCATATATACCGTTATACATCGCATTCCCCTTAACATTAAGGCCCGATTATCTCCGGCCCTGCTTTATTATAAAGGTTATTGGCCCATACTCCGGATTATTCCGCTCCGGTCAGTCGCACTGCAATACGCGGGGCC
This sequence comes from Syntrophomonas sp. UBA4807, assembly GCA_002402575.1. Lineage (GTDB taxonomy): Bacteria > Bacillota > Syntrophomonadia > Syntrophomonadales > Syntrophomonadaceae > DTU019. The sequence continues at coordinate 11,240 of DHGD01000119.1, forward strand.
TGAGGCATGATAATCACCTTCATATCCGGGCCATGTTTCTGCCCGGCCATTTCAAGGGCTTTATTCAGGTCGGCACAGGGAGTGACGAACATAGCTTTTACCATATCCTCAGGCAAACCACTCACTAAAATGATATCGGCCTTATTTAGGATTCGGCATATGGCAAAGGCCTTGTGGCCTCCCAGCTCAAAACGGGTAAAGAAGCGGTTCTCAATATCCTCCGGGCATTGTGCGTTGGCGATCCATTCGGCAAAGGTATCCTCCCCCATACCTTCCGGGCACTCCGCCACCCAGATGATAGTACCCCCTGGTTTGACTGCCTGTACCGCAGAGTCTAAGGCTTTCTGTGACTGATACACATTGATATCTTTGGGAAAGCCTCCACAGGCGGCAATGACCACATCAGCGGGTCTGGCTATGGTTACAATATTGCACGCCTCGGCATAATGCACCGCCTCCATCCAAGCCTGGTAGAAGTCCCCGGCGGCGGCAAAAACAATTTCCTCTTTGCCTGCCGTGACCACATTGAGAATGAAATCCAGCCCCGCAGTTCGAGCCGCCTCCAGCATCAGATCATTGACCGGGTTGTCGCGGTAATTACCCAGACAGGCCCGGGGATTATCCATCATGCGGTGATTGGCTTCTATTAACGGTCGTGCCGCCACCCCGGGCAAAATCGACTTACGCCCCCCCGACCAGCCCGCGAAATAGTGCAGTTCCACCACCCCGGTAGATATTAAAAGATCGGCCTCAGCCACATGGCGGTTAATTAAAAGATCCCAACCATTCGATAACTGGCCCGCACAAGCCAGGTTATCATCGCAATCGTGATTAAGCACCTGATAGCGGGAACAGATTGCTTCACCAAATATACGGCGGTTCTCCTCCGTGGTATGGGGTCGGTGTATGCCCAGGGCGATTATCAGTTTGATGTTATCGGAGGTGATTCCGGCATCTTCAATAGCTTCAAGCAAAGGCGGCAGCATCCATTGGTATGGGGTGGGACGGGTGATGTCGTTGACAATAATGACTGCCTGGCGGGCTTTTTTTAGTGCAATGATCTCGCTTATGGCAGGGCTTCCAATTGGATTATGCAACGCCCGGCGGATTACCGCAGCATTATCTGCTCCGGCCGCGGCATAAGCCTGTTGAACTCCCGGTTTCAGCACTCCCAGTAAGTTTTCATCTGGAATATTCACCTCCAGATACCGCTTGCCATAAGCCAGTTGATGCTTCACTGCTTAACCTCCTAGAATTGGATGCGAGCTGTTTTAGCCGCTATATATAGCTATTAGTTTATGCCTGCAGGAGTGTAAAATCAAGTAAATGGAGCCGGGCGGCGCTGTTGCCAGAACTGCCACAATCACCCTTGAACGGATTTGTATACATGGGCTTGGGGGCTTCAAAAAGTAGTCTTAGCACAGCCCCTTTATGTTATAATAGGCAGGAAATTCGTCATCAGGTGCATTAGGAGGAATTTTATGAATAACCTTGATATCAAAAAAGAGCTGGTAAAAATGTTGGGGCCGGACAAGGTGCTTACCAATGATCTGGACCTGATGTATTACTCTTACGATAGTTCCTTTCTTACCAAACTGCAACCGGCAACACCTACTGCAGTGGTTTTGCCTGTATCTACCGCCGCAGTGCAGCAGGTGGTGCGATTTGCTTATGAGAACGGCATCAACATTATCCCCCGCGGGGCTGGAACCGGAGAGACCGGCGGATGTGTGGCCACCGAGGGAGGAATCGTTATAGACCTTTCCCGCTGGAGGGAAATAGTCGAAATCGATGTCAACAACATGCAGGTGATGGTGCGACCGGGGGTTATACACGCCGACCTGAACGATGAACTGGCTAAATTCAATCTGTTCTTTCCGCCCGATCCGGGCAGCAGCAAGATGTGCACGGTAGGCGGCATGGTGGCTAACAACGCCTCGGGCCTGAGAGCGGTTAAATACTGGACTACCGAACCTTATGTGCTGGGTCTGGAAGTGGTGACTCCTACCGGGGATGTGATCATCACCGGCGGGCAGCAGGCCCGTTGCATCAAAAATGTATCCGGATTGAACCTCACCAAATTGATGGTTGGCTCCGAAGGGGTCTTGGGGATAGTTACCCTGATAAGACTGCGTTGTTTCCCCCGTCCCATGGCGCGAGGCATCGCCATGGCGGTTTTTGATCATTTGGATGACGCCCCCGCTACTGTCCTGGATGTTTATCAGGCCGGGGTGCTGCCCTCGGGGATTGAGATCCTGGATGGTTCCGCTATCAAGGCGGTCAATGACTTTAAACCGCAGATAAACCTGCCCGATGCTGAAGCCATTCTGCTCTTCGAAGTGGATGGCAACCCTCCCGGAGTGGAGTTTGAGGGGCAGATCATCAAAGAAGTGGCCGGCCGCCGCGCGCGCCAGGTGGAATGGTCCACGGACAAGAAACGTATGGCCGAGCTGTGGGAAGGCCGCAGCATCACCGCTACCGCCGCTGCCCGGGTGAGGTCTGACGGCAGCAGAATATTCGCCGGAGAAGATATCAGTGTGCCTATATCCAAAGTGGCTGAAGTACTGCGGGCCATACGCGCCTTGGGAGACAAATATGGCATTAAAGTAGTCAATTACGGACATATCGGGGATGGCAATGTGCATTGCGCTCCGGTCATCAACCCCGAACAGCCCCATGAAGTTGAATTGGTGCAGAAGCTGGTGGACGATATCCACCTCCTGGCTATTGAAATGAATGGTTCGACCACCGGTGAGCACGGGGTTGGCGCGGCCCGCCGCGGCTATGCGGTTCTGGAGCACGGCCCGGCGGTGGAGTATATGAAAAAAGTCAAAGCCGCTTTTGATCCTAAAGGTATAATGAATCCTGGCAAGCTTTTTTAGGTTCCGGGGTTCATGATTAGAAGGAAGGATAGACATGGAATTTAGAGAATTGCCGCCGGTAAAAGAACAGATTATGAAATGCGTGCGCTGCGGCAAATGCCGGGAACTGTGCCCGGTTTTCGGTGAGATCGGGATAGAGAACGCATCCCCGCGGGGGCATGTTTTTATGGTGCAGATGCTGCGGGACGGCAAGGTTGAACCCACCTCCGAAGTATATGAGCGGCTGGGACAGTGCTTGATGTGTGAGACATGTTCGGCGAACTGCCCTTCAGGTATAGATGTGCATGAGTTAAATGCTGCCGCACGGGCTTATTTGACCCAGAACAATCCCAATCGGGGCAAAGACTTCTTGTATGGGAACTTTTGGACCAAACCGGAGCTTATGAAGCAATCAATAAAACTGGCCAGCCTGGCCCAGCGCATGGGGCTGCAAAAGCTAGCCCGCAATATCGGACTGACCCGGCTATTGCCCGGCGACCTTAAAGATGCCGAGAAGATATTGGAACATATCCCGCCCCGCTCAGCCCGCAGCACCCTGCCTGCTTTTACACCCGCACAGGGTGGGACCAAATATCGGGTGGGCTATTTTCTAGGCTGCGGCACGGATTTCCTCAGTCCGGAAATCGCCCAGGCCACCGTTAATGTCTTAAGCCGCAACGGCTGCGAAGTATATATACCCGAAGGGTTGAAATGCTGCGGCCTGCCCCATATTGCAAACGGCAAACTGGATGTGGCCCAGCAATTGACTATTCACAATATTAATCTGTTCAAAAAACTGAATGTGGATTATATCATAACTGATTGCGGTTCCTGTTCGGCTACCCTTACCGAAAAGAACCTGCACTTTGTTCTGCAAGGCACCACTTATCAAGAAGAGGCTGCCGACTTTGCCGCCCGGGTGATGGACCTGACAGTGTTCCTGGTGGATGTGCTGGATATTCAAGTCGATGTGCACACTGATCGTAAGTGGAGAGTAACCTATCACGATCCCTGCCATCTGGTAAACGCGCAGGGCATTACCGCACAACCGCGCGAATTGCTGCGCCGCATTCCAGGAGTGGAGCTGGTGGAGATGCCCCAGGCAGCCAGCTGCTGCGGTGGTTCCGGCACCTATTCGGTCACCCACCATCAGGTGTCCATGCAGATCCTGGACAAGAAAATGTCCAATGCGGTATCGACCGGTGCCGATATCCTGGCTACCTGCTGTCCCAGTTGCATCATGCAGCTAAATTTCGGCTGCCGGCGCAGCAACTGGGATGCCGAAGTGCTGCACCCGGTGGTATTGCTGGACCGGGTTTACCAACAGGCTCCGGCTGCCGTGTAAGAGTGTCGCCATTGGGCCTGGTTGTAATCCAACCGGGCTCTTTTGTTATGGTAATATTAGGATATAATAATTCTGTATAAAGAAGAAATGACCGGTGCAGGCAGAACGGATAAGCGCTTTTTCCTGAATTCGCTGCTTTAATGCGGTTTCTCACCATGAATCGCCGCACCCGTACCGGTGTAGAATAAAGGAGTGCGCCCCCCTTGAGCCAGAGACGGATTAAAAAAATGTTCAAACAAATGCGAGACGCCAGCCTGAAATACCGCCTGATCGAAGACGGCGACCGCATCCTGGCCGCCGTCTCAGGGGGGAAAGACAGCCTCACCATGCTCTACTTTCTCACTCTGGCGCAGCAATACACCCCGGTCAAGTTTACCATCCAGCCGGTCCTGCTGGATATGGGCTGGGGGGAAGACCATCAGGCGGTGGCCGCTTATTGTCAATCACTGAGCCTGGAGCTGTTGGTTGAGCATACTCACATAGGCCGCATCGTTTTTGAAAACAGGCGGGAAAAAAATCCCTGCGCTTTATGCGCCAACCTGCGCCGCGGGGCCTTGAATCGCATTGCCAAATATCTGGGCTGCAACAAAGTATCCCTGGGTCATCATATGGATGACGCGGTACACACATTCTTCCTGTCCATGCTCTTTGAAGGTCGTTTTCATGTGTTCAAACCCCGCACTTACCTGGACCGTATGGATGTCACCTTGATCCGTCCTCTGGTCTATGTGTCTGAAGCAGATATCGAAAAATGCGCCGCCTCCCTGCGACTGCCGGTAACGGCATCTATGTGCCCGGCCAGCGGCCAGACCAAGCGGGATGAGGTAAAAGAGGTCCTGGACATTATCGAAGCCCAGTTCCCCGGAGCCAGGCAGCGCTTCCTGTCCACCCTGGAAAATGCCGCCCCCGACACTTTCTGGTCTCTCTAAAAATAATCTTAAAATACAACTAGCGGCTATTAATGGATTAGTGATTTCTTTCAGGCCTTTCAATGGCAACAACATAATTGGTTTAACGGTTAATTTGCCGGCATCCATTAAATCCAGGTGAAGAAACAGCAGGCAGTTCCTGCGGGAACGTAGACCCGCCATATGCAAATAAATAATGCGAACGTGTGTTTTTATCAGCAGCGGTGTGCTATAATGTTGGCAAATGAGATGGGGAGGAATTGCCAGTGCGCGAGGACCTGACAACCCGTCAAGCGCAGATATTGAGTTATATTAAAGATCAGATAAAAAACACCGGCTATCCCCCTTCGGTGCGGGAGATAGGCCTGGCGGTAGGATTAAAATCCAGTTCTACGGTGCACGCCCATCTGGTGCAACTGGAGGAAAAGGGTTACCTGCGCAAGGATCCCACTAAGCCGCGCGCCATCATCCCCGTGCCCAGCCAGGAAGAACAGAGCCTCACCCAGATCGTATCCCTGCCCATGGTGGGACAGGTAGCGGCCGGGGTGCCTATCCTGGCTGAACAGAATATAGACGCATTCATTCCCGTGCCGGCGGAACTGATCGGTAGCGGCCAGCACTTCCTCCTGCAGGTCAGGGGTGACAGCATGATCGACGCCGGAATTCTTGACGGAGATTATTTGATCGTGCGCCAACAGGCTGATGCCAACAACGGTGAGATCGTGGTGGCGGTATTGGAAGACGAGGCCACGGTAAAAAGGCTGTTCAAGCACGATGGCTATATTGAATTGCGCCCCGAAAATCCAGCCATGCAGCCCATCATGGTTCCCCGGGCGGTAATAGCAGGCAAGGCGGCGGGATTACTGCGCCGTATGTAAGCAGATCGTAGCAGGGTGGCGACTATGAGATGGCCGCTTTTAATGCGGATAATGCGGTAATCAATTTGTCAGGCAGCCACAAATATGATTTGGAATGGTAAATTCGAAATACGGATGTCAAAGAGCCGGGTACAACGCCCGGCTCTTTGTTTTTAAAATTTCTCCAGGTACTCCTCGATTTCCCACTCGTAGACCCGCGAACTGTAAGTTTCCCATTCCTTGATCTTGGCATAGCAAAAGCGGGAATGGATATGACGGCCCAGGGCCTGTTGGATAACCCCGTCCCGGTTTAGCTCGGAAATAGCCTCATAGAGATTCTCCGGAAGCGATTCTATATTGTTCAGCTTGCGGTCCGCCAGATTCATTTCATAGATATTCTTGTCCACCGGCGGCAACGGCTGCTCCTGATTCTTGATGCCATCCAGCCCGGCCTTCAGTATCACCGCCAGGCCCAAGTAAGGATTGCAGGTGGGGTCCGGGCTGCGCACCTCGATGCGGGTTCCAATGCCGCGGCGCGCCGGGATGCGTATCAGGGGGCTGCGATTGCGGTACGACCAGGCAATATACACCGGGGCTTCATACCCCGGAACCAGCCGTTTATATGAGTTTACAGTGGGATTGGTTATTGCGGTGATAGCCCGGGCATGTTTCATAACCCCGGCAATAAAGAAACGACAGTCATCGCTCAGTCCTGCCGGATCGGCAGCGTCATAGAACGCGTTTTGTCCATCCTTAAACAGTGAGATATGCAGGTGCATTCCCGAACCGGCGATACCAAAGAGCGGTTTGGGCATGAAAGTGGCGTGCAATCCGTGCTGCTGGGCGACAGTGCGCACCACGATACGGAATGTCACTATATTATCGGCTGTTTTTAAGGCATCCTGGTATTTGAAGTCAATCTCATGCTGGCCCGGCGCCACCTCGTGATGGGCGGCCTCGATCTCAAAGCCGATGCTCTGCAATGTCTCCACCATGTCACGGCGGGCATTCTCCCCTTTGTCTACCGGGGGCAGGTCGAAGTATCCGGCCTTGTCATTGGTCCTCAAAGTTGGGGTGCCGTCCTCATTGAGATGAAACATGAAGAATTCCGGTTCCGGTCCGACCTGCATGCTATAGCCCAGTTCCAAAGCCTCCTGCAGCATATTTTTCAAAGCCTGCCGCGGCGAGCCATGGAAGGGCTGATTGGCGGAGTCATAGATGTCACAGATAAAACGGGCGGTTTTGGAGTCGGAAGCGCTATTAGCCCAAGGCAAGACCAGAAATGTATCCAAGTCAGGTTTCAGGTACATATCAGACTCCTCGATACGCACGAACCCCTCGATGGAGGAACCGTCAAACATCAGTTCGCCGTTCAGGGCTTTCTCCAACTGGTCTGCAGTTATGGAGATGCTCTTCATAACCCCCAGGATGTCGGTAAATTGCAGACGTATGAACTTTACTTTCTCCTCGGCCACGATATTCATGATGGTTTTTTTGTCCATGATAAGCCTCCTGTTAACTTTTCAAAGTCATAGCATACCACACCTTGATAAGGCAGTAAACCTCTGCTGAGAATGTATACTATATAACTCTGAAAAGGAACGAGACCACCATAATAATACCCAATAGAAGGTTAAAAAACAGTCCTGAGAACAATCCAATAACCGTCCCGAATCCTGCCTTAACGGCTTTGTTAAAATCATTGACACTAATGTATTCGCCAAGCATGGCCCCCACCCAGGGGCCGATCAGCAATCCCAACGGGGGCAGAAAAAACAAACCCGCGAACGTTCCGATAAACGCGCCCCAAACCCCGGCCCGGGTAGAACCGGAATATTTTGCGCCCAGGGTGGTGGAGAGATAATCCACAATTACCGAGAGCAGAGTTATTCCTGCCATCATAGCTATGAACGAGATGGTAATGACGTTGAATCCTTCATACCAGCCATAGGCGACGATTACTCCCAAAATCAGCGGGATGCCGGGTACCATGGGAATGATTACGCCCCCCAATCCCGCCACCATCAGCAGCACTGCGATTACCAAGACCAGGGTATCGGTCATGATATAACCCTCCTCAGCTTTGTTAGTTCCCTCCTGACATTTCGGACAGGAGGCTGGCGGCCACAAAACGGCAGTGTTCGTAAGTCAGACCCCCCTGCATAAAGGCACAGTATGGCGCTCTGTCAGGCGCGTCGCAGGACAACTCAATGGATGATCCCTGCACAAATGTACCCGCAGCCATAACGATGGGCACATCGTAGCCCGGTAGCTGACCGTATTCCAAATTTACATCGCTATCCACCGGGGAACAGTTCTGTACCACCTGACAGAAGCGACGCAGTTGCTCACTGCTGCTAAAATGGACTGTCTGTATGATATCAGCGCGGGGCTCATTCCAAGTCGGCTCAGTGCGATATCCAGCCGACTCAAACAGCGCCGCCAGAAGCACCGCACCCTTTAAAGCCTGCAGAACGGTATGCGGGGCTATGAACAAACCCTGAAAAAACCAGCGCTTATCTACCAAGCTGGAACCCATCTCCCGTCCCAAACCAGGCGCGGTAATATAGTATGAAACCGTTTCCACCAAGTCAGCACGACCGGCTATATATCCTCCACCTGGGGCCAGCCCGCCGCCAGGATTTTTTATCAGTGAGCCTGCCACCAGGTCCGCCCCTACCCCGCAAGGTTCCTGCAGCTCCACGAATTCCCCGTAGCAGTTGTCCACCAATACGATACAGTCAGGACTGATTTGTTTGACCACTTCTATAAGGCGTTTGATTCGATCGACAGGAATGGCAGGTCGCAGGGTATACCCCCGGGAACGCTGTATTATCACCATTTTAGTATTTTCAGACACGGCAGCGGCAATAGCGGGCTCATCAGGCAAACCATCCCCAGTCAGCGCCACCTCTTTATACTCAACGCCCTTTTTCATTAGGGTATGAGGGCGAAGCTGGCCCCCATCGATGATATTGATCAAGGTGTCATATGGCCGTCCGCTGATGCTGAGCAGGACATCGCCGGGGTTAAGCAGTGCGAATAGGCAGGCTGCAATAGCATGAGTTCCGGAAACTATCTGGGGACGGACCAGAGCCTCTTCGGCCTGGAATACTTCGGCATAGATTTTCTCCAGTGCCGCCCGCCCCGTATCCCCGTATCCATAACCGGTGGAACCGTAAAAATGGTTTTCCCGCACCCGGTTGCGGCGAAAGGCATTCAGTACCCGCACCCCGTTATCATAGGCAATTTCTTCAAACTGCCCCAACTGTGATGATATCAAGCGCTCGGTTTCCCGTACCGCTGCCATGACATTACGCAATTCATAAGCCTCACTTTCAACTTTGATGGTATAGCATACCATAGATATTATATACTTGCCTGGCAAAGAACCACAATTACCGCCATTGTCAGTTGTCAGCAGGAATAGCCGAAGAGGGGCTGATATATATCATCGAAGCTGACGCCAGAGCCCATAAGATCGTGCCGGCGGCTTTATTCCTCACTTACATGGGATACACCTTGATGGTGCCGGCGGACATCTTTGAAGCGCCCGGTTGGTGGATACTGTTACTGCTGTTAATGCTGTCGTTGGTATCCCAGGCGATCTTCGCCGCAGCTTCATTGCATAATGCCAACCAAGATGGCGAGTAAATGGTATAGAATGCATAGACGCCGGGACTTTCAATAGATAGTCCCTGATGTGTTGGATCAGACTTTGAGGTCAGACAGTTCCGGCATATCCACATCCTCAATGGTGGTTAAATCCTTGCGGGTCAGGTTGTTCTTGTCAATCAACCGCAAGGCCTGGCGGCGGATTGACTTTTCAGTCAAATTACGCACGAAGCGGGCATTCCCGCTGTGGGGATGACTTTGGCTGGAAAACTCACTAAGTAAGTTTTTCAGCCTCCAGCGACCGGCACTGCTCAAGACATAGTCGCGCTCACCATACAGATGCAAGGCGATTTGAAACAGATCCTCACAGGAATAATCATTAAACTGTATGTGTATGGGAAATCTCGATCTCAGGCCCGGATTGGAACGCACAAAATGATCCATCTCGTTGCAATATCCAGCCAGTATAACCACCAGGTTATCGCGGTTATCCTCCATTTGTTTGACTATGGTAGCAACAGCCTCCTGGCCGAAATCCTTTTCGCCCCCCTGTGCCAGGGTATAGGC
>DHGD01000119.1:21439-21886 GCA_002402575.1 Syntrophomonas sp. UBA4807
ATGGCCTTTGCTTAAAATCCCGATATCCTTGAAGATTCTTCCCAGGATGCGTGCCACCGTGGTCTTGCCGGTACCGGGATTACCCTTGAAAATCATGTGCAGAGATACCGGCTGCGACTTAAGGTTCTGCTCTGCGCGTTTGATTTGTATTAAGCTGAAGGCAGTGATCTCTGCCAGCATTTTTTTGACTTCACTGAGCCCGATCAGCTTTTCCAATTCCTTAAACGAGGGACGGTCGAACAGTTCTGGGCAGAAGCTATTCGTTTCCTGGGAATTTGGGGCTTCCGGATTGATAAATTTCTTTGATATTTGCACAGCATCACTACTCCTATCTGTTGTACCCTATCATATGTCAGGCAGATAAAAGTGGTGCTACTTTGAATATCAAACTGTAATTAAGCGGGCTTGCTATACAAGCGCATAAAAGGGGCTGTCCCAAAAGGGGCA
>DHGD01000108.1 GCA_002402575.1 Syntrophomonas sp. UBA4807
ATATTAAGCGCTGAAATAGAACGAGAGGGCTGTATTCCGTCGCTGTGATGCCAAATGGCGGGCTGGATGCAGCCTTTTGCCTTTATAATCCAATCCGGCCCATCTTGCCAAAAAAGTATTTAGTATACACTTTTGCCAATCAAGTGGCATCATTAACAAACTTTTAACACCAATATGATACACATTTATATTATAATAAACTAGCTGTGGTGTGACATATTGTTATGGTCTGTCGAATGATGAAATCTTTTATTTCAGCCCTGGCGGCGGACAGTCTATTCAATATTAGCTCCCGTGATGCGGGTTTAATAATAGATTAACGATGGAAGGAGAGAAGAATATGAAGGAGGCTGCGACCCACATACCGCTTCCTGGCTCAGATCAAGCCATAATCGCCCATATTGAGCATGAAGCCCACACCAATATCAAGTCCTGCTATCAGTGCGGCAAATGTTCAGCCGGATGTCCGGTGGCCTTTGCTATGGACTATCCGCCCCGGCAGATTATTCGGCTGTTACAGCTGGACCTGGTCGATGAAGCCTTAAAGGCTGACAGTATATGGATATGTGCATCATGCGAGACCTGTTCGGCCAGATGCCCCCGCAACGTGGATATCGCCTCACTGATGGACGCTCTGCGGCGTGAAGCCCTGGCCCAGGGCAAGATAACCGATAAAAAGGTGGCCGCATTCAATGCGGGCTTTTTGGGCGGGGTAAAGAATTTCGGGCGTTCCTTTGAAGCCGGCATCCTTCTTTATCATAATTTAAAAACCGGGCAATTATTTAAAGACATGGAACTGGGATTGCCCATGATGCAACGTGGTAAAGTAGAAGTCATGCCCCATAGAACCAAAGGCAGATCAGAAGTTAAGGCGATCTTTGAACGGGTTGCCCAAATGGGGGGTGAATAGCAAATGGAAATCGGTTATTACCCCGGTTGTTCGGGTGCTGGCAGCGGAGTTGAGTACAAGCTTTCTACCTTAAAGACCGCAGAAATGTTTGGTATCACCCTGCGGGAACTGGAGGATTGGAATTGCTGCGGGGCCACTTCGGCGCACAATACCAACAAGCTCCTCTCCCTGGCCTTGCCGGCGCGCAACCTTGCCATTATGGAAAAGATGCAGCTGGACACACTTCTGGCTCCTTGTGCGGCCTGCTACAACCGCCATCGGGCGGTGGAAGTGGAGGCTAAAGAGGATCAGGCCACTCGCGAGAAAATCCAGCAAGTTATCGACATGGATTTCTCGGCCCAGACTACTACCGTTTCAGTATTAGAATGGCTGGTCCGGGATGTGGGCCTGGAGGCCTTGAAAAACAAAGTGAGCAAACCCTTAAAGGGCATGAAGGCGGCCTGTTATTATGGCTGTCTCCTGGTTCGGCCGGTATCTCATACCGGATTTGATGATGCCGAAGACCCTAAGACCATGGACCAGATCATGACCGCCTTGGGCGCGCAGACAGTCGACTGGCCCTATAAAACTGAATGCTGCGGAGCGGCCCTGGCCACCTCACGGCCCGATATTGGCGGCAAAATGATATATGAAGTGATACGCAATGCCAAAGAAGCAGGGGCGGAATGCATAGTGACCGCCTGCCCCTTATGTATGCTCAACCTGGACATGCGCCAGGCCAAAGTAGCCAAGACCATGGGCGTAGAACTTAACATGCCCATCTATTATATTACTGAAATGGTGGCGCTATCCGGGGGATACAGCCCGCAGGAAATCGGAGTGCCACGCCACTTTGTGGAGGCCATGGGCTACTTGAACAGCCTGCCTGTAAAAGCTGCCGCCCTGACAGCGGAAGAAGAGTCCAAAAAGCCTAAAAAGGCAGCTAAAGCTGCCGCAAGCCCGGCGGCAGAACGGTCAGAGGGTCCAGCCCGGCCAGCCGCTGATGACGATGAGGCTGTCCGGAAGAAGATCGAGGCCATGCTCAAGGGCATACAGAAGAACCCCGATAAGATAGCCGCCAAACTGATCGAAGACCCCGAACGGGCTGCGATATTAGCGGAAATGATGGCTCAGGATGAGAAAAAGAGCCGGAAAATAGCGGAACTGATGGTTACAGATAAAGACAAAGCCACCAAAGCGGCGGATGCCTTTGTGACCGGGGAACTCAAAAAACGGGAGAAAGCGTAAGCTCATTTCTGGCAAGGAGGGTTAGTGATGAAAAAACGAGTAGGCGTATTTGTGTGCCAGTGCGGCACCAATATCGAAGCCAGTGTAGACACCGAAAAGGTGGCGGAATACGCCGGGAACCTGCCCGGAGTGGTATATTCCACCACATATAAATATATGTGCTCAGACCCCGGGCAGGAAATGATAAGAAACGCGGTCAAAGAACAGCAATTGGAGCAGGTGGTGGTAGCCTCCTGTTCACCGCGCATGCATGAGAACACCTTCCGCCGCGCGGTGCAAGCCGGAGGTTTAAACGGCTATATGTTCGAAATGGTCAACATCCGCGAACAGGACTCCTGGGTTCATCATGACCGCGGTGAAGCCACCCGCAAAGCCATGGAACTGGTGCGCATGGGTGTCATGAAAGTCTTAAAGAACAAACCCTTGCAGATAAGCACCATCCCCATCACCAAGAAAGCTCTGGTGGTAGGGGGAGGTATCGCCGGCATGCAGACCGCCTTAGACATTGCTGAAGCCGGTTATCCAGTCATACTGGTGGAGAAGGAAGCCTCCATCGGAGGCAAAATGACCCAGATCGACAAAACCTTTCCCACCATGGACTGCGCCGCTTGAATAGGCACCCCCAAGATGGTTGCTGTGGCGCAGCATCCTAACATTGAACTGATGACCTACAGCGAAGTGGTAAAGGTAACCGGGTACATCGGCAACTTTACTGCCACCATAAAAAAGAAAGCCAAGTACGTGGACTGGGATCTGTGTACCGGCTGCGGGACTTGCTGGGAAAAATGCCCCAGCAAAAAAATCAAAGACGAATTTGAACTGGATATGAGCAACCGCACCTCCATCCATAAGTTATTTCCGCAGGCGGTGCCGGGCAAGCCCAGGATAGATGCCGCCAACTGCACCAAACTGATCTCAGGCAAATGCGGTATCTGCGAGAAATTATGCCCCACTAAAGCGATTCGCTTTGACGACCAAGACGAATTGGTAGATGTGGAAGTAGGCGCTATGGTAATGGCCACCGGTTATGACTTAATCGACTGGGAAAACCGTTACGGCGAATACGGCTACGGCAAATACCCCGACGTCATCACCAGCCTGCAATTTGAGCGGCTGGTCAGTGCGGGCGGTCCCACCACCGGCAGGATCAAGCGTCCTTCGGACGGCAAAGAGCCCAAGAAAGTGGCCTTTATCAAATGCGTGGGCTCGCGGGACGACAGCAAAGGCAAGAGCTATTGCTCCAGGGCTTGCTGCATGTATACCGCCAAGCACGCTTACCAGGTCAAAGACAAAATACCCGGCAGCGAAGCCTATGTATTCTACATGGACGTGCGCACCGGAGGGAAAAATTACGAAGAATTCTATCAGCGCGCCTTAAACGCGGGCGCTAAATATATACGCGGCCGGGTCAGCAAGATCTATCCCAGAGGCGACAAACTGATCCTAAAGTCAGAAGACACCTTGCTGGGCCGCCCCATGGAATTCGAGGCTGACCTGGTGGTATTGGCCACCGCCATGGTGCCTGCCCAGAATTCGCTGCAACTGGCCAAGATGATCGGCTTTTCAGTGGACAAAGACGGCTGGTATCAGGAGGCTCATCCCAAACTACAGCCGGTGGAGACATTTGCCGCCGGGGTGTATCTGGCCGGGACCTGCCAGGGACCCAAGGACATTCCGGATAGCGTGGCCCAGGCCAGCGCGGCCGCGGTCAAGGTGTGCGGATTGTTCTCCAAGACCCGCATGGCGGTTGAACCCATGACTTCCGAGGTCGACATCAGCAAATGCTCGGGGTGTCAGCTGTGCGTGCCCATCTGCCCTTATAACGCCATCTCCATTAAAGAGATTGAAGAGCGTGGCGGGCATGGACACGGACCGTTTAAGAGGCAGGTGGCCGAGGTCAACAGCAGTCTGTGCCAGGGCTGCGGAGCCTGCGTGCCAGCCTGCCGCAGCGCCGCCCTAAACCTCAAAGGATATACCGACGAACAACTGGTAGCGGAGGTGGATGCACTGTGTCTATAAATGAGGCCACTTCGTGGCAGCCTAAAATAATCGTCTTTGCCTGCAACTGGTGCAGCTATGCGGCAGCAGACCTGGCAGGCTTAAACCACCTGGATTATCCGGCCGAGGTACGGATAATCAGGACCCCCTGTTCAGGCAGGATGGACCCGCTGCTGGTAATGCGGGCCTTAAGCCGCGGAGCTGATGGGGTATTGCTGTCCGGGTGACACCCCGGGGAATGCCACTATGGTAGTGGCAATTACTACAACCGCCGCCGTCATACCATGATGAAGAGCATGATGGAATATATCGGCATCGAGCCGGAGAGGTATCAGACCGCCTGGATTTCAGGCGCGGAAGGACCCAAGTTCCAGGAAACCATGGAGAATTTTGTTGAGGGCGTTAAAAAGGTGGGCCCCAATAGAAAGCTGAGGGATGCGCGATGAAAGCCATAAGCGATAAAATCAAATCTATTGCTGCCGGGCTTTTCGATTCCGGTAAGATCGATGTATTCATCGGCTGGGAAGGGGGCCCTTGCGATTATGCCATAAGGCCCTATATAGCCCGCAGCAAAGCCGACCTGGAGCGCATGGCTTTCAACGAATATGCCATCCACAACAGCAGCAACTATCTGCTCAAACTGCGCGACGGGCATGAAAAAATCGGCATCGTGGTCAAAGGCTGCGACTCTAGAGGTGTGGTGCGCCTTTTGGAGGATAATCAGATCAAACGGGAGCGTCTCTACATCATAGGAGTATGCTGCCCGGGGATGAAAGACCCGCTTCTGGCCATAAAAGCCCAATCCGGCTTATTGCCCCAGCGGGACTGCGATAATCTGGCCGACAAATGCTTAAACTGCCTGGTTCCCAATCCGGTCATCTTCGATGAGCTTATCGGGGAACAGCAGCCCCCCCATATGCAGGGGGAGCGCTTTGCCAAGGTGGCCGCTATTGAAAATATGTCCGTCGCAGAACGCTTTCAGTTCTTCGAAAAGGAATTCTCGAAGTGCATCAGATGCTATGCCTGCCGCCAGGCTTGTATAGCCTGCGACTGCCGCACCTGCATCTATGATGAGATGAGACCGCAGTGGGTAGGCCGTGAAAACAGCAACAGCGATAACATGATGTATCACCTGGTCAAGGCTTTGCATATGGCGGGGCGGTGCATTGAATGCGGGGAATGCGAGCGGGTCTGCCCGGTTGGTATACCCTTGATGCTGATCAACAACAAGCTGGCCAAAGACGCCGACCGCTTCTTCGGGCCCTATGAAGCGGGCCTAAGCTATGTGGAAGGGCAAAAGCCGGCCTTGAGCGTCTATCGGGAAAATGACCCCGACGACTTCATATAAGGGGGGAGAAGCGTGAAAATATTAGCCAAGGATAAAGTGGCGGAATTACTGGAAAAAATCGCCCAACAGGCTGAGGTATATGTACCCATGGCAATCGAACAGGGCAGCGGCTTCTACCCCTGGACGGAGGACAACAAAAATCAGCCCCTGCTCCTGGATGCCTTGAATGTCTACAACTCGCCCAAATACATCCTGTTCCCGCAGACCGAACGCATGTATGACCTTAAACAGCAAGGACAGGATTTGAGTATCGACCAAACCCATGAAGACAGCAGCCCGCGCGTCATCTTCGGGGTAAGGGCGTGTGACGCCAGGGCTCTGCGCAGTTTGGACGACGTATTTTTAACCCGCGGCTTTGAAGACAGCTTCTACAAAGCACGGCGGGACAACGTCACCGTGATCGGCAATGCCTGCTATGCCCCGGGGGCGAACTGCTTCTGTGAGGCCATGGGAGTTGACCTGACCGAGCCGGAAGCCGATGTCATCTTAAGAGATGCCGGCAATGACGGTTACATTTGGGAATCCAAGACCGAAACAGGGGATAAGCTGACCCGGGCGGTGGCGGAATTCCTGAACGATAAAGAAACGAAAGCCCCAGAAGCTAAATCCTTTCAAACCCAGGTGGATTATGACGGAGTGGCGGAAAAGCTAAAAGGCATGTTCGAACACCCCTTGTGGGAAAAGATGGCTGAACCGTGTGTGAACTGCGGGGCCTGCACTTATATATGCCCCAGCTGCCATTGTTTCGACATACAAGTCAAAATGTGGGGAGATTCAGGCTACCGTTTCCGCTGCTGGGACTCCTGCATGTATGCTGAATACTCGGCTGAAGCCGGGGGAGGCAATCCGCGCCCCAGCGGAGTGGAACGCTTCCGCAACCGCTTTCTGCACAAGCTGGAATTCTTCAGCGAACGCTACGGGTACTCCTTATGCACCGGCTGCGGGCGCTGCACCATCGTGTGTCCAGCCGGGGTGAGGATTACTGACATAATTAAAGCAATCAAGGAGGTGGACAGCAGTGTCGGACTGTAATTGCGAACAACCGCTGGTGCCTCATATCGTGGAAGTAATAGACATCGTTGAGGAAACCCCGGATGTTAAAAGTTTTTATGTAAAAAGCGCTGGTGGTGGCCTGCCTTATCAGGTCATGCCCGGACAATGCTCCATGCTGTCCCTGCCGGTAGGTGAAGGTATGTTCTCCTGCACCTGGCAGGAAGGACAGGAATATCAGCAGTACGCCATCAAAAGGGTGGGTCTGCTGACTGAGGAGCTGCACCAGATTGAAGTGGGGCAGAAGCTGGGTTTGCGGGGACCATATGGCAATGGCTTTCCCATCGCGGCCAGCCGTGGCAAAGATATGCTCTTTATTGCCGGAGGCATCGGACTAGCCCCGCTGCGCTCCTTCATCAAGCACTGCTTTAAAAACCGCTCCGATTACGGCAAGATCACTATCATCTACGGTTCCCGGAGCTACAACGATCTGTGCTTTAAAAAGGAATTGTTCGAGGAATGGCCTAATCAGCCTGATACCGAAGTCCATGTCACTATTGACAACCCCGAAGAGGCCTGGAAGGGCCATGTGGGATTCGTGCCCGCTTACGTTGAGGAGTTAGCTCCTGATCCGGCCGGCAAGGTATCGGTTACCTGCGGACCGCCCATTATGATCAAGTTCGCCCTGCAGTCCCTGCAGAAGCTGGGCTTTGAGGATGAGCAAATCGTAACCACCCTGGAAATGCGCATGAAATGCGGCATCGGCAAATGCGGGCGCTGCAACATCGGCAGCCAGTACATCTGCCTGGATGGCCCGGTGTTTGACCTGACCCAGTTAAAGCAACTACCCCAGGAGTGGTAGAGGCAAGGGAAGATTTAGAGGACGGTCCTGCCGTCCCTCCCGCGGGAGTGAGCAGGACCGTCCTCTTTGTACTCGCTGCTTACCTGAAGATAGCGCCTCCGTAGAGGTAGCCCAGGTAAAACACGCCTGCAATGGCGATGATGTGCAAAATCCACCATCCGCTGCGGAGAAAGTTGAAACTGCCCAGCTGAATGTCATTCAGATTGCCATTGTCCCGGCTCATTTCGTCAGTCATTTAATGCTCACCCTTTTTCTTGCCCAATGCGGCATTTTACTATTAATATGGCTTCAAATGTAAAAGAATATACATAAAAACATTTTGCATTAAAATGGGCTTGATTTGACAAAGGCTTATTATTAACTAGAATGTATATAACAGAAATTTTTGCACAATTGTGTGCACATGATAAAGGAGGCACTAATGATTAACTTGCGCAGGGATCTTTTAAACCCCACCCTAAAAGATGTGCTGGAAAACTTCTGCCTGGACAAAACCTATACCGTAGGTCAGGGCAGTTATCTGATAGATGATAAGGGTATTCGCTACCTGGACTTCATTGCCCAATATGGTTCAGTTCCCTTTGGTTATAATCCTGATTTCATCTGGGACCGCCTGGATATGGTCCGCCACCAGGGTATTCCCAGCCTGTGCCAGCCATCCTTGCCGGCTGAAGCTCTGAAATTGGCCAACCGGCTGGCCGAAGTCACCCCCGGCGATTTGTGCTATTGTACTTTTTGCCAGAGCGGTACCGAGGCGGTGGAGGCAGCCATCAAACTAGCCCGGTCGTCAACCGGGCGGGAATTGATTATATCCACCACCAACAGTTTCCACGGCAAGACCCTGGGAGCCTTGTCCGCTACCGGCAAAAGCTCTTATCAAGAGCCCTTCCGGGCACCTGCCCCTGGATTTATGCATATCCCGTACAACGATACCGACGCTTTAAGGGCAGTTTTAGAAGCGCGCCGGGGAGAAGCGGCGGCATTCATAGTTGAGCCGGTGCAGGGCGAGGGCGGTATCGTGGTGGCCAAACCCGGTTATCTGCGTGAGGTTCAGGCTTTGTGCCGCGAGCACGAGGTGGTCTTCATCGTTGATGAAATACAGACCGGGCTGGGACGCACCGGGCGTCTGTTCGCGTGCGAATACGAAGCCATCGAGCCTGATGTGTTGCTGCTGGCCAAAGCTTTAGGCGGCGGGCTGCTGCCCATAGGGGTCTGCATTAGCACGCCACAGGTGTGGAATGAGGACTTCGGCATGCTGCACAGCTCAACCTTTGCCAATAACAATGTGACCTGTGCGGTAGGTCAGGCGGTGTTGGAACGTCTGCTCGATAATGAGCGGGAGCTGATCAAAGATGTGGAACGCAAGGGCAGTTATATGCTGAAGCAGCTACGGATAATCGCCGACCGCTATCCCGGGGTGATCAAGGAGGTGCGCGGACAGGGGCTGATGATAGGGGTGGAGTTCAATCCCCTGCAAGAATGCGGTTCCTACGATATGGCTTACCTGGTCGATCAAGGGGGGTTTTCCGCGCTATTGACCGGCTTTCTGCTGAACTGCTATCAGATCAGACTGGCTCCATATCTTAATAACTCTATGACGCTGCGCTTGGAGCCCGCCCTAACCATTGAAGATGAGGCTATGGAGGGAGTTTTAAAGGCGGTGGACGATATCTGCCGGATTATGTTCTTAAAGGATTACGCCCTGCTTTACCGCTACCTGATAGGTGACACCACCCGGCCAGGCAGGATCACCGATTATCGCAGCAAACACCGTAAAACCAAGGCCTCGGCGCTGGAAACGGGCGAGGCGCCCAGCAAGAAATTTGCTTTTATCATCCACTATCCCGGACCTGAAGATGTAGTATTAAACAATCCGTCATTTGATAGTTATTCCCGTGATGAGCTGTACCGCTTTATGGAATGGGAGAGCCGGGCTGCTCAGCCCGGGGTAGTTTGCCATCTGCCTGCGGTGCGTTCCAAAGACGGCACTATAGGCGAGGGTTGGCTGATCGGGGTCCCTTATGGAGGACGGGAGATTATGGGAGCCTGTCGTGAGGATGCGGTAGCGGCGATTCGTAAAGCGGTCGATATCGGACGTGACCTGGGCGCGGGGATAATCGGCCTGGGCGCCCTGACTTCGGTTGTGACCCGCGGCGGTCGGTCGGTGCAAGGCCGGGGCGTGGCGATAACCAGCGGCAACAGTTTCACCACCCTAATGGCCATGGAAGCCCTAGCGGCAGGCGCGGTGAAAATGAATATCAATTTAAATCAAGCCCGGGGCGCGGTGCTAGGTGCTACCGGCTCCATCGGCAGGGCCTGTGCGGTCATGCTGTCGGAGCAGATCGCCAATATCACCTTGCTGGGCAATCCGGCCCATGTTAGGAGCAGCCAGAACCGTCTCAATTCATTAGTCGCCGAACTGTTGAACTGGGCCTGGCAGCGCTCTCAGCAAGGACAACATACCGGTCTGGCGGCCTGGCTGGATGAGGCTTTCGAACGGGCCCAAGCAGCGGATCTGCCTCTTACCAAGGATATCGAGAACACATTCCGCGACGGGGGCCAGGTTCCCTATCAGATGTTGCAGGAATGGTGCGCAGGCTTAAAGCTGACCTGCCCGTTATGCGTTTCCCTGGATGTGGACAGCACCTTGCCCGAGTGCCAGCTGGTGGTGGCGGCCAGCAACTCCCCCGAATACTTGATTTTCCCTCACCATCTGCGTTCCGGGGCGGTGGTTTGTGATGTGGCCCGACCCGCTGACGTGTCTCCCGAGACCATTGCTTCCAGACGGGATGTACTGATTTTGGAGGGAGGACTGGTGCAGCTTCCTGATCAGGTGGCTTTTGGAGCCAATCTGGGCTACCGCGACGGGGTAACTTTGGCCTGCCTGTCGGAGACCATGTTGCTGGCGCTGGAAGGTGATTATCGGGATTATAGCATCGGCAATGTGCTCAGCCTGTCGACTATCACCTATCTGCGCGACCTGGCCGCCAAGCACGGTTTTGGCCTGGCCGGGCTGAAAATGGGCAATGACGAACTGGATGACACTGATATCAACCGCATCTTTCAGAATTCCCGGGTCAGCCTCAAGGCGGCTGGCAGCCTTTAAGCCGGCGATTAAAACAAGGGTTTTGTACAGCGGGGAGAGAAAAGCTATTATAAATAGAGAACCCACTAGCAGCAAGGGGGATATGGTGTGGATCTTACCGAAATCGTTATTAAAGAAAACGGCAAATGGTATTTCGGCCAGGCTGAGATGTTCCGCCGCAATATCTTAAATATTCTGGCCCAGCATATTGAAAAGGGTGAAGACGGTGGCTACGGCATCCGCCTGGGCAACGACTATAATCCGCTCACCGTTGAGGATGTGCCTTTTCTGGCCAGCGGATATTCTGAAGAAGAGGATGGCAGAATCAAACTCACCTTCCACGACTTGCAGGAAATGTACCTGGAGGGAGAGATACAGCTGTTTCTGAAAGGGGATGTGCCCTATATATCCTTCCGCTGGGAGGCCGACACCCGCTTAAGCCGCGGGGTTTACTGGAAGCTGAGCAAGTATTTCAGGTTTAGCGGAGATGAGGTTTATATCAGCATTCCCGCACTGCAAAAACAGTAAGCGGGCACGGGTCTTTGGCCCACTGACCAAGACCGGCTCGTTCGCTTTGACTTACAGCACGCCTTGATGGGGAGGCCTAAAAATGCGCTCATCGTAGCTCAACAGTTCATCCAGTTCGGTTATCATGCGGCCTTTATCCCGGGTCAAGAGTCCGTTGACATTACAGTAATTGTTGCTGTGATCGCTTAAGAACACGCTGCCCTCGCACTCCAGGTTCTCCAGCAGC
This sequence comes from Syntrophomonas sp. UBA4807, assembly GCA_002402575.1. Lineage (GTDB taxonomy): Bacteria > Bacillota > Syntrophomonadia > Syntrophomonadales > Syntrophomonadaceae > DTU019. The sequence continues at coordinate 11,175 of DHGD01000108.1, forward strand.
AGCTTTACCTCACGCAGGGTTTCGTGAGGGGTCTGCAGCTCAAAATCCCCTCTCTTATAGGCATCATACATAGGGG
>DHGD01000150.1 GCA_002402575.1 Syntrophomonas sp. UBA4807
CGGCGGCACACACATTGCGGGTTATTCAAGGAGGTGGTTCTACATCAAAGTATCCATGCCATAAATCAGGCCTTTATGTTCTGATATTTTCCTTACCGCCATCAACACCCCCGGCATGAAACCAATACGGTCATAGGAATCGTGACGTATGGTCAGGCTCTGTCCGGGGCCTCCGAAAATCACCTCTTGATGGGCCACGAAGCCAGGCAGACGCACGCTGTGGATGCGGATGTCGCCGGCCTTGCCTCCCCGGCTGCCGGGTATCTTTTCAAATTCGCGGGTATTTTTGGGAGGAATAATGCCCCGATTGGCCGCTATCAGCTCCGCCGTCTTAATGGCGGTGCCGGACGGCGCGTCCATCTTTTGATCGTGATGAGTTTCAATTATCTCCACGTCGGGTAGATAGCGGGCTGCCTCTTGTGCGAAGCGCATCATCAGAACCGCTCCAATGGCAAAGTTGGGAATAACCGCCACCGCGGTCGAATTGGCCGTTGCCAGTTGCTCCAGTTGGGACAGTTCCGCCTCGCTTAGACCAGTAGTCCCAACCACACAGGCAATCCCGTGAGACAACGCGATGCGGGTGTTATTGAAAACCGCCTGGGGGTTGGTAAAATCCACCATCACATCAGGTTTGGTCCGATTTAAGTGCGCTTCCAGATCATTTTCAAGGGTAAGGCCACATTCAATGCCGGTAAGCGCCCCATAGGCTTCTCCTGAATGTGCCACATCCAGCAAACCCGAAACATTGATATCAGGCTGGCTATGTAGTGCCTTGACTGTTTCCCGGCCCATCTTGCCCAGCGCTCCGACGACTATAACCTTAAGCGGTGTAGACATTCGTGAACCTCCTGTTTGACTCTTAGCATTAAGTTTTATATATTTTGTTAGCCGAGTCAAGATTTGTTATAATCTAAATTATTGTCGGAAGATCTTCTGGGGACAGGACAAAAAACAAACCCGGGGGGATAGTCCCGGGCTGTTCTCTTCACGGTCCGGCCGATTTAAACCTGATTATACAGCCTGGCCTGGGCCACCACGAACTTGACGATCTCCTGCACCATACGCCGTTCAGAAAAGCTCAAAGCGGTCTTTTCATCTTTGGCCCTGGTCACCACCTTCATAAAGTGTTGGGTGCATTTTATCTCATGTCTGATCTTTTCCAGCGTTTCCTGTTCGTCTGCGTTGGCATAAAGCCGGTTGAGATGATCCAGGACCAGTTTCTCCCGGTTGGTCAGAGCTATTACCGCAGCCTGTTCCAGAAGTTCATGCTTGCTTAAGTCATAACTGAGGAAATTATATATCAAGGCAAGACGTTTCCGTTCTTCGCGGGCCAGAAGTATCTCGGTGCTGATCTCTTTTTTGGAGTCCTCCAGTTGCATAACCTGTTCCAATATATTATTGTACAAACTGACCACTAACTGAGACGTCTTAATCACCCCGGCTATTTGGTTATATTATTTTTAGTTCTCTTTTCCTTACGATATTCCCTTTTATATTTTTATTAATCTAGACAGAGAATATCGACAATGGTTACAATTACCGTTATGTACCAGACAGAATGTGAGGATATTATATGCCTTTTGACGGATTCACCATAGCTGCGTTGTGTGCCGAGTTGGATCAGACACTGGCCGGGGCTCGCATTGACAAAATCCACCAGCCGGAAAAGGACGAGCTGATGTTCTCAATCCGCATGGCTCACGGAGGCAATCACCGACTGCTTCTGTCGGCTAATCCACGTTGGGCCAGGATGCACCTGACCACTTCCCGCAAAGCCAATCCGCCCCGTCCCAGCGCCTTTTGCATGCTGTTGCGCAAGTATCTTGAGGGTGGCAAGATACGAATGGTCAAACAAAGCGGTTTTGAGCGCCTGGTGATGATAGATATAGAAGCCCTGGATGATTTTCGGGAGTGGGCCATCAGGCGCCTTATATGCGAATTCACCGGCCGTCACTCCAACCTAATTCTGGTCAACCCGGAAACCGGGATCATTATCGATGCCATAAAGAAATTCGGCAGCGAAGTCAACTCGTACCGCGAGGTCCTGCCGGGCAGGCCTTATGTGGCTCCGCCCGGCCAGGATAAGCTCAATCCTGTGGAGACCAATTATGAGGATTTTTGCGCCGGCATCTGGAACCATGAAGAAACAGCCCTATCTCAGGCCTTGTTTGCTTTATTTTCCGGCATCAGTCCCTTCACCGCACGGGAGATATGCCTGATGAGCAGTATAAATCCGGCCCTGCCTGCAGCGCAAAGCGGTGAATACGAACTGGGCAAACTGTATCAGCAGGTCAAGGAACTGCTTCATAAGGTGCAGAGCGGCACCTCTCAGCCCAGCGTATGCTTTCACAACGGGATGCCCGCGGAGTTCGCGGCTTATCCGGTGGAAGCTTCCCCCAGGCGGGATTTTGATTCCATCAATTCCGCCTGTGATTACTTCTATACCGCCAAGCTGGACGCATTGCGGCTGGAGTCGTGGAAAACCAATTTGTCCCGGCACATCAAGCTTATCCTTGATAAGGCCTATAAAAAGCGTTTTTACCAGGAGGGCGACCTCAAATCTGCTCGCGACCAGGAGAGCTACAAAACCTGGGGCGAGCTGTTGACAATATACGCCTATCAGTTGGAAAAAGGAATGACCGAGGCGGTGGTAGAAGACTATTCCAGCGGAGAGAAGGTGACCATACCGCTGGATGTGCGCTACAGCCCCATTCAGAACGCGCAGCGCTATTTCAAAATATATAATAAGAGCCGCAAGACCATTGCCCATTTAGAAAGCCTGATGGCCGCCAATCAGTTGGAGATTGATTATCTGGAGTCAGTCTTGCTGTCAATTCAACAGGCTGAAAGCGGCCATGATATGGAGGAGATAAGCGAGGAATTGGAACGGGATAAGGGGGGCAAAGGCAAGTCCAAGGGCAAGAGAACCACGGCGCGCACCGTGCCGCGCCGCTATCTTTCCAGCGATGGCATGGAGATACTGGTAGGTCGCAACAACCGCCAGAACGACAGCCTCACCTTAAAACAGTCTGATACCCAGGACATTTGGTTGCATGCTAAAAATATCCCCGGATCGCATGTCATTATACGCCTGCCCCGCAAGATCAGGTCCATATACGATGTGCCCGATGCCGCTCTGGAAGAAGCCGCGCTGTTGGCCGCTTATTTCAGCAAAGCGCGCCAGTCGGAAAAGGTGGAGGTGGACTACACCTTCCGCTCCCAGGTGCGCAAACCCGGCGGCGCCAAGCCGGGAATGGTCATCTACGACAATTACTGGACCATCGTGGTCAATCCCCAGGAAGACCGGGTGACTAGCCTATTGGAAGCGGAAATCAAAGACCCTTAAGCTTTGATACTAAGCTTAAGGGTCTCAGACAGGTCTTATTCTACCCGCAGGGATCCATCCTCATTAACAGTTACGCTATTGCCGGGCTCAAGGATATAGATCTTGTTCTTGACCTCGTCTACCGCCACATCGCGATTGATCAGCGTGGAAACCTCATTGTCGGTAGCCAGGGTGCGGATTTGCACCCCGTTGTCATACAATTGCAGAGTGAGCTGCCCATAGTCTTTCTTGACCACATCGCTCTGGCTGCGCTGATAAGGCTTCATGAAAACGTATTCATAGCCGCCTTCCTTAAACTGCATTTCTTTGCCGTTGAGATATACTTTCATATTGTTCCCTTTTAGCCCTTTATGAGCGGCTGCCCGGTTTTACCACCGGCAGTCGGCCTTCCTGGCACAGCGGGCAGTGTTCAGCCTCCCAGGAGGTGATGTCCAATGACAAGACCGCTGCCTGCTTGACTCCAAAATCCACGCTGCCGTTGCTGCGGTCAACCAGCACCCCCACTCCGACCACCTGGCCGCCTAGCTGCCGCACCACTTCAATGACTTCTTTAACCGAGCCGCCGGTGGTAACCACATCTTCAACCACCAGCACGCGCTGTCCGGGTTCAATGGCAAAACCGCGTCTTAAAGCCATGGCGCCGTTTTCCCTTTCCATAAACATACCTGGCACTCCAAGTTGACGGGCCACTTCATACGCTACCACAATGCCGCCCATGGCCGGTCCGACCACCAGCTGCACTTCATCATCCTTGAAAACTTCGGCCAGATGCCGGGCTAGTTGCTCTGTGAATGCCGGGTATTTTAATACTTGGGCACATTGCATATACTGATTGCTATGCCTTCCCGAGGTGAGCCGGAAATGCCCTTCCAAAAGAGCCCCGGCCTGGCTGAAGATGCCTATCGCCTGTGATTTTGCTAACATGACGCTGCCTCCAATTCTTCGATAATTTTCTGCACTGCTTGGATTTTATTAGCTGCGGCGGTAATGGGCCGTCCGATGACAATGTAATCCGCTCCCAGCTTTATAGCCTGTGCGGGCGTGGTAATGCGCTTTTGATCATTGGCCTTTGACCAGGCAGGTCTGATTCCCGGGGTGACGATCTTGAAATCATTACCGCAGGCGGCGCGGATGGCGGCTATCTCCCGCGGTGAACACACCACCCCGCCGATGCCGCATTGCTTAGCGGCCAGAGCCCATTTAACCACTACTTCCTCCACACTCCAGTTCGAGATAAGCATATCGTTTTCCAGCTCATTCTGGGCCATGCTGGTTAATACCGTCACTGCCAAAGTCAAGGGAACGGCAATCCCCCGCCGGGCTGCTTCCTGTTCCACCGCCAGGCTCAATTCTGTCATCATAGCCCTGCCGCCAGCGGCATGGCAGTTGAACATTCGGCAGTTGAGCCGGGTCATCACCTTGCCCGCAGATGCAACCGTATTGGGAATGTCATGGAACTTTAAGTCCACAAACACTTCGCCGCCGTAATCGTTAATCTCCCCGACTATATCAGGCCCGGTGCTGTTAAACAACTGCATGCCCACTTTAAATACCCCTACATAAGGCGCCAGTTCCTGTACCAGGTCCAGTGCCTGCCGCCTGGTATCCACATCCAAGGCCAGAATAATTCGATCTTTTGCTTGCATGATATTCCTCCTTTTGGATCAAACGCTGATTTGGCAATCTGCCCTGTCCCGCCCAGCCTCCCGGCCTTGGCACCGCTCCTCTGCTGCTAACAGCGATTCGCGGTGCAGGGTGATTGAGCGATAGGCAGTTTATACGGTCATTATGCGGCTTAGAGCTGGCTGTGGGCAGCTCCTACCAGCGCCGTTACGCTGGCAAAGCCCTGTTCAGCCAGATACTGGCTGATCCCCAGGTTCAGCTCCGCAGTCAGGCCGGGATTGACGAACAACCCGGTCCCAACCGACACCGCACTGGCCCCGGCCATGAAGAATTCCAAAGCATCATTGCTGCTGACAATGCCTCCCCCGCCCAAGATGGGCAGATTCACTTCACGGTAAACCTGATAGATCATGCGCAAAGCCACCGGCTTGATGGCAGGGCCTGACAAGCCTCCGAAAATATTCCCCAAGACCGGTCGCCTGGTCTTTATATCAATCGCCATGCCCAGGAGGGTGTTTATCATGGCTAGGGCATCAGCCCCGCCGCGCTGAGCGGCCCGGGCAATAGCCACTATATCGGTTACATTGGGGGATAATTTAGGAATGACCGGCAGCCTGGTATGCGCCTTTACCGCAGCCACAACTGCTTCCACCATAACAGGGTCGGTGCCGAACTGCAGCCCGCCCTGCTTGACATTGGGACAAGAGATATTCAGCTCTATTGCTGCCACTCCCGGTTGTTTATCTATCAAAGCGGCGGTCTGCTCATAGTCCTCCACAGTGTTCCCGGCTATATTGGCCACCACCGTCACTCCGTGCTGGCGCAGCCGGGGCAGGTGCTGAGATATGAAGGTATTCACACCGGGGTTTTCCAGCCCGATGGCATTAAGCATACCCGCAGGCGTCTCACAAATGCGCGGCGGCCGATTGCCAACCCGTTTTTCCAGAGTGGTTCCTTTTACTATCACCGCGCCGATGGATGCCGGGTCTACATAATCCTGGTATTCAAAGCCATAACCGAAGGTCCCCGAAGCTACCGCCACGGGGTTTTTCATCAGCAGTCCGCCCAGGTTTACCGACAAATCGGGACCTGGTTTTGATGCCAACTCATCCTTAAGCAAAGCTGGCCCTCCCCTCCAATAAAATTTTACCTAGTATTAGCATTGGCCTAATCATAGCTTAAAACATTTGCCTTACAATCCAAATTACGATGTTGGCAAAAACTAAATTTTCCCTTATCGGTCCTCACAGAATAATGACCGGGGTTTCCGGTCATTATCAGTTAAGCTAGTAAATTCATATTGAATACCGGCCCGTCTTTGCACACCTTCACATACTCCTCATCCTGTGGTTTTAACTTGCGCGCACAACCCAGGCAGGCTCCCACTCCGCAGGCCATAACCTCTTCCAGCGAAACCTCCCCGGGTATGCCATGGCTGCGGGCATAATCTGTAACTGCCTCCATCATCCCCTCCGGGCCGCAGGTGTAAATCATGTCAATCTGGGCCGGATCAGCTCTGCTTTTCAGAAGGTCCAAAACTGTGCCCTGATGTCCCAGAGTTCCGTCTATGGTGGCTGGCCAGGCTTCAACTCCCAATTCTTCATATTTGCGCCGGTAAACTGCCGCATCCTGCCCTGAGGCGGCGCCGAAGGCTGCCCTAACGCTGTTGCCCTGTTGCTTTAAGACCCGGGCCAGGTATATCAGTGGCGCTATCCCGACTCCCCCACCCACCAGAAGAGTTTTCCGGCCTGGTCTTGGAATAGTGAAGCCGCGCCCCAACGGCCCCATCAAATCCACATACTCACGGCTCTTGACCCGGCTCAGCAAGTCAGTACCCCGTCCCACTACCTTGTACAGCAGGGTGATGCTGCCCAAACCCTGGTCAACATCATAAAGGCTGAGCGGCCTTCTCAGCAAGGGGTCACTGTTGAATCCGGGCCGAATATGCACAAACTGGCCTGGCTTGGCCTGTGATGCGGTTTGCGGAGCAATCACTTCCATTTCATATAAACCATCAGCCACTCGCCGGTGGGCTGCCACCAAAGCTCTTTTTTCAGCAGGCATT
>DHGD01000134.1 GCA_002402575.1 Syntrophomonas sp. UBA4807
ACCCCGCAAAACCGCATGTTTTATGGGGACAATCTTCAGGTCATGGACCACCTCCTGCGAAATGGTTATGAGAGCAGATTCAACCTCATATATATTGACCCTCCTTATTTGAGTAATCACAAATACCAGTCGCGCATCGAAATCGGCGACAAGGACCACCTACAGACCGTGCAGCGTCAGGTATTCAGCGATGTCGGCCCCCGCGGGTTGGATGATTTTCTGCAAGAGCTGTTTGCCCGTTTGGAAATGATGAAAAACCTTTTGCATGATAGTGGCAGCATCTTCGTGCATCTGGACTGGCATGTAAGCCATTATGTCAAGGTACTGCTCGATGAAATCTTTGGCCCTGAGGCTATGATAAATGAAATAGTATGGTGCTACGGGGGAGGAACTGGCAGCAAACGCCACTTCCACCGCAAACACGACATTATCCTGTGGTATGCCAAAGGTCCGGACTATACCTTTAACCCGCAATATCGCCCTTATTCTGCCGGGACGGTTGAAAGAGGTCTGACCCGGGTCAAAGGAGACCGCTACCGACTCCGTCCCAAAGGGGCCTTGATGCAGGACTGGTGGAGTGATATCAACAAGATCCTCAGCCCCACCGCTCATGAAAACCTCAAATTCCCCACTCAGAAGCCCCTGGCCTTATTGGAGCGAATCATCAGCGCCGCTTCCAATCGCGGCGACTTGATTGGCGACTTCTATGCCGGTTCGGCGACGATAGCCCAGGCATGTGAGGCAGCAGGCCGTTTCTGGGTGACTTGCGACAATAGCCCTATAGCTATAAATACCGCCATGAAGCGCTTAATCAAGATGCCCGCCGGTCCCTTCACGCTAGAGAGTATGGAAACGCCGCCGCAGGAATCTGCACGACTGTCATTGAAGCCCGTGCTTATCAATGAATTCAGTTCGGCAGATATTCTGCTTCAAGTGGGGATTGAAGGTTATGAACCGGCCCAAGCGGTTAAACCCACGGCCCTGGCTCACCTCATAGACTTTTGGGAGATCGACCTGAATTACGATGGTCAGATCTTCAACTCCGACCTGCAGTTGATCAGGACCGGTCAGCGTATGGACAGCGATCTGCCTCTTTCTATCACCACCCGCGTTAAAAGACCCGCGACTCCCTTTCAAATAGCTGTCAGGGTACACGATGTATTTGGCGATACCACAGTCGCCAACGCGCGGATTGAAACGGTGTAAGCTTTCGGTAGTTGCGGGTTCAGGTGGTTTTTTAAAACCATTCCCAACAGCCTGTCAGTGTATTAGCCGGGTTTTCTATGGTATCAGAGGTACAGCGAGTGACAGGATTGCTGTTATTTGTTTTGCCGCTGCCGGTCGGCTAAGAGAGCCCTGCATATCATGCCCGCGTATCTAATACCTTAAAACATTGTATAAAAGGTTCAGTCAGAACCGTTTGCTCGGTCTGTTTTGGCTGGTGAGGCGGAAGAAGGGCTTGCCCAACTGCCCGCAAAACGGCTATACTGATATTAACGGCTATGGGTGAATTTCCCAGGATGTGCAGCAACGACTAAAATATCCGGTTGGTGACCGGATATCGCGTTTTGGGAGGTAGCTCGATGAAGATAATCAACCTGTCCACTTATCCCCCCCGGCAATGCGGTATCGCCTCTTTTTCCAAGGATTTATACGACTCCCTGGCCCGACACAAAAACACCATGAAAATTGCAGCGGTGAATGACGAGACAGCATATGACTACCCTGAAGAGGTAATTCTTCAAATTAACCAAGAGCGCCGCCTTGAATATATTCAACTGGCCGAATATATAAACAACAGTTGTTTCAATATATGCATCATTCAGCACGAATACGGCATTTATGGCGGCCCTGACGGAGATTATTTGCTGGCCCTGACTGAAGAACTGAAAAAACCTTACATCCTGGTAGCCCATACAGTTTTGAGCGAACCCTCGTCCTATCAGCAGCAGGTATTTACCCGCCTGTTGGACGGAGCAGCAGCCATAGTCGGCATGAGCAAACGATCGCTCAGATTAATGGCCCAGATTTATGCGGCGCCCGAGAGTAAATTGCATTTTATTCATCATGGCGTGCCCGATTTTTCATTGCTTAATCGGGAAGAATTGAAACAGAGCTATGGCTGGGGTGACCGCCAGATAATAACCAGCTTTGGCTTAATCGGTCCGGGTAAAGGGTTGGAAAATGGCATTAAGGCCATTGCCCTGTTAAAAGACAAGCATCCTGATATCCTTTATATAATTGCCGGGCAGACCCACCCCGTTCTGCAGCGGAGAGAGGGCAATGCTTATTACGACAGTCTTCATGCTTTGGCTGAGAACCTGGGGGTCTCCCCGCAGGTTCACTTTGAGCAGCGTTTCCTGTCCTTGGATGAGCTGGTTCGTTATCTCAGTCTGACGGATATTTATCTGACTCCGTACCCCAATCCTCAGCAAGCCGTTTCGGGCACCCTGGCTTATGCATTAGGCAGTGGGCGGGCTATAGTGGCGACACCCTACCAGTATGCGCTGGAAATGCTGCAGGAGTGCCAAAGCGGGCTTATTGCCGCAGATGCCTCGGCAACAAGCCTGGCCCAGGCTTTAGACATGATACTCAGTAGCCCTGAAACAAAACAGCGCCTGGAAAAGGCCGCCTGGAGATTAGGACAGCAAATGCGCTGGTCTAATGTTGCTCGGCAATACCTGCGCCTGGCCCGGGATCTGACAGAAAAACAGGCTTAATTGCGGCGCTAATCATCCTGCAGGGGCAACAGCAGCCCGCGGTCCTTTTCAATGGATTGTCGTATGCTGGCAGGGATTAAATCGCCAACCCGGGCCGATGCCATGCCAATATAGGTATCAGCGGCCCCGTAATACACCAGCAGCGTATCCTCGGCTTCTAATATAGCTTTATCTTCAGCTGCTACAGCGCCGCAGGTAAATACCACATTGGGTACCCAGCTGTCCGTACTGCCGACCTCGAATTCCAATTCAGGGCTTAAAACCGGATTGGGTGAACGATATAGGATTCGTTCCGGGTTGTTATGAGCAACCAGTATGACCCCCAAACGATACACCCGGTCACGGTCGACGCCATGATAAATCATCAGCCATCCATAAACCGTCTTAATGGGCTGAGTGCCAGCTCCAATTTTTAAAGAATCCCACATACGGCCGGAACGAGGCCCCATTATGATGGAATGCGATTCCTTGGGGGCAGGAAAAAGCAGATCATCCAGATAGGCGACCCA
>DHGD01000129.1:0-9702 GCA_002402575.1 Syntrophomonas sp. UBA4807
TCTATATCGGCAGCACCGACTATTTTGTCAACAGCAGTCTTAAATCAATGGATCAGGCGCCTATAATAATGGAAACCCGCACCGTATTGCCCATACGCTTTGTAGCCGACGCTTTGGGCGCGACGGTAGCCTGGGATGAAGCTCAGCACAAAGTGACCATCACCGGCAATAAGACTATCGAATTGTGGATAGATAATCCCTGGGCCAGGGTCAACGGGGTTAGTGTTTTGATCGACCCTGACAACCAGAAGGTCAGACCAATCATAATGATGCCCGCCGGTCGGACCATGATGCCATTGCGCTTTATAACCGAAACCCTGGGGTGCGAGGTGGAATGGAACGGTGCTATTCAGGAGGTCTTGATCACCTATCCCCAAAACGCATAATAAACCTTGCTGGAACAAAGGGAGCGAGCCGGGCTCGCTCCCTTTGTGTGCCCCGGGGAGATATGCTGTCGACGACATTCTCAATTTCGTTACGGGGACTACAGGCTTTGTTAAAAGCACCTTAAGCCATTGCGGTGTATAAAAGCAGGAGCTAAGAGCGTCATATAGTTCTTATCACAGCCTCCAGCCAGGATAACAGTCGAAATCCGTCATAAGACGGGCACTTATAAAAATGTAATACAGTTTTTACGCAGTCTGTCTAAGGTTCTTAAAAATTTGCAAATTGGCACGAGAATAGGGCGGTTGATTCTTGAGAGTAAGGCAAAGATTGCTTAATACTTGGTCACTAGGAGGGAGGCGGCCACAACCATAGAAAATGGACAGCAATCCACTGGATTACTGCCCATTTTTATTCAGGTTATGTTTTGACGGGCTTATTTCTTAACGGCTGCTTTCTCCAGGCTGAGACTGTCTTTTACGGGCACATAATTCTTTCCGGATTTGCGCTGTTTAGGATTGCGCCGCGGCCTCGGTTCGTGCTCCGCCAGGTTCACCACGTCGTCGCTTTCTTCAGTGACCGCTACTTCCATAGGGGCTTGGTTGACTGAAGATTCAATGCTGCTGATGGATATGCCGCGCATATGTTTGGTGTGCGCCCATTCGGTCTGATTACTGTGTTTAAACAGACCCCATATGGTCACCGGGAACCAGGTGAATCCGTAAATGGGATAGGTCAGGTAATAGAAATAGGCCTTGCGGGGCGCTCCCTCCAACACCAAACCCAGCATGGGATAACAATAACCCAGGATGCCGAAAGCCCACCAGAACCAATCCGGGGCAATGGCGGTAATAGGAGAGGCATATAAAGGCTGCGGGGATATCCAGTGAGCGCCGCCCAGAATAAGGTTGAACAACATTATGGTAATTGCCGCCGGCTGAAACAGATAGATAGCCGCATCGACCGGATACCATTTTTTCTCCTTGATACCTTTTTTAAGCAGGGGGATGGCATATCGGAAACACACATCCCAGTGGCCTTGCAGCCAGCGGGTGCGCTGCCGCCAGGTTTGTGAAAAATAAACCGGTTTTTCATCATATACATGGGCATCATGTGCCCAGGAAGTCTTGATGCCATTCAACAGGAGCTTCATGGTGAATTCCAGGTCTTCGGTCAGGCAGGTTGCCCCCCAGCCATATTCCTTCAACAGGTTGTACTCCAAACAGACGCCGGTTCCACCCATAGCATTGGAGAGTCCGCGGTTGTAGCGGGCGAGCTGCCACATACGGTTCATGGACCAGTAAGCGGTAGCATAACAGGCTGTTACCCAGGAATCGTTGGGGTTCTTGGTATCCAGATAACCCTGTATGGACCGGTAACCCTTCTTCAATTTGGAGTTCATCTCTAACAGAAAGTTGGATGATACCACGTTGTCAGCGTCAAACAGACAGATGGCATCATAGCTGCATTCATTCTCCATCTCGAAGAGACGGTTGAACATCCATTCCAGAGCATAGCCTTTGCCGCGTTGGTTGGAAAACCGTTCATATACCCGGGCGCCTTCCTGACGGGCGATGGCAGCGGTGTTGTCGGTGCAATTGTCGGCGATTACATAAATATCAAAGAGATCCTTGGGGTAGTTGATCTGTTTTAGGCTTTCCAAATGGTACTTTATAACTGCCTCTTCATTATGTGCGGCCGTAATCAGGGCGAACCTCTTAACCGGTACATAGTCTTTTTCTTCCGGATGCTTGCGCCATCCGGCCACGGAAATATAGTAATAATAGAATAAAACCAATAAAACTACTGCTTCAGTTACGGCAACCAGCGCCGTTAGCAAATAAAACAGCCAGCCTTCAAAAAACAAAGCGTAAGACTCCTCCCTAAATGTCATTCACAGTTTGTCTCGCTGGGAAGCATTTTATTGATGTCAGTTAATAAAATGCTTAAAAAACGCCAAGGAAACAGACCTACTCCCTTCAACCTACCAGAAAACTTTTCCGGTTACAACATAATTCGTTAACACTGTCTAAATTATCTTCTCCAAAAAGATGGAAAAACCCTGCTTTGGTATTCTGACAAAAAATTAATCTTAGAAATCGCCACCCTTTACAGAGGCACGAAACTAATTCCAAACCTCGTCCCTACCGTATGGTTATTACATAAACAGATTAATTATACCAGAGGCGCCAATCAAGTCAATGTACTTGTACCGCCCTGGCTCTCGATTGATAACAGTTTACAGCTAGTATGCCAGCTTTTGTGAAAGATATAACCGATTCAGCCCACGGTACCTCATACTAATATTTAAGGTATGCCCTTTTTATGGATAAACATTGATTTCTGCCCAGTCAAAACACTGCAAGCCATTCAATCTCAGGGCGTATATATTGGCAGAAGCATCAGAAAAGGAGATAGTATTAATGCCCAAAAGGTTTGCTGCCGCGCTGCTTAGCCTGTTGATGATCTTGACCATTCCAGTCTGTGTCGCCGCCCAGCCGGCGCCCGGGGATTTCATGGACATTGGAGCACTCTGAGGGAAAAGCGCCATCAGCGAGGCAATTGCACAGGGATGGATGGAAGGAATGGGAACCGACAGGCAGGGCCGTCATATTTTCGGCCCGCAGGCACAGGCGACCTGTGCCCAGGCAGCTACAGTCCTGGCGGAGGATGGCATAACACCCTTGAAGCCGCCAGAATCGCGCAGTTTGAGTTCCTTGGAGTTATCTGAATGAGGGGTTAAATGCTCCCTTCATATAACCGCATAGCCAGCCGGGCTTTGCTTCCCAATCCCCCGGCTGGCAATAATAAATTATATAAGATTAACTCGGGACCGGATATTTATTTAGCCGGTCCCTATAATTGCGCTATTATCCAATTAGGAACGTTCCTTGGCACCCCTAAATTGGTGAGCGGTCAAAGGTTGCATTTACTTTGTCTATTAACGACACCCCTAAATTTAGAAAAAGTCACCGGTCAACCGTTATCTTCTGAAGCCGATTGTGTTATAATAGGAATGTTGTGCGGAAGAGTTTGATAAGAAAGGTAGTTTATGATGGTTAAGCCCATGAATTTGAGAAACATCGCTATAATCGCTCATGTTGACCATGGCAAAACCACCCTGGTGGATAAGCTGCTCAGGTTTGCAGGTTATTTTCGCCACAACCAGACAGTGGTGGAAAGGGTCATGGACAGCAATGATCTGGAAAGGGAGCGCGGCATAACTATATTATCAAAGAATACTAGCATAATGTACGGCGACACCCGTATTAATATCGTCGACACTCCCGGCCATGCCGATTTCGGCGGTGAAGTGGAACGCATCATGAGAATGGTGGATGGAGTATTGTTGTTGGTCGACGCCTTTGAAGGCTCTATGCCGCAGACCCGTTTTGTGCTGAGAAAGGCTCTGGAAGAGGGGTTAAAACCGATAGTGGTGATAAATAAGATAGACCGCCCCGGCTCCCGGCCAATAGAGGTGGTCGACGACATTCTGGACCTGTTCATAGATTTAGGAGCTGACGAAGAACAACTTGATTTTCCGGTAGTATACGCCTCAGCCAAAGGAGGTTATGCCAAGCTCAGTCTTGATGACGAGGCGGTGGATATGAAACCCCTTTTGGACATGATCATCGTTCAGATCCCGGCACCTCAGGGTGACACGGAGGGAAGTCTGCAGATGATGATATCCTCCATAGACTATGACAATTATGTCGGCCGCATCGGTGTGGGCAAAATCAGTCGCGGAGTTTTGAGCAAAGGCATGGAAGCGGTGTTGTGCAATCCGAGCGGCAAAGAAAAAAGGGTTAAGATAAATACCTTGTACACCTTTGAGGGTCTCAAAAAGATGGAAATTATCGAGGCTGGCGCTGGCGAAATCGTGGCCGTGTCAGGCATTGAAGAAATCACCATTGGAGACACAATCTGCAGCCCAGGCTGCATTGACGCGGTGCCATTCGTAGATATAGATGAACCCACCATTTCAATGAATTTTATCATTAATAACAGCCCCATGGCCGGTTTGGAAGGCAGTTACATCACCAGCCGCCATGTCCGTGACCGTTTGCAGAGGGAGCTGTTGTCCAATGTTTCATTAAGGGTAGAAGAACTTAGCCCGGATTGTTTTAAAGTCTCCGGGCGGGGCGAGCTGCACCTTTCCATCCTTATGGAATCTATGCGCCGCGAGGGTTATGAGTTTGCGGTGACCCGTCCCGAGGTCATTCTGAAGACCATCCACGGGGTGGTAAATGAACCGGTGGAGCGTGTGTTTATAGAGGTTCCTGAAGAATATGCGGGTACTGTCATCGAGGGCCTGGGCCGCCGCAAAGGAGAACTCCTGAGCATGACCAACGGCATCGGCAGCTCGTCGAAGCTGGAATTTATAATTCCGGCCCGAGGCTTGATCGGTTATCGCTCCGAATTTCTCACTGATACCAAGGGCAACGGCGTAATCAACCATTGTTTTGAATCCTATCAACCTTTTAAAGGGGACATCCCCATCCGCAACCGGGGTTCGCTGGTAGCCTCGGAGAGCGGCACCACAGTGGCTTATGGACTGTATAATGCCCAGGAACGCGGCACCCTGTTTGTGGACGCCGGGGTGAGCGTTTACGCGGGCATGATAGTGGGCGAGAACGCACGCCCTCAGGATATCACCGTAAATGTATGCAAGAAGAAGCAGCTTACCAATACACGGGCTTCGGGCAGCGATGAAGCGCTGCGCCTGACTCCGCCGCTTAACATGACTCTTGAGAGGTGCCTGGAATTCATCAATGATGATGAACTTTTGGAAGTAACTCCCCAATCGTTGCGGCTCAGAAAGATGATCCTGGAAAAAACGGAACGGGAGCGCGCCGCCAAAAAAAAGGATCAGGCCAGCTGAAAACACCATTATATATGAAATATATGAGTCCAAAACTGCGAGACGAGTATTTAAATGCTCCCCGCAGTTTTTTCTAAGCAAATATATGAAGCTTATCTAATCAATATGGAAATAACATGATAAAATAACTGAAACCGCTTCTTAATCGATCGGAGGTAATTCGCTGTGCTTTCCTATGACGATGCAGCAGGCGGCTACAGAAAACGAATTGCAGAACTAGAGACTCTACTGGATATAGAACGCCGTCTCCGCTATCAGGCCGAAAAGCAGTTGGGGGACCTATTCGACTTGTCTTCAGACTGGCTTGTGGTTACTGATAGCAAAGGTCAGGTGAAACGGGCCAACGCCAATTTCATCTCTGCAATCAATTATTCCGGCAATGAGACTATCGTCACCTTGATAAGGAGGCACCTTCATCGTGACGATATCAGAATCACCTTGCAATCCCTGCGCAAGGTGGCTAAAGGCAGCCATCAAAACCTGGTGTTTCGCTGCCGCGATGCCAGTGGTTCATACTCTTGGTGGTCATGCAACGTGGCGGCCTCGGAGCATGACGACACCGTAGTGGGAGTAGTTCGCAATATTAGCGATCTTAAAGAATCTGAGCGGCGTCAGGCAGATATCATTAATTTTTTACCTGACGCCACCTTTGTTATTAATCAGAACGGTAAGGTCATAGCCTGGAACAAAGCCATCGAAGAGATGACCGGGGTCAAGGCAGATGATATGTTGGGCCGCGGTGATTACGAGTACAGCCTGCCGTTTTATGGAGAGAAACGGCCCATTCTAATTGACCTGATAAATCTTATTGACACCGGGATTGAGGATTCTTACCTCAGTATGGAACGTGACATTACGCGTATTTCAGCGGAAAGCTTCTGCCCGCTGGTGGGTGAACGAGGGTCGTTTCTCTATGGCACCGCTTCTCCTCTGTTGAACAGCAGCGGGAAACTGGTGGGGGCGATTGAATCCATCCGTGATATCAGTTTTCGACGCAAGACTGAAGCCGCCCTGCGCCAATCGGAAGAAAAATTTTCCAAAGCCTTTCACGGCAGCCCTATTATGATGTGCCTGGCAACCCTGGAGCAGGGAACTTTTATTGATGCCAACGAAGCCTTTTGCCGTACTATAGGCTACACCCGCCAAGAGATGATTGGCCGAACCAGTTGCGAGCTGAATTTTTATGTAGAGGGGGAGAGCCGCTTATTCTTCAACCTTCTTATAGAAAAAGGCCGCATTGAGCATTTCCCGCTCAGCTTCCGCAACAAATCGGGCGAAATCCGGGATGGCTTATTGTGGAGCCAATTATTGGATATAGACGGGTTGCCTTCCCACATAGCTTGTATTATCGATATCACCGAGCAGAACCGGCTGAAAAAGGAGATGGCCAGGCTGGACCGCCTCAAACTGGTGGGAGAGATGGCAGCCAGTATAGGACATGAAATACGCAATCCTATGACCACCATTCGCGGCTTTTTGCAGCTCTTGATTAATAAAGAAGCCTATCAGGATGATCGGGACTATTTTGAACTCATGATAGAGGAGCTGGACCGGGCCAATGAAATCATCAGCGAATACCTGGGTATGGCTCAGGACAAGCTGGTCGACCTTCAGCCCCGCTACCTGGACCAAGCGGTCAAATCCATCTATCCTATGATCCAGGCTGACGCCAATATCCGTGAGATGAAGATTTGTCTGGAGCTAACCAAACCCCCCATCCCGTTGATTGATGAAAAGGAGATTCGCCAGATGATCATCAATCTGGCCCGCAATGGCCTGGAAGCCATGTCCCCGGGGGGGACGCTAACCATCGGCACCCGCACCGAACCTGAGGAGATCGTGCTATATATCAAAGACGAAGGCCCGGGAATCGATCCTATGATAGTGGATCAGATCGGTACACCGTTTCTGACCACCAAGGAAAAAGGGACCGGGCTTGGTTTGGCGGTCTGTTACAGCATTGCCGCCCGTCATAATGCCAGCATAGATTTTAAAACCGGACCCTCAGGGACGTCTTTCTTTGTGCGCTTCCCTTATTCACCTATGAGCCCTTGATAGGAACGCTCCGATGCAGCTTTTATCAAAGGCCAATGTAATATATATACCGGCATTATTTGATTAAAGAGGGGAGAGAAGCGGGTGAATCGATTCACCGCCCTGTTGAAAACAACTTTGACCAGGCTGTTTGCAGCCATATCACGCTTTCCGCTTACAGTGATTTGTCTTATCGGGGCCACTATCTTGCTCTGTTACATGGTGTCGTTGCACCGGCAGCCTGAACTAATAGTGCATAAGCTGTCATATACATTTCTGGTCGGTTCATTTCTGGGCGTGGCAGCGCAGTTTGCCTGCGAACGATTTTCAAGACTGAATCAAAGGCGGCTTACAGTATATGCCATTTCCACTCTTCTAATTATCGGCTACTATCTTATCCTGATGCCAGCCCCCGCCCTCAGCCAGGAGGTGACGACGCGCACCTTTGTGGCTGTGGCGGCAATGTTCTGCGCATTTGTCTGGGTGCCTTCATACCGGGAGGCGGCTGATTTTAATCAAGTCTCCCTGGTGCATTTTAAATCCGCTCTCATATCGGTCTTGTATTCGGCGGTGCTTGCGGCGGGATGTGCCAGTATCATCGCCGCTGTCGATACCTTGTTGTTCAATGTTAATGAAGATGCCTACGCCTATACGATGATTATCATCTGGGTGATATTCGCCCCCCTGTATTATTTGTCCCTTTTGCCGCGCTTCAATTCTCAAGAGCCTACCGATCAGGAATTTGCCCGCTATTCCGCGCAATATCCGCGTTTCCTGGAAATACTGGTATCGTACATCGCTATCCCTTTGGTAACGGTATTCACCCTGGTCTTGACGGCCTATTTTATTAAAATCCTGTTCACTTTGAAATGGCCCTCGGGACAATTAGGAAGCATGGTTCTGGCTTACTCTGCCGCCGGTCTGATAATATATATTCTGGCCAGCCTGCCTGATAATCGCTTCACGAGCTGGTATATCAAGCTGTTTCCCAAGGTCCTGGTTCCGGTAGTGATCATGCAGCTCATCTCGGTGGGGATACGTCTGGATGCCTATGGGATTACCGAATCCCGTTATTATATCGCCTTGTTCGGCCTGTTTGCTCTCTTGTGCGCGGTTTTGTTGAGTTTCCTGCCGGTTTCCAAAAACGGTCTTATTGCAGTATTGGCAGCTTGTTTTGCCATTCTTTCGGTAGTGCCTCCAATCGATGCTTTCACCGTTTCCCGTCACAGCCAGATAAACCGCCTGGAGAGAATGCTGGAAGCTGAAGGCCTCCTGCACGATGGACAGATAACTCCGAAATCAGAGGTAAGTATGAACCTGCGCCTGGAAACTACCAGCATTCTCAACTACCTGCAGGCGCGTGAGTATACCCGCTATGTGGCCTGGCTGCCGACAGATTTCAATCCTTATAACAGCAACAACATAAAGAATGTTCTTGGCTTTGAGCCTGCCTATCCGGGCTTGAACCAGGAAAACAACTACTTTTTCGCCACGCTGGAACCCCAGCATGCAGTAGATATCAGCGGTTACAGCATTATGGTTCACGCCAATTCGCACCGCGGCGCGGTTGGCGTAAATGAAACTCCGCTCGATTTTGAAGTCGGCGGAGTGAAGTATCAAATGCTTCTGGAACGTTTGTCAGAACAGGAGGTTAAGGTTGTGGTTCGCACCGCTACAGGTCAAGAGGTGATTGCCACTGGTCTGTATGATTTCGCCCGGACAATTTCTGGGATAGGCAACGCTCCCAAAGAGGCTCTGCCCGCTGAACAGATGAGCTTCGAGGTTTTAAACCAAGACTATAAAATGCGAATCATGTTCCAAAACCTGAATATCACCACTGGCGATGCAACAGACGCCGGGGTTGACTATGGGCTGATTATTTTATTCGGCGTCCCCTCACGATAACCGGGAAGAACATTTTCAATATATTATTTTGTAGGCATCGCCAGTATGCAGAGCGGTGATCTGCGGAAAAGCATTAAAATACTGCACTTTACTCGCGCTGCATCATGGGCGGAACAGAAATTTAACATTAGATTTATCCACCTGAGTATCAACATAGATTTAAATAATTTGCGGAGATCGCGTCATGAATATCTTTATTTTGCCCAACCAGCTTCCTGAAGAGGAATTTGTTGAAACCCTGGCCGCCGGTGAAGGGATCTTAATAGAACGTATCATTTCGCATGGACACACAACCTTACCGGATGTATGGCTTGACCAAGCTCGTGATGAATGGGTTATGGTATTGCAAGGTGAGGCTAAACTAACCTGGGGCGATGGTCGAGAGTTGGAAATGAAAAGCGGGGATTGGGTCTTGATCAAGGCAGGGGAACGTCACCGGGTATCTTACAGTTCCACTCAACCGCCCTGCATTTGGCTGGCAGTGCATGGCCTTTTAA
>DHGD01000129.1:9748-33170 GCA_002402575.1 Syntrophomonas sp. UBA4807
GCTATATCTGCCGTACCGACATATTGACCTGAAATACGGTATCCGAATTATAAGTATCGGTGATAGACTCCAGAATAGTTGTAACCACCTTAGTGGAGCCTTGTATGGAAATATCAAAGCCTATCTTTTCATTTCCGGTTGATACCATTTTACGCACCGTTTTTTTGACCTTCTGCTCGGCATCCGCCTCCGCCGCCACCGGGGCAGTCTTCTTTAGTGCTTTGCCCTTCTTCTGGTTTTCTTCGTTCAGGTTTCTTTTCTTAACCATGTAATAGTATTTGTTTCTGCTTAAGTCCCAGGCTTCCAGAATGCCGTTGATACCCAGGGCATTTTTCATCTCCCGGTGAACTACAACCTGTTCCTTATGAGGCAGTTGATTAAACTCCTCGAGCGACATCATATCCATATCTCAAATCCTCCTGAAATTGAATTAATTCCATTATTGCCTCAATCTACCTTTAATATAACTTATAACCAACTGTTTTTGATAAATGCAGTGATTATTTGTCTGCCTTGGTATGCAAATCCGCAAGTATCATCAGAGGCTGCAACAAATATTGAAAGATCTAAAACGATGTTGAAAAGCAGGTTGTGAAAAGTCCTCATAGTTGTCGGGTTGTTATCCAGTGCCAACTGCAGCCTGCATATTTGGACTCAGAAATGGCAAGCTAATGGCATAGAAAAGTCACCCCCTGGCGCCGTTCCCCGTTCCCGATAGGTCGGTGTTGGGCTGCATATTAACGGAGGTTTCCTATGATGAACAATCAATGGGTATTATGGTCAATGTTGATTCTCCCCTGGGCAACCCTGCTCTTCTTCGATAAAAAAGAGCTGCGGCGCTTCATGCCGGTAGCTTTGTTATCAACGGTTATCACCTCTATGGTGATGGAAGCGGGTATTACCATGGGATTGTGGAAAATAAAACAGACCCTCTATCCTCTTAATCAGACTATACCTTATATATATGGACTGGCCCCAGTAGTTACCCTGTGGGTGTTTAAGTATACCTTCCGGCGGTTCTGGACATATTTAGCCTTAGACGCCACTTTCAATTTGGTATTTGTCTATCTCTTTACGCCCTGGCTGGTTAGGTTGGGTATAAAGGACTTCACCACCAGTGGTCTGACCTTGTTAGTACTTGTCACGGCTATTTCGTTATTGCTATATCTTTATCAGTTGTGGCAGGAAGAAAGCCTGACAGCGAGAGGCCATGCTTATGCCCGCCCGCAGGCGGCGAACAAGCCAGGCCATCACCGCGACGACCAGCATTAAGAGCCCTAAATATCTCATCGGGGCAACTCACATAGCTTGCTCATAAATACCGATAACATCTTCCAGGGTGCCCTTGCGGGGATTATTCAAACTGACGATATCCTTAAGGGCGTTTTGGGCCATTGTCTCTATATCCTCGTATCTAGCCCCCATTTCAACTAAACTTTCGGGGAGGCCGACACTTGATGACAGTTCTTTGAACGAATCAATCAGCGCCGCCAGTGCCTCCGTCCTGCTACGGACGCTTTTGCCCAAGGGCTCACAGATTTTTATAAGTCGTGGCTCAGGGATGGCAGGGGCATTGTATTCCAGCACATGAGGCATCAAGACAGTATTGTTGCTGCCATGTGCGGTATTGTAGTGCCCTCCCAATTGGTGTGCCAAGGCATGTACATATCCCAATCCCGCGCTGTTGAAAGCCGACGCGGCCATGAAATTGGCATACATCATTTTTTCCCGGGCTTCCAGATCATAGCCATTCTCATAAGCCCGGGGCAGATATTCAAATACTATTTCCAGTGCTCCCAGGCAAAGAGCGTCGGTAATAGGGGAGGACTCGGTGGAAAAGAAGGCTTCGATAGCATGGCAGGCCACATCTATCCCTGAGCTGGCCGTCACCTCCCGGGGCATTGAACCCATGAACAGAGGGTCGTTTACAGAAATCCAGGGGGTCATCAATGGTGAGGCGACGGTCATCTTGACCTTGCGGGTATTGTCTGTGATAATGGCCGTCATGGTTAATTCCGCGCCAGAACCGGCGGTGGTGTTGACGCAAATCAAGGGAATAATTGGCTTGGCGACTTTGTTCCAACCTTCATAATCGATTATGGAGCCTCCGTTGGTGGCTACCGCGGCAATGGCTTTGGCGCAGTCGTGGTTGCTGCCTCCCCCGATTGAGATTATCATACTGTAATCTATGGTAAAGTCTAAAAGCCCCTGATCACAATAAGTTAGTCCATCTTCAACGAACGATACCGTAGGATTGGGATGCACTATGCCGTCAAAAATATCATGGGCAATAAAAAGGTTATCGAGAATCTTTTCAACTTGCTCCGCATAGCCCAGGCTTATTATGTTCTTGTCGGTCACTATCAGAGCTTTGCTCAACTTCATGGGCAGCAGTTCATTGGGCAGGTCCTTTATTGAACCCACCCCGATCAGATTGGTTCGGGGCAGATAAAAGTTGTGATTGTTTTCCATTATTCTTACTCCAAATTTGTTATTAATTAGTTTGTCATATGAAGCAAGATAAATATTCCTCTTAGCACATCCGCTCCTGAGCCCTTCACTATTCAATACTGGCGGAAACAGAAATCTTCTGCAGATGAAAACTACCCTGATGTTTTTCTATATTGAGGCGATAAATTATGTCAGCCGCGCCACAATCAAACTCGGCCTGACAATTAAAGAATATGCTCATGTTGGCCATTACGCTGGGGATTGTGGAATGCCTAGACAGGCGGGTGAATAGGAAAAGGTCATCATACAACTGGCGTGATTCACGATTCTCGCTTTCGCACAGGCTTTTTATGAGATTGTAACTCTGGAAATAGGCGGTAAAGGCCCCGGCCCAGCCCTGAATAGCCGCCATGCGGAGGTAGTCCCGCAATTTATGGCGGCCGCTCGGCTCCAGGACCTCATAGGGCAGTTCCACTTCCATGCCCATGCCATATTCCCGAGCAATCCGCCCGGCGCATTTCAAAAGCTGATAAGGGTGCCTCAAGTCAGGTTGCGAGAAGGAATGGGAAGGCTGCAGGACGACGCTGTCAAAGCCTGCCCGATTGAATTCGGTGATCCAGCTGGAAGTTATGCCGGGGATGGCAAAAGAACGTAGTCCCAACTGCCTGCACATAGCGGGGAAGCAGTGCAGTAACCTGTCATCATAAAGACCCTGTTCGGTCATATAGTAAAATCCGACCAGGCGCAGGTGACGGAAAGCAGCCTGGTGCCAGCGTTTAACCACTTCCTGCATAGCCCACCGGGTCACCTCCAGGCGGTGCTTCTCCTCGCCCAGAGAATAACCTTCATTATCCCAGTTGAGGCAGCGCGGATCGGCGGTGGGAATAGCTATGACTACTTTTGCCAATTCGCAGCGGTCAGGCCCTAGTATCCGGCTGATCTCTTCCAGGCATTTATTCATGGCCGCAAGGTTGGCCTGAGGGTAAAAATACTCATCAAACAGGGCCAGCCAGTCTTCCCGGCGGGACGGCGGGCCGCAGAGATCCAGCCCAAAACTGCGCCCGTTGAGGAGAGGGGAATACTGGGCCAGCATTAGGAATCCGTCCATAAAGCAGTCCTTGATTTCACCTTGCGGGCTCAGATAACCGAGCAAGGGCAGCAGCTTATCGCTGTCATAGCGGTGAACATTTTGAGAGTCTGCTGCGCCTGCGTAAAGCAGGCACATTTCATGCATCCCGGCGGTATCGGGACTGCCCGCGGCGAGGTATCCCGGGTGGCATTGACCTGCAGGCTTCAGCGCGGCCGCGGGCTGCATGGTGTCGGTCAGGTGATAGAGGTGCAGCTGCTGATGGTCGCGATCCAGTATGAGCAGGTTGTTATGACAGTAGCTCAGGGAGTAGATGGAAACCGCCGCATGGCAATTGTAAGAGCGGACAAGAGTTCCGTCCGCTTCGTGCAGCCGCAACAACTGTGTCTGATCGCGGGATGAGGACCAGAAATTACGGCCATCGTAGGCTAGGCAGGAAAAATATTCAGGCTTGAAGTGGAACCGATGCCAAAATAAGCTTTTTAGCCGTACGTCCTGATGCAGTGCTTGGACCGCGATCTGCTTGGTGGAAGCCCGATTCCTTTTAGCCAGCCTGCCATGTTTAAGAGCAAATTCCGCTGTCTTTAGATTGTCTGCCTTTTCTAATAACAAACGGTATAATTCACCGGAAGCACTTAGCCCCCAAACAGAGCTATGGTCATTTTCTGCCAGTGCAACAAGGCTAAAAGGTAGTTCTCTGCTTTGAAGCAGCCTGAGACTGCTCGATGGTGTTGGGCTTTCGGTTATGCCTATCAGGTGCAGGCGAGAGCCGGAAGGGGACAAGAGTTCCAGGCCCAACAGGTTTTTCCCGCAGCATATCAGGGCAGCGAGTGGCCCAGGCAGGATCTGCCGACATACTATTTTAAGGTCGGCGGACAACTTGGCATCAAGCCACAGCAATTCGGCAGCAGTGGTCGCTGCCAGAAAATAATTGACCGTGGCGGGATGTCGGCAGATGCAAATAACGTCCTCAACGGGCAGGGGACGGGTGCCAACCAGGTAGAGATTATCAACGCTCGGAAGATCATCCTTGGCTGCGGTTTCAAGCTCTATCCAGCCCTGTCCGGGCATCACCTCGCCATGTGCCAGCAGTTTGCCCTGTACCTTCATTAAGCAAAGCCTTTCAGACCTTACAGAGCGAATGTTTCCCCAAACTGAAAAATTAGTACCCTCCCAGACCATACCGCTGTTATTCGCAGCATTTTCAGAGTTTTTGCGCCATAACCGGGGGGCAATGTCACTGCCCATAATATTAACCTTCATTATTGTCCTGACCATTGTCCTGAACGATTTTTATATCTATTCCAACTATATACTGACTAAGCTCGAAGCATACCGCAAATATCCAGAGGGCTTCACGCAATAGAAAAACGCCGCAGGAAAACTGCGGCGCACTCTTGGTAGCGGTTATTCGCACCTGCGATTTTGGGCGTCGGCTTCGTCCTTGATTTCGTTTCGAAACACGTCTAGAGCATCTTTGCGACGGCGGTTCTTTTCTTTAATTGCTTGCTTTTGGTTGGGGTCATCGGTTAAATCCATAGTGACTTTGGCTTTTTCCATATTTTCTATAGTCTGGTTGATATTGAACTGAATCTTATCAACATTGTCACGGCGGTCGTCAGGGTTGTGTTTCATGATTGGCAACGCTCCTTTACTTTCAAAATAATTACGCTAAGACATCCATATTTTTAGAAAATATATCGTATTTTATGCGAAATTATGGGCATTAATAGGCTTCCAGCAAATGCCTCCCGGAATTTATATTGATTGCCGCCGCCGCCATCGGCTAAATAGTTTACACGCTGGCGATTATCAAATGTAAATTAAATAGGTTTTACAAGCAATTCTTCATTTTTTTAAAGTGCCAGCGGCGTTGTATACTGGAACTTAAAACCAGAATGTGGCGTTGGTGGAACACTTCACCGCAAAGCCTTGCCGCAAGTTTGTAATTTATCCAATGTTTGCTCTTATTGACAGCGACTCTTGGTTTCGCTATACTAAAGTGAACGAACGTACACTCGGAGGTTATGATTGTGCCTATACCTAAAGAAAAACAGAGTCAGGAACGGCGTCAGAGAATGCTGCAATGCGCCCAGGAGCTTTTTGTGGAAAAAGGCTACATGGAAACACCGGTGCGCGAGATAATAATGAGATCAGGCTATGGCACCGGTACCTTTTACAATTATTTCACCGATAAGGAGGAAATTCTCAAGGCATTGTTGGAGGAGTTTGCCGGGGAAATTATCTCCACCATCAGCAGCTATTACTCTACCGAAACCGATCTGTACCGCAGGTTTATCGAGACTAAACGCTTAACTATGGAGGTTTTCACTCGCAATGAGGCCCTTTCCGAAATATACAGCCGGGCTTCTGGGGTCAGTGATACCATAGACCAGTGTTTGCGTCAGTTTGAGGATAAACTGCTTGGTTTCTACAGTCGCAACATAGAATACGGCATCGCCAGAGGCTTTTTCCGCGACGTCCCGGTTGCCCCAGTAGCACATTCCATATTGGCGGTGGAGAAATATCTGTTATATAAATGGATCATTCTGAAAGCCATCACTAAAGAGGAAATGATTGCTATGGTGATATCGTTTCACGAAACTTTAGCCCAAGGCCTGCTCTCTGCACAGCATTCCTAAGGAACTGTACCCGGCTTGCACCGCAGTCTTCATTCCAGGTTTCATCGCTGCCAGTGGTGTACGTTCATCATAATTAGAGAAAGCGGTGATTCATTTATGGCCAATTTGAATCCAGACCATCTCAAAGCTGTTATGGAACTTATCAATCAAAGCCCTTTTTTCTCGCTACTGGCAATGTCGGTAGTAGATTTGGGGGTTGGGTATTCACGGGTGGAGGTCGACTTGAGCAGCCGCCATCTCAATCCCTTTGGGGGCGTTCATGGCGGGGTGTATACCTCCCTGATTGACACGGCCGCCTACTGGGCGGTGTACTGTGAAATAGCGGAAGATGCCGGATTCATATCGCTGGATGTTGCTGTTACCATGCTTTCCGCAGTAAAAGAGGGCCATCTGCTGGTAGAAGGTAAACGCATCAAGACAGGAAGGACAGTGTGCATCGCCGAGGCGGCCGTTTTCGATGAGAGAGAACGGTGTCTGGCACATGGGATATCTAAGCAATTGGTTACCCCCGGACTGCAAACCATAGACCAGGCGTTAAAATCCTTGGGGCACAAGCAACTGCCCCCCAAGTTCGCAGTTTAAACGGTATTAAAGCAACATAAAACAGCCCTACTCAAGGCGGGCTGTTTTATGTCATGATATGCAGTCAGTTCGGTTGTTAGCGCACCGCCAAGCCCTGGGAACCGAGACCTGGCAGGCCGGTGTCTTTTTTCACTTTGATGCGGGTCAGACGACCGTCGCGGCCGATACCTAAGATGGTGATCGAACCGCGGTTGCCAATTAAGGCATAGAGATGATCCAATACCCCGCCCACCGGTAGGAAATGTGCCTATAAAAACGAGTGTGCCGTTTTCACGACGGAAGGCGGCTACCGCATTGCTAACGGCGGAATTGGTCATGGCATACACTGCACCAGCCGTCCGACACCGAGTTTTATTATTTGCATTAGACAATTGTTTTTCCTCCTCATATAAAGGTTCTGCGGGATTATGCCTCATAATATTCCAACCTCAAACATTCTGGCACTATATAACTATTAAGGATTGGATAGGAGTTTTTGATATAATAAAGTAGTTACTAATATATATGGAGGGAAAGGAAACAGGTCCCATGCGCCTAATTGGAAATGTGATTTGGCTGCTGTGGGGTGGTTTGATAGCGTCTATAGCGTGGACTTTGGCGGGTCTTATTCTGTGTTTAACTTTTATTGGGATACCTTTTGGGTTGCAGTGCTTTAAGATCGCCGCTTTTGTACTATGGCCGTTTGGTAAATCCATTGAAATCGGCCATTTCGGAGCCGGGGGATTGATTTTCAACATTATCTGGATAATTGTCTTCGGCTGGGAATTCGCCGTTTCTCATCTCGCAATCGGCTTGGTATTCTGCATCGCCATAATCGGCATACCTTTTGGAGTACAGCATTTCAAATTTGCCCAACTGGGCCTAATGCCCTTCGGAGCGGTGATAAAGTCTTAGTAATCAGCAATGCCGGCATTGGATTCTCCAGTCAATATAGATTTTCCACTGAGTGCATTAAGGGAAGGGACAGGTGTGATGTTTGGCACCCCCGATACAAAAGACATTATGCTTGAATTGGTTCTGCTTCGGAACCGTATTGTAGAACTGGAGGCGGAAAACCAGGCTTTGAGGTCTGCCCACGAAACCGCTGCCAGATATGAGGCAAAACCTAAACAGAATACTTTGCCATCTGGCAGGCAACACTTTGAGCCTAATCACCTGACTGATTTTTGCTCCATTAGGCGCAAGCTGCTTAATTACAGCTGCCCTTGGACATCTCTACCGTCACTGGAAGGGGATTGTTTTGCGCGAGCGTTCTATTCCAATCCGATAGCTATGAGCATTACCACCAGTGATTCAATCCATTTGGATGTTAATCAGGCCTGGATTACCCTGTTCGGTCATAGCCGCAAGGCAGTTATCGGCAAGACTACCGGTGAATTGGGACTTTGGGCTGACAAAGACCGGGCCTGGGCTTTCCATAACCAGCTGTTGACTCAAGGTATAATCGATAACTTCGAAATGTCCTACCTGAATAAAAACGGCACACCCGGCATTGGTCTAGCTTCAGCCCGAGTGGTGGCGATGAACGGTGAGCCCTGTTGGCTTATTACTGTAACTGACATAGGGCCACTAAAAGAGATCGAAGAAAAATTACGCAAATCTGAACAAAATCTGCGACAATCAGAGGAAAAATTTTCTCAGGCCTTTCAGTTTAATCCCGATCTGATGGCTATCTCAACCCTGGAGGAGGGTCGTTATGTTGAGGTTAATGATGCTTTTGTAAAATTGACCGGTTACCAACGGGAAGAAGTCATAGGACGCACAGTGGATGAAATGGGCATCTGGGCGCAACCGGAGCATCGTGAAGCACTCAAGAGATGTCTGCTGCAGCAAAAAAGAGTGCAGGGATTTGAACTTGATTTAAAGACCAAGTCGGGCGACATCAGAAAGTTATCCTTATCTGGGCAAATTATCGATATAGACGGCAAAAGCTACCTGCTCAATGTCTCCCGGGACATTACCGAGAGCCAGAGGATGATGGAACAGTTACGTTTTTCAGAGGAAATCTTTTCACTGGCCTTTGAAGTTTGTCCCTTCATCATGTCCATATCCACACTGGAAGAAGGCCGCTATATCAAGGTAAACAATGCCTTCTGCACCATTACCGGATACAGTTTGGAGGAGATAATCGGACGGACTTCCATCGAATTAGGCGATATAGGTTTTTGGATGAACCCTCAGGATCGGGAAGTGCTCAAACAAGAAACTGCAGACAAAGGTTCGCTGCGGGATATGGAATTCTGGTTTAGGAGAAAAAATAGAGAAGTCAGACTGGGCCGTTATTTTTCTGAACTGATCGATATACAGGGTGAGGCTTGCTTACTCAGTGTAATAATCGACATCACTGATTTGAGGCAGATGGAAAATGAAATGAACCGCCTCGACCGGCTCAACATAGTCGGGGAGATGGCAGCCAGCATCGGCCACGAGATCCGCAACCCCATGACCACGGTACGAGGTTTCCTGCAGCTGATGAGAGAGAATGATTCCTATTCCGAGGTCTATGATCATTTCGATTTGATGATTGAGGAATTGGACCGAGCCAATTCTATAGTTACCGAATTCCTGTCCCTGGCTAAAGACAAAGCGGTGGAAATAGAAAACGGCAATATTAATGCTATTGTTGCCAAACTTCTTCCATTATTAGAAGCCAAAGCGGTAATCAGGGATCAGTCCGTTGTTTTTGATATGAAGCCAACCCCCGATTTAAGTCTCGATATAAAGGAAATTCGCCAATTAATACTTAATCTAGTCAACAATGGATTAGAATCAATGTCAGCGGGAGGGGTGCTGAAAATCAAAACCTGGTTCGAAGATGGTAGCGTAGTCATGGCAGTAACCGACCAGGGCTCAGGCATAGAACAATCTATGCTGGATAAACTAGGAACGCCTTTTTTGACCACCAAAGAA
The DNA here is from genome assembly GCA_002402575.1 of Syntrophomonas sp. UBA4807. GTDB lineage: Bacteria > Bacillota > Syntrophomonadia > Syntrophomonadales > Syntrophomonadaceae > DTU019. Next base: position 19,421 of record DHGD01000129.1, read on the forward strand.
CATGGCAGCGGGCTGGGTCTAGCGGTCTGCTACCGCATCGCCACGCGGCATAATGCGCGTATACATATCGATACTACCCCGCAGGGAACTACCTTCTATGTGAAATTTGCGATATGATTCCAATCAACTCCAAGCCACACATAATCTTCAATATTGATTCGACACCAACTCGAGTTAAGGTTGGCTCCGCTGCTCTAAGCTCCACAATTATCATCGCCTTATACGGGCCTGAAAGTGGTTTGAGCCTGAGGACTGGGTGAATAGAAAGTCGTTTATTGAAGTAATCCATAATTATGCCCCCTAGCATTCCCGATATAACGCAGAAGGCCCTATGTTCAGACTCTCATAGAAAAACAAAAGGTATCAGTAAGCCGCTGTCGAATATATAGATATTGCCTTAGGTGATCACAATTGAAGATTCTCGGATTGACGTATCCGGCGGAGGATTATAGTGGGAATTCAAGTTTTTACCGATAGTACGGCATATATTGACAAAGCAATTTGCGCAAGACTTAACATAAGGGTTTTACCTCTTAGTGTGCACTTTCCCCATGAATCATTTAAAGAAAACGAGGTAGACCAAGACTATTTCTTCAGAAAAATGCAAATGGACGGGGTTATTCCTACTTCATCACAGCCTTCTCAGGGCGAAGTCGAGTCCTGCTTTCGTGACAGCTTATTACAGGGCGATGATATCCTGGGTGTATTTATTTCCTCAGCTATGAGCGGAACTTACGCCACGGCCCGCGCCGCTGCCGATCAGCTTGGGCGTGAATTTACTGCCTCGCGCATAAAGATTGCGGATTCACGCACCAACTGCATGGCTTTGGGACTTCAGGTGATTGCGGCCGCGGAGGCGGTGCAATCTGGGGGCGGGTTGCAGCATGCTTTGCAGGCCTGTGCTGATGTAATGAAGAAGGTCAACTTCTATTTTGTACCCGAGACACTGGATTACTTAAAAAAGGGCGGGCGTATTGGAACCGCGTCCGCTCTGTTAGGCAGCATTCTTAAGATTCGCCCCATCCTGACTGTTGATATGGAAAAGGGGATGACCCATCTTTGGGAAAGGGCAAGGGGCAGCGCAGCCGCAATCCGGCGCATCCTGGATTTGCTGGATGCTGAGGCGCACAGCAAGGGATTAAGGTCGCTAATTGTACACCATATAAATGCTGCGGAAAGGGGCGAACAGCTCCGGGAAACCCTGTCCCGAAAGTATCAGATGGGGGTGGAATTATGCTCTATCGGTCCGGTTATCGGACTACATACCGGGCCAGGCACCATCGGTATAGTATATTGCACCATAGATTAGACAAACTCGCATTAATAGCCCCGGCCTGAACGGCCGGGGTATCGATTTATTTGAGGCTAATTTACATAACGTCAGTTGATGGGTAGTCCGGGTGAGGGCAACATTCATGTAAACTAGCCAAAATGAAAAGTAAGCACCACTCAAGTTTCATGGCTAGTTTACATAATGTTCATTATGGGAAGATAGGGAATTACCAAATAGGCCTCTATAAACCCGCCATATTGGGTTTCTTGCCACCCATTTGCGGTTGCATAACAATTGCATATATATTGCATATAAATAATTATTTATTTAGGAGCTGCCTCGATTGGTCATCTGAGCAGTTCTTTATTATTTGGGGGTTCACTTTAATAAAAGATTTTACAGTCAAGTTTAATACGTAAAATGGTTGGCTTTTTCACCTGGCCCGTCTAATCAAAACCAGCGCGGGCTACTCCCTTCCTGCTTTTATCAGATATTACTTGAGAAGTCCGTTTACTGCTGAGCACTGCGGCTAAGGCTTTCATAATGGCTCGGCCGAGGCTTATTGAGACTGTTTAGATACTAATCATTGCGGAAATAACGAGTTGCTAACGGTAACCTGGCGTTTTTGCGGACCAAAAGCTTTGTTATAATTAGGCTATGTCTCTTTAATATGTAACGAAAGGAATTGTTCGCCGTTGTATGTGATTTATGGTTATGGTGAATTGTTTTTACCTTATGCCTCTACTCTGAAGGATAAAAGGATGATTATCCGCAGCATACAGGATCGCTTGAAAAAGCGCGTTAATATTTCGGTATTGGAAATTAAATATAAGGAGCTGTGGCAGCGTTCCATGCTTGGCTTCGCTGCCGTAGCAGCCACTCAAACTGACCTTAATTTGATAAAAGAAGCCGTTCAGTCCGTCTTCGATTTGCACTTCGCAGAGGCTGATATCATCGGACTTCATTTCGACATTATTCCCATACTTCCCGATTAAATCCAGAGTCTGCCATAATTTACCTTAGCAAATGGGCAGGATTCTACTAAAATTTGTAGAATTTTGTCATAACTTACTTTTTTGTAAAAAGTAATTTGTTAAGGAAAGGAATGAGTAGATTTGAAAAAAGTAAGCGCTATGTTAAAACGTTGCTCTATTATGACTTTGATTACATTACTTGCAATCTCTGGACTTGCTGTAGCTACGCCGGTAGCACAAGCAGATACCACTAAGACAGTTACCATCGCCTCTGACACTACATACGCCACCCCAATGTATATTATCGACAGCGGGAAATCCGGCCCAGTGGTCATGATAGTAGGCGGTGTTCATGGTAATGAAACCGCAGGATATACCGCAGCGGCCAAAGTTAAGAGTTGGGACATCAAAAAAGGCAAGCTTATCGTGCTGCCCCAGGCAAATAAGAAGGCAGTAGCCCGCCACACCCGCACCTACAATGGTGACCTGAACCGTGACTTTCCTCAGAGCAGCACCCAGTCGGCCGACACCACCTTGGCCAGATCTATCTGGTCGGCTGTTAAGAAATATGATGTTGACTGGCTGATGGACATGCACGAAGGTTACAGCTACTGCAAACTAAGCGATTCAGTCGGCCAAAGTCTTATCTACTACCCCAACAGCACTACCCAGACCATGGCCAATGCTATTGTAAGGGACCTTAATGGCGATATCAGCACTTCGTACAAAAAGTTCAGCTTGTTCAGATACCCTGTCAAAGGGAGTCTGGCCAGAGCGGCCGGGCAGTATGAGAATGTACACGCTTTTATCTTCGAAACCTGTGACAATCCTTCATTAAGCGTACGGGTAAATTACCATCTGAAAGCCGCTAATACCCTGCTGTCGCGCCTTGATATGCGCTAACCATCTCAAAGTGGGTGGACACCCCACGAATATGCTCCGCTCCGATAACCCTGGCGAAGTCAGGGTTATCGTTTTCATATTCCCGGCTGAATAACCGGATGCGGTTGTCCGCGGAAGAGGAACTTGTGCTGCGTGGGCTGCGCGTGCTCCGCCGCAGGTTGCGGGTTCCGAGCATCTGCGAGGTGGACTGTCTGCGGCGCGGACGGCTCTGATCGGGATTTACAACCGGCTCCGGGAATCCATCGTTACAAACATTCGGTTCAAGGTAGGTGTCAGCGCTGGAGACTTTGCCTTGTCCGGCCTCGATAAATTGTTCTGGTTTTTTTTTTGATTTATCGATTATCTTCCAGGACTTTCTCAAATCCTTTTTTTCATCCCAAGCCACATGATTTTCGATCATCCAAGGCAGAATGGACATTTCCTGGGCATATTTACGGGCCAGTTCGGTGGCCTCTATTTCAGCCCATAAATGGGGAAAGATGCGGCGGAAGTAGTCCTGATCACCCCGGTAAAAGGCTTGGTATGCCTGAACATTGTTTAGATAATTGCTGTTCAACTCGGTATAGCAGCTGACTACCACCTTAGCCAGGCATAGCACCGCTGTGGCTATTTCCTTGCTTACCAGCCAGCTCCCCGGGGTGCGGTATTCGAAACCGCCGTGATTTTTGGTGCGGTAATCGCTGAGCTTGCCATAGCGTTTGCGTCTTCTCACGGCTGTCAACTGGTCTTCTATAAGGAATACAGGGATGCCCAGATAATTATCCAAAGCCCGCAACAGTGCGGCATTGAGCTTAATATTACTGAAATGTATGTGTCCGCCTATTGAATAGCCGGGGAATGGCTGACTGCCCGCCACCCATTTAACATTAGGGGCTGGTGCTAATCTGCTGGCATTACGTAAAGCTTCCCGGATGTTAACCACCAGGTGCTGGGGTTCCAGGTCGGGCCTGGGCCGTATTTCAGCGATAGGCCGCTGCTGCCGGTTGGGTATGCGGATGGCGTCACAGCCTACCATGCCTTCTCTGGGGAAATACTCGGAGGCCGCCACCATTCTTCCGCTTCTGCTGTTAACCAGCATGAACTCTGGGTCGGCACCCATTTTAACCTCTGTTTCACCCTGCATGTACATGGCTTTCAGCTTATTAACTACTTGCTCGATGTCCTTGGGTCGCAACTCGGGCGATAATTCTAATCCGGCTATCTTCCACTTTCTTCTGCTGGTAAGGGCAATTTCAACCATAACCATATCCACTCCCAAAATAGTAGAAACCCGACGGGCAATCTGAGCGGCTTTCATGTTCTCATTCTCTTTAATATATTTGGGTTTGGTCCCTTTTCCAATTACCTCTACACAAATCGAGACTATATCCAGATCAAACACCAGAATTTTATATGTCCGGTTCACATTATCTTCCTCGGGATCCAGACAATAGACCTTATTGGCTTGTAACAGTTCGAAGGCCCGGGTTTGGTTCATGGCCAATTTCATAGCAGGGCGATGGTTTAGTATCCTGGTCTTGCCCTGTTGATTGAGGACATTTATTTCCAAGTACTCATCACCCATGAAAGTGGTCTGGTCCGCATAAACTTTCAGGCCGGAATCGCGCAGCCCATCTGCGAGCAGCCTCCCGGTGGAATTATCAGCGTAAAGTAATTGGATGTTCATAGGCTAGACCTCTCTGTTAGTTTCTTTTTCTGTGCTGTGGCCGCGTAGATACAGTAGTCAATCAGTAGCTGCGTATGTCGGCGGCGAATATCCGGCTCATCAAAATGAGACGGTTTGGAATTTACTTCCAGGATCCACATTTTACCCTGTGGGTCGATAGCGATATCCATCGAAACAATTGCCAGATTGAGACCGAGACGTTTTTCCAAAAGCGATGGCACATGGTTGCAGATGAAGTCGAGCTGGTCGCGAATAAAACTCCTGGTGGCTGGTTTAGGGAAAATTCGGCGTGTAACATCTTCTAATTTTTCAGCCCGCCCCCCGTTAGGGATATGGGTAACGAACTGTTTCTTGCTGGCCACTCGCACTGCTGCGCCGGTGGTTACCCAGGTGCCGCTGCCATCCTTTTGAAACTGGGCACGAACGTCAAAGATGCTTCCTTTGTAGCGGCTCAGTTCTACACGGCGTTGTAATAAGGTGCTGTCGTTGACGTTCATTTTGTCTTTTAGAGTCGTAAATAGTTTATCAAGAGAACTGTATTTGTACGGATGGGTAGGGTCGCTCGATTGAGCTAATGTGTAACGGTCGCCTTGAGCCACTATCTTGAGGATGCCTTTGCCCAAAGAGCCATTGTCCGGCTTAAGCATGATTTCATCGCAATAATTAAGCATTAGCTCCAGGTTTTTGCGATTGAAGTTCATGGTCAGCGGAAAGAAATTATACACCATAGGCACGCTGCTTACTGCTTGGTAGACCTCCCATTTATATAGAAAGCGACTATTAAATAGGTAAATCTGCGGGTCTGCTTCGATATGCTTGAGCAGCGCTTCGACCTCAGGGCTGTTTTCCAGATAGCGTCTGCGAATGCGATTGTAAACGATATCCGGACGGGGGAACTGTCTCACCACCCAGTTGCCAGATTGATTCAGGGTCGAACCCTCGATGAGCCCTTCCTTTTTAAATGCTGCGCCGGCTCTGAACAGGTATATAAGAACCCCGCGCTTACGAGCATATTTGACGATCTCGCGGTATATTTTGGCTTCGTAAGGTCCGGGGCGACCTTCTGCCCGGAGGGAGCTGTTGAGTATGCCTATAACGGGCCCCAGATAAAGACCCTGCTGGTCGACATGATAGAGCAGATACGGCCCGTCGGGAATCTGCAGATGCCGCGCCAGTTTTCCAGTTACTGAAACCTGGCTGTTTTCTGTTAACAGTTTTACGTCCGGCTTAATTATAGGTTTAGAATTGCTGCCAGCTATGGCCTGTATGATAGGTTTTCCATTATTGTTGGGGGGTTTAGACATCTCTAGTTGAGTAACAATACGTTTCTGCATGATCTGCCCCTTGTTCATTCTCTACTCCATCATATGAATAATGGCTATATACCGTGATTGTTGTGTGAACAAGAAACCAAAAATAAAATACCGGCAGTTTAATGCCGGTATTGGTGGAGGAACATCTATCGCCAGTTTTGATTACACGTTGAAGCGGAAATGAACGATGTCTCCGTCAATCACCACATATTCCTTGCCTTCCAGACGGAACAAGCCCTTTTCCTTGACTGCGGCCATGCTGCCCCATTCACGGAGAGCCTGGTAGGCTGTTACTTCCGCCCTGATAAAACCGCGTTCGATATCAGAATGGATCTTTCCGGCAGCTTTTCGTGCCGAGCTGCCGGAATTTAATGTCCAGGCTTTGACTTCGTCTTCGCCTACCGTGAAGAAAGATATCAGATTGAGGCTCTGGTAAACGGTGCGGGCTACCCTTACCATGCCGGGCTCTTTCAGGCCCAGTTCTTGCATGAATTCTTCCCTCTCATAGCCATCCAGCTCGGCGATGTCCCTCTCTATGCTGGCAGATACCTCCACATAGGGAAGCTGATGGTTTTCCAGGTACAGTCTGATCTCTTCCTGAGCGGGATAGGCCCCTTCTGCCAGGTGGTTTTCTCCTATGTTAAGGCAGACTAACAGGGGCTTACTGGTCAGAAATTGATAGCTCAGCAAAAGGTCGTTCTCTTCCTGGTCAAACTCAACGGCCGACAGGGCTTGCTCGTTTTCCAGGGCATCTTGTAGTTTGTGCAAAAGAGCCAGTTCTTTTTCTTGACCCTTTTTCTTCTTGCTGTCTTCAATACGCTGGATGCGCCGCTCCACCAACCCCAGATCGGCCAGGAGCAGCTCATAATGAATGTTTTCGATGTCTCTCACCGGATCCAGCTTATCGCCTTGAAAAGGCACATTGGGGTCATCAAAAACCCTGACCACATGCAACAGGGCATCGGCCTTACGCACCGCGTCTAGAAACACTGAGGCCGCTTTTTCGCCGCCCGGACTCAGACCCGGTATATCCACCATCTCCAGTTGAGCGTAGGTGGTTTTCTTGGGTTTATATAAAGCTGCCAGCCAATCCACTCTATTATCGGGGACGCGTGCCATAGCGGTGTTGGTCTTTCCTGCGCCCAGATTTTTGACCTTGCTCTCTGTCATCAGTTCGAAAATAGTGGTTTTGCCTGCCATGGGCAATCCGATTATGCCGAGTTGCATTTGCGTTTTCCTTTCTTGATGTATATAATCTGCTGAATATATAGCTGCCACATCTGCTGTTAGCTTGATCCAGATCGGGTATGCCAAGGCTGCTATATTTTGGGGCTTAAGTATTAATCCACGTAGCCGATTGCCTGTGGAGTTAGGCTTAGGCATTCCGGGCCGTTTTCAGTCATCACATAGGTGCTCTCGGTTCCTATAGCCCCTTCCTCAAATACGAATTTAGGCTCCAGGGCAAACACCATTCCCGGCACTATGGGGGTCTTGAGCCCGGGCGCGAAAACCGGCATCTCGTCCGTTTCCAAACCTACTCCATGCCCCACAAAACGAGCGCGGTCCTCTTTGTAACCCAGAAAGTACTCCTCATTGCCCAGTTCTTTGGCGATTTTCACGGCCAGAAGATACAGCTCTTCCGCTGAGGTGCCTGGTTTTAAGATGGACAGCATCTGTTCATTTATCATTATGGCATCATTATAAGCCTGTTCTAGTTTAGAAGAAAGCCTGCCCAGGCAGAATACCCGGGTCTGGTCGCCGCAATAGCCGCTGGCCACGCCGACATAATCAATAAACACTACTTCGTTGCGCTTGAGCTGCGCATTCCCGGCACCCTGCGGCCAGGCCGGGGTAAGACCGCAGCCGCTTACCGAACCATCCATGCCGCTGGAGCTGCAGCCGGAGCTGCCGAAACAGACATTACCCAGATAGTAATCCTGATTAAAAGCGCGCATTTTGGCATTGCCTATCAGGCCAGCCCTTCTCATAGCCGCTTCAATATAACTGGCCAGTTCCACTTCCCGTATGCCTTCCCGTAAAACCCGGGGCACTTCCCTGAAACCGGCGTCCAATATCTGCATGGCAGCCCGCATCTGCTCTATTTCAAAATTCGATTTTATCATGCGTATTTTTTTGAGCAGGGCACTGACATCCGAGAAAACTGCCTCGGGAAAGGCCTTTTCATAGCTATGCAGATTGCTGACTGGCAGGACATCAAATTCCAGGCCGAGGCGCTTTACGCTGCCATAACCAAAAGTATTCAGCACCCCGGGCAGGTCTTTGACCCCTTTTATGGGAACCACGTTCCTCAAAGGCGATTCTTCTAAGCCGCGGCGCAGGCTCTTGCGAATCATCAATACCGGTTCACCGGAGACCGGAACAAAAAGCTGGGCGTTCTGCACTGTCCCCGCCAAGTAAAACATGTCACTGTTCAAAACGATAATAGCCCCGTCAAGCTCTTTTTCCGCCAGCTCTTTTTGGAATTTCTCCACCCTCGCATAGATTTCTTCTCTCGGTGTCAATAACATTACTTACTCCTCCCTCCTGATGACAGACCACTTTCCCTATAGCTATACAAGTTTACATAATTATTATTATGTTTACTAATCCCAATAACTGTCCCGGCTTGGAAGCACAGCGAGGAGCGCCGATCCCGCACATGAGGTCAACACGCTCCCCGCCAGCTGTATAATGTCACTTTAAAGTAATCTCTCCGAAGGACACAATGAAGAAGATACCATTAACTATAATCCCAAGGGCCAGAATTGCATAGCCGCCTCCCGCTGAAAACTGATAGAGCCGGGCGGCATTACTAGTGTTAAAGAAAAACAGGCCCACCGCCAGAACAAGTAAAAGTACGATTAGTTTGGGTGCTCCCGATCCCGGGAAAAATACCAACAGGTAAATGATATAAGCCAACAGCATCCACACATTTATGCTTTTCAACAGCCGGTAGGTAAAATCGTTTTTCTCCGATTCCCCGCGCACTTCTTCGGGCAGTTCGTCGATGTTGATCACTTCGATTTCTTTATGTGCGTGGTCGGCAATATTCTGTAGCATCTCCTCATACATCTGGGCTGGGGGGGTAATTCCGAAAAATCCCACATTGCTTTTGATGTATATGAAGCCTTTATCAGGGTTGGTGGCGTACAGGCGTATTGGTCCAATTCCCTTGGCTAGGTACATCCCCACCTGATAACCAGGCCAGTCAGCTCCAATGATAGAGCAAAGATTGCAATTGCCCACCACTTTAATGACATGTGTGATCTCTTTCCAGGGCACCACTTTAGTGTATGCTCCCCATCGCAGGATAAGGCCTTTATCCGTTGTCTTATAGGTCAGATTAAACGCCCCTGCGGCTAAAAACGCGAACACCAGCATAAAAAGGTAGGTGGGAGCCAAAAGCATTATCTTCAAGGCTTTGTCCTCAGGACCCAGCGAATAGTTGATCCCCCACAAGGCCAGTATAAATGCTGCTATAATCACAATTACCGTAAACCATACCCCTANNTGATTTATATGTATTTATTTATATTCATAAAACCCCCGCCCGCTCTTTTTGCCCAGGTAGCCGGCCCGGACCATGGTGGTAAAAAGCGGGTGTGGGCGGTATTTGTTATCTTTGAATTCCTCACAGTAGAGCAGCATGGCATTGTGCAGGTTGTCCAGGCCAATCACGTCTGCTAGGGACAGCGGTCCCAAAGGTATGCCCAGTCCGGCGCAGGCAGTCTGGTCTATATCCTCTCTTGTAGCCAGGCCGTCACAATAGATGTGAATGGCTTCGTTTAACAGGGTCATTACCATACGGTTGTACAGATATCCCGGGCTTTCCCTGTTGAGCACAACGCTGGTCTTGCCAATCTGCGCACAAAACTGGCGCGTCTTTTCTATAGTGAGCTGATCGGTCTGCAAGGCTTTCACCAGTTCCACAAGGGGCTTTTTCGGCACCGGATAGAAGAAATGCATCCCCAATATCTGGCTGGCGCGATGGGTAGCGGCCGCGATTTCAGTTATGGAGAGGCTCGACGTGTTAGAGGCCAGAATGGTGTGCGGAGGACATATGCTGTCCATCTGGGTAAATATCTGCTTTTTTACCGCCATATTCTCAACTACCGCCTCGATTACTAAATCCGCCTGTCCGGCCAATTCGAGATCAGTAGTACCTTGGATGCGGACCAGGATGCGTTCAATCTCGTCCCTTCCCCCCCATTCCCCCGCTTGGAGCAGGTTTCTCTCTATTGTTTTTATACCGTCATCGACCAGCTTCTTCTGCAGGTCACGAAGGACGACATTATAGCCTCCGGCAGCCGCCACCTGGGCGATTCCCACCCCCATAATGCCTGCCCCGAGCACGGTTATGTTTTTCACTGCATTTACCTCTTTTCAATTATATGTCATCCCCGAAGCTTACCCCAACACCTCGGGCTGCTGCCACCAGATCGCCATTGGGGTCTACTTTACGGATCTCTTTAATAGCGTCGGCTATAGGCACCGATTTTATCTCCGCGCCCTGCAAGCTGACCATGGATCCGTATTCTCCTCGCACGAAAGCCTGCACTGCCGCTACCCCGTAACGGGTCCCCAGTATGCGGTCATAGGGGATGGGTGAGCCTCCCCTCTGCAAGTGTCCCAATACAGTCACCCTTATCTCTACATTACGCAACACTTTGCCCAGATCCTCGGCCACCTTCTCACCGATGCCTCCCAGGCGGATGGGATCGTGGCTGGTGGGTACATAATTCGACACCACCATTTCTCCTCCCACCGGGAAAGCCCCTTCGGCAATTACAATAATGCTGAATTTCTTGCCCTGACGGTAGCGTTCCGCGATCTTTTTAAGAATGGCATCGACTGAAAACGGAATTTCGGGGATGAGGATAACATCAGCGCTGCCCGAAATGCCCGCGTGCAGAGCTATCCAACCGCTGTAGCGGCCCATCACCTCAAGAATCATTACCCGGTGATGTGATTCAGCGGTGGTATGCAGCCGATCCAAAGCATCAGAAGCCGTGTTGACAGCAGTATTAAAACCGAAAGTCACATCGGTGGCGGAAAGATCATTGTCAATAGTTTTGGGTACTCCCACAACGGGTATGCCTTTCTGGTAGAATTGGCTGGCAATATTCAATGTGCCGTCCCCGCCGATGACTATCAAGCCGTCCAGGCCTAGGTTGCGCAGATTGCCAATAGCGCGATCAGATTCATCAGTCTGCAGGTGTCCTTCTTGGGTTATGGTGACAAACGAAAACGGGTTGTCCCGGTTGCTGGTTCCCAGAATGGTTCCCCCGGTATGACTTATACCTGAAACCAGGCGAGGATCCAAGGCCATATAGCTGTTTTCCACCAGGCCGCGAAATCCATCCATAAACCCGATCACTTCAATTCCGTATTGCATAGTGGCCGATTTGGTTATGGCTCTGATGACGGCATTAAGTCCGGGGCAATCCCCTCCCCCAGTTAAAATGCCGATATGTCTGACCTTCGACAAGCTATCACTCCTCCTTCATACAGGAAGCGATCCGGCCAATATCGTTAATTGCGGACGGCTCCCTTCTTTACTATTCTGTGCAATTATCAATTCCCCCGGTTATAATCAGGGTTTTTCTGTCAGTACCAGTGACACCTGAATGGGTCCGCGGTTGCGAATGATGTTCAGTATGACGGTGTCTCCGATTTTGTGATTTTTTAATATATCCTGCAATTCATCATAGGTGTTTACTTTTTTCTGATCGATGTGGGTAATAATATCATATTTGGTTAATCCAGCTTTGGCCGCCGGTGAACCGCTTTCCACGCCTACAACCACTATGCCTTGGGCTTCGACCCCCAAAGAACTAGCTAATTCTGGAGTGACTGGCTGCAGATAAATGCCAATGTACGGCCTGATAACCTTGCCCTGCTGGATAAGGTCATTCAGAACCCCTTTGACTGTATTGATGGATATGGCAAATCCGATTCCTTGAGCCTGAGCATTGACTGCCGTATTTATACCCACCACCTGGCCGCTCAGGTTCAACAGCGGCCCTCCGCTGTTGCCAGGGTTTATGGCCGCATCAGTTTGAATCAGATTTTTGTACACTCGATCCTCGATCTGCATGGGCCGCCCTTTGGCGCTAACCACCCCTGCGGTGACGGTATGTTCCAGACCGTAGGGATTGCCGATAGCCACCACCCAGTCTCCCACCCGGAGGTTGTCCGAGTCACCCAGTTCAAGCCAGGAAAACTTATTATTAGCGTTGATTTTCAGAACCGCCAGGTCCAATTCATAATCCTGTCCCACCACAGTAGCCGGATATTTTTCTCCGTTGGCAAGGTTTACGGTGATGGTCTGGGCCTGGTCGATGACATGCTGATTTGTGATCACATAACCGTTTTCATTAATGATAACCCCCGTCCCGATGGCAGTCTGCATACTCTGCCCGGGAGGGATACGGTCACCGAAGAAATCGCGAAAAAAGGGGTCCATGAAGAGATTATCGGCTGACACCCTGATACTGGTCTCGATGTTGACAACCGCCGGGCTGACCCTGGTTACCATGTCAGCTATGCCGGTAGGTCCGATTATCACCGTGCCCCCACTAAGAGAGCTGTTGGGCTGTGCTTGCTGCTCTTGCTGCTGGTTCTGAGAAGGTTGCGGTTGGGCAGGTCCGCCCCAGACATACTCGGACAGATAAAAGCTGCCGAATCCAACCAAGGCAACGACAAGTATAATAAAGACAAACTGCACCGTACGCTTATTCTTCATCTTCGCCACCTCACCTCAATTCTTGTATCTGCCAATTTCATTATACTAAATAATTCTGTATCGGGGGATGATATCGGGGAGGATTTATAACGCGGGAGGGATTGTTGCCCCTGGTGCCGTCAACAATCCCTCCCTGCTTACAGTCGATATATTAAATCCAGTTTATTTATGGGGGAATCCGGACAGGTAGGAAGCGAATTCAAGCGGGCGCCTGAAAGTATTGGCGATTAATCCGCGATAATTCTGACTTGAGGTGGTTTTGCGCGGTTTGGAGTTGACTTCGATAAGATAAAAAATACCGTTTCGGCCTATTCCTATATCCAGTCCCAACTCGCCGTAAATCCCTTCAGATTGTTCTTCCATGGTTGCCGCCACCGTTTTGCAAAGCTCATTTATCTGGGCATATTTTCTTTTACGGATTTCTTTGCGATATAGATAAGCCATAAGCCTTCTGAAGGCTTCATAAGTTCCTCCGCTGCTCAGGTTGGAAATATTACTGCCCCGGGGGGCAACGCGGGCAAATTTCTTTCCAGTCTGCCATTCACCCAGCCCATTCTTCTGGTAGATGATTCGAATGTCAAAGTTGGAACCGTGGTATTTGGCAAGATGCAGGCCCTGCTGGACCAGGTAGGGGCGGCCTTTCCTGAAGGCGACTGTTTTGTCCAAAAGCTCCCTGGAGCTGTTCACCGGGCCAAGCATGCGACCATTAGAATTGGTCATATATCCTAATTGCCCGTTAGGTTGTTTCTTCACATAAATTATGCCTCTGCCCAGACTGCCATTGCATGGTTTCAGGAAAAGGACGTCGTATTTTTTCAACATGCCATCCATTTCCGCCACGGTTAATAGTCGGGTTTCGGGAATGTTCTCACTCAA
>DHGD01000129.1:33237-44924 GCA_002402575.1 Syntrophomonas sp. UBA4807
ACATCTGGCAGGGCATAGGTTGCCGCCGACCAGTGTCCCCGTTCGGAGGATTCCTGGCGGTAATTGTAGCCCTGTACGGTTTTATTAACCCAGTTGATTCCTTGGGGAGTAAACACGTATACCTGGCCTTTTATGCCCTTGCCTAACTGGCTCAGATACATCAATTCTGCTTGAAGGCTTTTGGGGTCAGGGCTTGAAAGGTTCGGCAAGCGGGTAGCCAGTATGCCTATAGTCGGTCCCAGATGAACCATTTGGTTTGCGGTGTCGTACCGGAAACGCAGCCCATGACCTTTATGCAGGCACAAAGCCTTAGCTAGTTCCGGTGACAGCAGATAGCCGGAAGCGGCCTGGGCTGAAAAAGCCGCCCTGGCCACGGCCGTGAGGCCCCCGACTCTCACTGTAAGCGTCTGTTTGAGCGGTATATTGAAGCGGTCACACAAGTGATGGCTGATCATAATCTGACCTATTACATTGTTCATTTAATAGCCCTCTCTATTTTGCATATTCAGAGCCGCCAGCCATTATTACCGCAGCGGTTTTTTGGGCTCAAATCCGGCCAGATAACGAGCGTACAGCAGGGGTTTAACCACCGTCATCCTTCTGATCCGGGTCTCGTTCAGCATCCTGAAAACCTGGCGGCCCGGTTTTAGATTGGCTTCTATAAACCATACGTTGCCGGCGCGGTCTACTCCGATATCAACTCCCATCTCGCCGGAAGGGCCAATAGCATTTTCAATAGCTAGAACTGCTTCTTTGGCTACATAACGGATGGTTTCCATAATTTCTCTGACTTTCTCTTCATCCTGGAACCGGACCCGGAGCACGCCGGTTACTCGCATAGCATATCCGCCGGAGCAGATGTTGCTGGTTATGGAGCCATTCCGTCCCACCCTGCAAGCCATTCCGGTAATTGACCACTCTCCGCTGTGATCTTTTTGTATAAATACCCTGACATCGAGTATATTACCTCCGCTACGAATAAGATTAATCTGTTTTTGTACAATATAGCGGCGCCGTCCCATAATCCGGCGCAACTTCTGGCGCAGGGCGCTCATGGAAGACGCGCTACCATAGAATGTCCCTTGACTGTGACGGTATTGAATATGATAGCGATTGGTGCCCGGTCCCCGGACTACTTTAATTATGTTCCGCCCCATGGACCCGTTGACCGGCTTGATGTAAACTCCGCGATATTTGCTGATCATTGAGTCCACCTGTTTGAGGTTGGTGACCAGCTGGGTGTCTGGAAGATGAGGAATAAGTTCCGGGTGCTGGCTTATGATTTTGTATGTCTGCCATTTGCCAATTAAGGCAGGGTTGGAGAAAGCCACCCCCCGCGATTGCATATTCCTGCGGGCGCTGTTTACAGCCGCCGAGTAGCCTTTAGCACGGGGGTAAACTACGTCAGGCAGCGGGAAAGTAGCCCGATACCAGCGGCCTCCGCTATAAGTCCATCCACTAACTGTGTTGCTTTGCCAGTGAATGCCATATATGCTGAATCCAAAGCATATCTGACCCAGGCGGCGCGAGGCAGTGATCATTTGTTGAAAAAATCCCGACTGCCCTGCAAACGGACGGTTGGCATCCGGACTCGTTTCCGCCAGTATCCCCACCACTGGTCCGAGACGAATCTCTGCCGCGCCGATGTATATACCGTATTTCCGCCCTGAAGAAAGGAATAATCTTCGCATGGTTGAAGGATTCAAAGAAATGAGGTTTTTGTTGTTCACCTTGGTATTGACTTTAGGCTTGAGGATTTTCCGGTGCAGTCCGACACCGAAGGTAAGTTCGGGCAGGTTGGCAATATCGATATCAGCGGCGATTTTTGAACTAAGCAGTACCGTATCTGTGGATAGTCTAGGATTTGAGGCGATTGTTACCATTCTGAATTGATTCATGCTTTATCTCCAGTGCAAAAGTTTTGTATCATATAATATGAGTACCGCGCTACTTTTGCTAACCATGCTCCCTTTTAGGAATAATAATATCTGTCCGGTAAATATGACAAACCCCCAAAGGAGTGGTGCCATGCTTATAATCAGCGCATGCCTGTGCGGCATTGACTGTACATACAACGGTAAAAACAACCGTAACCCCATATTTGAGGAACTTTTGCGGTCCGGCCAGGCACTCCCGGTGTGCCCGGAGCAGTTGGGCGGGCTTGAAACCCCCCGTACAGCAGCGGAAATCATTGGCGGAGCAGGCCAAGAAGTCCTAGCTGGCCAGGCCCGGGTCATGACGCGCCAGGGCACCGAGGTCAGCGCAAAATACATCAGGGGGGCCGAGCAAACCTTAAAGATTGCCCGGACGGTCGATCCGGAATTAGTGGTTTTTAAAAGCCGCAGCCCTGCCTGCGGTGTAGGCGCCATATATGACGGCAATTTTTCCTCCCGGCTCAAAGAGGGTGACGGGGTGGCCGCAGCTCTATTAAAAAGGCATGGTTTCAAGATCGTTGATAACGAAACCTATATCTCGCGTTTAAGACAAAACTGCTAAAGGAGTTAACATGAAAGCGATATGTCTGTTTTCAGGAGGCCTGGACTCACAACTGGCTGTCCGCCTTATTGCCCGACAAGGGATCGACGTTGCGGGGATATGTTTCAAGACCCCTTTTTTTGGCGACAACCCCGCAATTAAGGCCAGTGCGGACAGGCTGGGCATCGAACTCCAGGTTTTGGATGTAAGCCAGGTTTATGTAAAGGATATTCTGCTCAATCCCCGCTACGGGTACGGCAAGAATTTAAACCCCTGTATCGACTGCCACGGTTTCATGCTGCGCCAGGCAGGCGATCATATGCGGCAAGTGGGGGCATCCTTTTTGGTAACCGGAGAAGTCCTGGGGCAGCGCCCTATGAGTCAGAATAAATCCTCGCTGAGCATTGTGGAAAAATTGTCCACATATCAAGGACTTATCGTGCGTCCTTTGTCAGGGAAATTGCTGCCCGCCACTATACCTGAGCGGGAGGGTTGGATAGACCGCGAACAGTTGCTGGATATCAGCGGCAGGGGCCGCACCCGGCAGATGGCCCTGGCCGAGGAATTCGGTATAGTGCGCTATCCCTCCCCGGCAGGCGGATGCCTGTTGACTGAGCCTGGGTTTGCGCGCCGTCTGCGCAGTCTGTTGGAATATCGAGAGTTGCCAAGCTGGTCTGATACCGAAATATTGAAAGTGGGCCGTCATTTCTACTTGGGAGAGGCCTTGTTGGTGGTGGGGCGCAATCATAGTGAAAACGAGCTGCTCAAGCGCGCTGCGCAACCGGGTGATATCCTCATAAAAATGGCTGAGTTTCCCGGTCCTACCGGCCTGTTGCGCCGACTCAGGCCCGGACAGAGCGATGCCACTCAAGCGGCGGCCATCGTTGCCCGCTACAGTGACGCCAAAACACAGCCCCAGGCTGAGGCCAGGTTATTCAATCACGACGGCAGCCTCATTACACAAATGGCAGTAATTCCATTAACTCCAGAAATGACCCCGGCCATGATCTAGTCGGGCTCCTACAGCCAGCAGCAAAATAAAGGGGGCGGTTACGGCGTCCCCTTTATTTATTCTTGTTTAGTTTTCTGCCCGCAATTCTCCAGATACTGACTCCAGGCCGGAGTATTTTTCAGCCACTCCACCAGCAGATCTATACACAGCACTGTGCCCGGGCTCAGATTGTGCTCAATTTTCTCTGTCTCAATGAGAACATTCTGATTGACCCCGATAATGTTAAGGAAGTCTTCGATGATATGATGCCTCTCAAGCAGGTATTTTCCCATTTCGGCACCTTTTTGACTGAGCAACACCACACCATATTTTTCGTACTCTACATAACCCGTTTCGGTAAGTTTGTGAATCATGTTGCTGGCCGAGGGCGGCTGCACATGCAAAGCTGCCGCGACGTCGCTTATGCGTGTATAGCCTTTGTGCCTGCACAGCCGGAAAATCATCTCCAGGTAATCCTCCATACTGGCGGTCAGATGCAGGCTTTTTTCAATCAGCTCATATCCTCTTATAGTGCGAAATCCGTCGTCGCGGTCCGGCATATCTGCCTCCCATTATGGATGGTCTTTTGCTATACTATGCGCTAAAAGAAAAAAATAGTAGAACGCTCCTTTTTAACCTGGCTGTTCCGCAAAATCAGCAGCCTCAATCACCGCTTCGCTTTTTTCCCGCTCTGTTAACAGCTGGTACAGCGCACTAACGCCCAGTGCCAGAAATACGAATCCTGCCACCCGGTTGATTATAGACGGAGTGATTTGCCTGGCTAAGGCCACCCCGGCAGTGACCTCTACTAAAACACATAAGGTTAAGGCCAGGGCGCTGGCGAAGAATATGGTCCAGCGTTTGCCCGGTTTGTTACTGGTGAACAGCAGCACTGCCAGCTGGGTCTTGTCACCCAGTTCACACAGAATGATGACGATGTACGTTGTAAGCCAGGTTAACAGCTTTATGCTCATGCGATCACCTTCCTCTTTACTTGATTGCTATGTTGCCGATAACCCCAAATACCAGCAATATGCCCAGGGTTATGAATACCACCGCCGACACCATTCTGATGGCCTGCGGCTTGAGGAACCTGGCCAGGGACGAACCGATGATAACTTCAATGAAGGAAGTACATATCAAGGCGCTGGCGGAACCCAGGGCCACCCAAAAAACATAATTGGGCTTGGCGCTGGCCAAAAACAAGGTGCTGATTTGGGTTTTATCACCCATTTCTGATAGAAATACCAGCCCCAGAGTGGAAAAAAATATGCGCCATTCCACCCTGGCGAAAAGGTCTTTCCACAATCCGCATCCCTCCTTAGTAAGCCGCGGCAACAAGATTTACTGGCTGCGTAAATTGTTAGCCACGGATTATCTATCCTATTCAGGCAGAGGCGATGCTGTTACAGCAAAACAGACTTTATTGGATTATTTGCCATGAGTTGAATTAGCTGCGGGGATTCTCTTGCGAGCGAGCCTGCGGCTTTTATCAAAAATCCTATCAGTAAAGCAGTTAATTTCGTAAACAAAGCCGTCAAGCCGCCTTATTCTCTGGCAGCAACCACCTGCCATTATTGGGACGCGGTGCTGCCTGGCAATGTAATGCCATTAAATCCGTGGCCCAATTCAGAGCGTTGATTTAAAAATGCGTTTTGTTGATGAAATCATGTTTGATGGAAACTGAAACTGGCGGAGCGGCGGAATTTCTCAGAGCTGAGAATTTTACATCCGTTAAGCACCGTACATTGCTGTCGCCTGCGGATCCGGCGGTGGCGATGTTCACCTTTGAAAAAGCTAGTCAAAGACGGAAGTATCTATAAGCTCGAACATCCTTCTATGACCTTCTTTATCGGGATGTCCGCCGTCGGCCAAAAGCAAATCCGCTTTGATATGGCCCTCCTCATCGAAAAAGGCCCTGTGAAAAGGGATCAGGGAGATGTCGTTCTCATGGGCGTAACAAGCCATCCATTCACGAATGCGCACCAGCAGGACTTCAAGGTAGGCATCGTCTACCGCCGTGGGTGTTCCAAAAATCACCTTGACGCCATTGGCAGCGGCGATAGCAGCCATTTTACGGAAATTCCAGGTAATACGGTCAAAGGACTCACCGCACAGCACATCATTGATGCATCCGGATATAACCACATGAGAAGGTCCGTGACTCAATACCGCCTGTTCAAAGCGCATAAGCATGTCATAAGTAGTGTTGCCATTGACACCCTTGTTAATCAATACGGCGTCAGGCAGCACATTTTTTAAGCTTTGCACCCAGGAATATTCAGGTCCCCAGGGGAAACCCCACGTTATACTGTCTCCCAGAAACACTATCTTTTTTGGCAATATTTCGCACCCCCACGCGCATAATCAGGGACATTCCCCCCGGGGTGTGTCCCCGTATATAAATAATGGGGCGGCCCAGCCGCCCCCAATTCACCGGTCTCTCATCACTACTGCTGGGTTAAAGCCTCCAGCCTCCTCAATACGTCATTCAGCTGATTAAGGCTCTCCCCATAACCGGCCCAATCTCCGCTCTGCAGTTTTTTCTGAGCCTGGTCGTAAAACTCCCGAGCTTGCTTGGCCAGGCTTGGCAAGGTATCCTGTTCAGTCGGGGGCTGATCGCTGGGAGTGCTGGGTTTGGCAGGCTGCCCGACATTTTCGCCGAACAGTCTCACCAGGGCCTGATCCAGGCTGGGCTCCATTACGATGCTGTTGCCGAAGCACACTACTACCCGTTTCAGCTCTGGAAGTTTGCTGTTTTCAGCCTGCAGATAAATCGGTTCCACATACAAGACTGCATTATCGAACGGTATAACAATGAGGTTGCCGCGATACACCCTGGAACCACTCTGATTCCACAGCGTCAATTGCTGTGATATCACCGTGTCCTGGGTGATACGGGCTTCGATCTGTTCAGGTCCGAATATGGTCTCCTGTTTGTTGAATTCGTAAACCAGCAGTTTGCCGTAGTTGTCCCCGTCCATGCGCGCCGCCATCCAGCCAATCATGTTGGGGCGGTTCTTGGGGGTAAAGGGCATCATCAGCACATATTCGGGCTGCTCCTCATCGGGAAAGCGCATAATGATATAGTACGGCTCCATTTCCACCTGCTGGTTATCCACCACTTCCTTGGGGATTAACCAGGGGTCTTCTTTGTTGTAGAAGACATTGGGGTCCAACATGTGGAAATTGCGGTACATAGCTGCTTGGGCCTTAAACAGGTCCTCAGGATAACGCACATGGCTCTTAATCCCCGCAGGCATCTCATCCAGGGACTGATATACTCCCGGGAAGATGGCAGCATAGGTCTTAATGATGGGATCCTCAGCATCAGCTATATAGAAGCGTATTTCCCCGCTGTAGGCGTCGATGGTCACTTTGACCGAATTGCGTATATAGTTGTTGCCATTGCCGCCGGGGTAGGGCTCTGAATAGGGGTAATAACTCGTGGTGGTGTAGGCGTCTAATATCCAGTACAGTTTGCCGTCATCATTGAGCACTACATAGGGGTCCTGGTCAAACTGAAGATAAGGTGCGATGGTATGCACGCGCTGATTGATCTGCCGCCCCATCAAAACCTGGCTGTCATTGGTGATATCGCTGGACAAGAGCATCTTATAATCTTTCATAACCCAGCCCAATACCAGGCGGCGTCCCCATGAATTCACCTTAATGCCGTCTTCACCCTGGTAGGTTGAGAAGATGTTCTTATCCCCCATGGGGTAATCGAATTCCTGCTGTTTGGTGTTGACCACCACGGTGTTGTTGGTACGTTCACCGAAGTATATTTCAGGTCGGTTGACGGTTATTCCCTCCACCGTGCGCGGAGGTATGTCCTGAATGAAAAAACGCGGGAAGCCTTCCTGAGCTATTTCGGTAACCGGACTCATCAATAAACCGTAGCCATGGGTGTACATCAGAGTCTGATTGACCCAGGTCTGAGCGTCTTCGGAAAGCTGGGCCTGGTCGATCTCGCGCGCCGCCACCATTACCTGGCGGTATTGCCCATTGATAGTGTAGCGGTCCACATCCACATCATTGAACACATAATAGCTCCTCAACTGCTGCAGATTCTGGAAAGTGACCATCAAGGGCTGCCAGTCCCACAGGCGTATATTGGCTATTATGCCCTGGTTTTCGGGCTTCTTGAGATCAAGCGTATAGCTGTTGGTAAAGGGCTTTATTTCCGCTTTGTCAAGTGCATAGGCAGAGCGGGTATATTTTATGGAATGTTCAATATAGGGGGTTTCACGATTAAACTCGTTAGGCTGCACAACCAATTTCTGAACTGCCGAAGGATATATGCTGCCCATTACCACAGCTATCACCAGCCAGGCGCCCAGGCTCCATAAAATCCATTTGACTTTTTTGATCCACAGATTGGCCAGGATTATTAAGGCCGCAATCAAGGTGATGACTACCAGTGACAGGTAGGAAGGCAGAGTGGCATGCACGTCGGCATAAGTTGCCCCCCAGACAATGCCCGCCGGGGAAAACAAGACTCCGAAGGCGTCGAGCCGGTAGCCCCAGGCCTTCAGAATCAGAATCAGGGCCAGCAGTATCCCCAGATGGCTCTTGGCGGTAGTAAACTGTTTCCAGTCCCCAGTCAATAAATCAGCGGAGGCATTTATAACGTAAATTACCCCCACCATGAGGATGGTTAATACCAAAGTCAGCATCAGGATGGCATACAGGTCCTGATAGAAGCTGAAGTTGAAGAAGTAGAATCCCAGATCGCGGTTGAAGATGGGATCGGCTATTCCCACCGGAACGCGGTGCAGAAACTGCTGCACGTCCAGCCATTTGCCGCTTCCCGACGCGGCAACCAAAAGACCGGCGAAAACGGCCAGTCCCAGGAATAACCATTTCCCCATCGGGCCGGTTAGAAAATTGCGCCACGGGGAAAAAGGGATCTGGTCCAGGTAGATTATCCCCCGGCCTTCCTCAGTGTTTTCCGGCCGTTCCGTATCTCCCAGGTGGCGGCGGGTAAAGCTCAAGTTGAGATAGAAAAACAAGAACGAAACCGCGAACAGTATAAGGTACAGGACTACTTGATTGCTTATCATAATGGTGAATACATTGGCGTAATGGACGGAATCAAACCACAGCCATTTGACGTATAGCCCTGCCAGGGTTGACAATACGGCCAGTATTACCAAGAGCAGAAATATCTTGGTGCTGCTCTTCATTGGTCGCATCAGGCCTTCCCCCTTTCGGTATTTAATAGATTACATATCTTTTATTATAGCCTGTAAAAAAAATAAGAGAACCTCAAAATATCCCGCTCCTACATGGTTAATGCTGCAGAGGGCCCTTGTCGAACAATCAATCAAAAACTCTCAATACCTCATAGGCGGTATCCCGCAAGGCAGGAGTCCGCCCAATCCCGCGTATCAGGTCCAGGGTGCTGTCCAGACAGGTCCAGTAATTGGCAGTGTCCGGAGATACCATATAGTCTCTGAGCATCAGCCCTCCCAGGTCATCGGCTCCAAATTGCAGGGTCTTCAGCGCCAGATCATCACTGTATCCCAACCAGGAACCGTGGATGTGTTCAAAATTATTCAGATACAGCCGGGATAACGCCAAAAATCTCAAATACTCCGCCGCTGGCAGCTGCTCGCATATAAAGCCTTTGTTCCCGGGGCGGTAGGTCCAGATAATAAAGGCCCTGAATCCATTGGTTTCGTCCTGTAGTTGCCGGATCTGGCTGAGATGGGCCAAGCGTTGTTCCAAAGTCTCCACCGTTCCCATCATCATTGTGGCGGTGCTCTTTATCCCCAGTCGATGGGCAGTGCGCATGACCTCCAGCCAGGTGGCGGTATCGATCTTGTTGGGACTGATCTGTTTTCTCACCACATCATGGAGGATGTCCGCTCCCCCGCCAGGCAGTGAGTCCAGACCCGCCTTTTTAAGCCGCAAAAGGGTATCTTCCAGCGGCAATGAGGAATTCTTGGCGATAAAGGCTACTTCCGGCGGAGTCAGTGAATGTATGGTCAACCCGTAGCGGCCCTTGATGTCCTTAAACATGTTCTCGAAATAATCGATTTTCAGATCTCCGTTGAGACCGCCTTGCAGAATCAACTGGGTGGCGCCGAATTCCATAGCCTCCATGATTTTGCCGAACAAAGTGGCCTTGTCTATCACATAGGCGTCATGATCAGTTTTGTTGCGGTAAAATGAGCAAAATTTGCACTGACAGGAACAAATATTAGTATAATTAATGGTCCGGTCTATTACAAAGGTGATAAGATCATCCTGAAATATCCTGTCCCTGGCCTCACAGGCGGCTGCCCCCACTTCATTCAGATCTGCGTTTGCATAGAGAAAAGTAAACTCTTCATCGCTCATGCGTCGTCCTTCAATCACTGCGCTGAATATACTCTTGCTGTCCAATGCCGCACCGTCTTTCCTACTGTACTCCGTCGTATACTCAAGCATCCTGCCAACCGGAAATTACATCAAAAACCGGCCTGACAGCCTATCCATCCTCACCAGCTTATCAGATTCTTCCGGCAGAGCCGCTTATTAATTACCGCACGCGATGTTTTCTACTTGAAGGGCTTTTCTTAAATGCAGCAGGGTCAAACTCTTCGGTAAAAGTCAGTGCCCACTCCAGTCGGCGGATTATCTCGTCCGTGTTCCCCATCCCAGTGTAAATCAGAGGCTGACAGGTGAATTTTTCGATGAAATCCCACAACCCCAGAGCAGTTTCTTCCAACTCAATAAGGCCCCGTTTGGCCTGCTCGTTCTCCCCGGCGTCCATCATCTCTTTAAGTCTGGTAATCTTCTCGCAGATCTCTTCCAGGGTTTCGTTTATAATACCTGCAGGCAGGAAGCTGGTCATACGAACATAACTCCCCATTCCTGTTTTTCTATTTAGTTCGTCATATGAAAAGAAATTCCCTCTATGGGATGTCGAAAAATCAGCGGGGCAGTTCCCATAAAATTCCATTTGGAACTGCCCTTAATATCCCTATTTATATCCTGGTGGCAGCATCATCATTATCCGTGAGCAGAGCTATTTAATCCCCTTAGCGCTGCCCTTGCCCTTCATGGCGAGTATGTTGGTATCGTAGGAAAATACCAGATTTTCCCTCTCCCGGGTGCGTTTCAGAGCTAGCTGGATCAAGTCTTCGGTCAGTTCGGTAAAGGATTTGCCGGTGGCCTCCCACAAATAGAATGACAAAGAACCGGGGATAGTGTTGATCTCATTGACGTAGACCCGGCTGGTGTCGGAGTCGATTAAGAAATCGATCCGAGATACCCCGCTGCAGTCTAATACGTGGAAGGTTTTAACCGCCAGGTCCTGAATAAGTGCGGTGGTCTCCGCGGGTATATCGGCCGGAAGCTGCCGGGCGGCGCCGCCCATGCCCTTGCCGCCTTCGTTCATATATTTGTCCTTGTAGCTCAGGATCTTCTCGCTGCTGACCGGTTCCTCGCATACCGAAGGTACAGCCTTCTCGTAATCGCCCCATACCGAGCAGTTGATCTCGCGCAGATTAACCACTTTGTGCTCTACAATAATGCGGTTAGAGAAGCGTGAGGCCAAATCCAGGGCATCTTCAAGCTCCTCACGGTTGTCAGCGGTGGTTATACCCACGCTGGAACCAGAATTAGCCGGTTTTACAATTAGCGGATAGGACAGACGCGATTCAATCTCCTCATATATGACCGCCGGCTCGGAAAACCATCGTTTGGAATAGAACCACACATAGTCTAAAACCGGAAGCCCGGCTTCTTTCAAGACCATGCGCATGGCGATTTTGTCCATACCCAGGGCCGAGGACAAGACATTGCAGCCCGCATAAGGAATATCCAGCATTTCCAGATATCCCTGCAGGG
The DNA here is from genome assembly GCA_002402575.1 of Syntrophomonas sp. UBA4807. Classification (GTDB taxonomy): domain Bacteria; phylum Bacillota; class Syntrophomonadia; order Syntrophomonadales; family Syntrophomonadaceae; genus DTU019. The sequence continues at coordinate 44,546 of DHGD01000129.1, forward strand.
TGCCGTCCTCCACATTGGTGCCATGCACCACCGGCAAGGCCACATCCAGGGTGCCCAGGCGGCCTTTGCGAAACATAGCGGCGGGATATTCGGTAATAACCTTTTCGCCCTCATGGTTGGTGATAACGACTTGCTTGCAGCGGCTAAAAAGGCGGTCCATGTCTTTATAATTCTGAATGTCTTCCAGGGCATCACCGCTGTAAAATTGGCCTCGTTTGCTTATGTAAATCGGAACCACGTTGTATTTATTGCGGTCAATGCTGTGAATCACCTGCAAGGCTGAAATGATAGAGATTTCATGCTCTACAGACCTGCCGCCGAAGAATACGCCCACATTAATCTTCACCTTTGTCATCTCCTATCTCAATAAACTTACTTA
>DHGD01000107.1:0-3981 GCA_002402575.1 Syntrophomonas sp. UBA4807
TAATCAGTCCATGGGTCCGCCTTCCCAATATTGTCTGATCTTGCGCAAAGCGTAGCCGCCGAAAAACAAGCCGTTGACAAAAGCTAAAGGAATAGCCATAGCCCCAAACCAGTGAAATTTCTGTTTGAGGTCTTCTTTGCCGTCTGTAGTACGGTATCTTGTCATATAATTTCCCTCCTTTACAGTAGTTTGAGCTAATGCAGACGGTTTAATATCAGGATATGTATGGAATTATTTGCTCAATAAGGTGGGAATCACTTTTTTTAGCAGCAGAAATAACAGCGAACCGCCAAATATGATAATCAGAATTAGAGACACTATTTTGACCAGCATAAAAGCACCTCCGGCGTTTTTATTAGCTTGCCGGAAAAGCGGGGATATATGCGGTTGACAGGTTTGGCAAATAGAATTGGATTAAACCAGCACGTATTCGCGCAGGTTCAATTTGTCGATGTCTTCGCCATTTAAAGCTTTTATAACCATAATGGTGTTAAATTGCGACAGGTCAATAACGTGAGTGCGGCCCAGGCGGCGGCCCAGATTGTCAACAATGACCTGAATCACCGGACGGGTAGGTACGGCTTTATTGATTTCCATGACCATGCCTATGTACCCGGTGCTGATCTCCACCAGGCTTCCCACCGGATAAATGGCGATGTTGGAAACCAGTGCGGTCACGAAGTTGGGATCAAGGTAAACGCCTGACATGCGCTCCAGAATCGTCAAAGCTTGGTTTACAGTATAAGGAGGGCGATAGGGACGGTCGGCCAGGAGTGCGTCGTATACGTCGGCAACCGCGACAATGCGGGCATATTCATGGATGTCTTCCCCCTTAAGCCCGCGCGGATAGCCCTGACCATCCCAGCGTTCATGATGCTGGAAAGCTATATGGGCCGATAACAGTGAAAGGTCGGCATAATTCCTGAGCATTTCAAAACCGTAATTGGTATGCCGCTTTACCTCGTCAAACTCAATGCGGGTGAGGTCATCGGGTTTATTGAGTATACCGGGGTCCACCCTGGTCTTGCCGATATCATGGAGCAGAGCGCCCAATCCCAATTCAGTCAGCTTGCTGCGGTCGAATTGAACGGTTATGCCGGTCATAATCGATAATACACACACATTGACCGAATGGGCAAAAAGGTAGTCGTCAAAGGCCCGGATATCGGCCAGTTGAACCAGGGTATGGTCATTGGCCAGCAGTTCATCAATAATGCTGTTGACCACTTTCATCACCCGGTTGAGATCCAGTTTCAGCTTGTTGTGAATATTGTCGAAACTGGATTTAACCATTTCTATGGTTTCTATTCTGACCTCATCGGGTATAATATCCCGTGGCTCTAGCGTTTCAGGCAGATACTGTTCGCGGATATAAACAGAAGCAATGCCCAATTCGTCCAAACGTTTGATGGCGTCATTAGTCAGCACCATACCTGCCTGGGCTAGGATATGCGCATTACCGTTATAGACCGAACGGGCCACTACCATATTAGGTTTCAGATGTTTTGTTCTAATCCTTCTCAAAAAAAGACCACCTGATAAGCAAAGAATGTCATTATTCCCACTATTTCTGTATTTCTATTATTCTTCCTGCTTGCTCCAAGAAAAAATTTACATAATGCAGGTAAATATGGCCGATTAGACACTGATAGGGGAGAAATTTGACACTTAAAGACGCTATTAGAACAGTTTGCCATACGGTGCGCGAAATGATAAATTACAATTACATTACAAGCCAGCAAAGGAACAACAATGAAAACTCGCAAAGGACTTCCCGTCAATTACCTCAAGGATATTGTAACCGATCTGCGCCAACTGGCAGGCAGCGATGAAGGCCGCCTGTTTATGCTGGACCTGTTCGAGGAGATACCCCATGAGGCCCGAAGTCAGGTAATAGAAGGCCTTTCCGCTTTCCGCGAAGAAGCGGTCATAGAATTCATTGAACTGCTAAAGCTCGAATACGGTCACGAGTGCGAGCAGACCTGCAACCGGGTTCTGGAAAAGCTGCAGCTGGCAGGCATGACCAAGTCGGTGTTACAACCATTCCAGGGAAATTTTTACCGGGCCTACGCATCCTGCAGCAGGCATACTGGCAGGATAACGCTGGATGTGGCCTGGAAGACTGACCGCAAAAGCCTGCATGTGGAATGTTTTTATCTTACCTTCAATAGTGACGGCATCCACAGCTTCTTCTTAGTGGAAAATATGCTTAGAGCACAGTATGAACGGGATCGCAGGTCTTGGGCGGACATGGCTGAAATTAGTTTTAAAGAGTCTTGCTTTTTGATCTCGCAAGCCTATCAGCATAACCTCAAACATATGAGCCGCCCCGCCTTGGGACGATTCCTGTATCAGAAATACCTCCAGGCGCCCCATCAGCTGTCTTTAGAGCAAGAGCGAGACCTGCTCCGGCAGCTTTCAGCCAAACTAAGCCCCAGACAGCTGGTAAACAGTATTTTCCATGCTTTCAAATACCAGGATTGGAGTTATATTCAATCTCTGGTCAGCCCCGATGGTTCTGAGACAGGGAATGACTTTGACCTGGATGCGGTTACGAACTCGGCTGCTATATTTATCGAGGGAGGAGTCCGTAAAGTTCAGGGCAATGTGGACAGGACACAGGTGGGAGCTTATTCCATCGTCATTGAAGATGGCGAGTTTTATTATCGTGAATATCTGGTCCGGTTAACCAGAGAAGACGATACCTGGTTCTTGGGATCTTTCCGGGAAACTCACCGCAGCTGCTGCAGCACCAGGTATAATCCTTTTTGCGACCCGGCCTATTGCCGGGTGTATGAGATCATTGACCTGGAGAAGCTTTTTTCCCGGCTGGATGACCTTGAAGGGGTTCGGGAGGTAAAAGAGATGCCGTATGGTATGCATATGCGCCTGACCTGCCAAGAGGAGGACTTTGACAGCGGAGTATCCTTCATGACAGGAGTAGTCGCCGATCTGATTGTGAACGGAGATGAGTTTGTAGTCATCTGCCGGGAACGAAACAATCTCTATGATCTCCACGACTTCCTGGAAGATGAGCAGTGCAGCTGTGTGCTGCGGATTGAAGATTACGATGTAAATGTCCTGACTGCATTCCGCTATTTAAGTGGGCAATATCTAAGCTTTCAAGATGTTCTCATAGAGCAGGGCAATGAGACCATTTGTGAAGATGGCATGTGCCTGATCACCGCCCGCTATTTTATAAAAGACCGGGGCAGGGTGGTGGAACGCCTGCAGAATCTGGGCAAGGGATACTGTTTTCAGGACAGTGAATGCCAGATTTATTACCAGGTGGAGCCCTCCATCCACGGCCCGGCGTTTGCGGCGGAGTACATCCTGGGGTCTAATTGGGTAATGTTATCCGCCTTCGGGGACAGTGACATGACCAGGGTAAGGCACGACTTCGAGGCTGATATGTTCGGATGCCTGGAGTTTGACGGTATGGAAATACGTGAAGACGGCATCTTTGATGTGGTGAGCGCCGACCTTAGAAAGAATTGTCCAGAGCTTCCGGCTATACTGAAAGAACTATACCTCAACAAATGGGTTCACTCCAGACTCAGCTTGCTGCAGGGTATGAGCCCTTTCGAAGCCCGTCAGACAGAGGAAGGCAACCGCCTTTTATGGGCGTTATACAAGAAGATCGGGCGTAAAGTAGGGAGCCGTTCCTTGCGCGACAAGCCCAACAATATCATACTACAAGAGTATATCCGCAAGATCGAGCAAAAGTGAAGCAATGTGCCGCATACTATTGACAAATAGCGCTATTATTCAATATACTTTATGAATACTAAATATTGAGAAATATACAACCCGATGAGGGGACTTGACACCTGAAATCACTTGATTACAGAGAAGCTGGCCATGAGCTGAAAGCCAGTATCAATATTTCTGGTGGTGATCATCCCCGAGGAGCGATCTGAAAAGCCAGGCCTAGTAGGAGCAGCCGGACGCAAAAGTCCGTTACCAAGACAGCGTGCTAAA
>DHGD01000107.1:3998-6592 GCA_002402575.1 Syntrophomonas sp. UBA4807
CTTTTATAGCCTAGCAACACGAACACCGGGTTTCTTATTCTAAGGAAGGTGAGACAGTTGAAAAGCGACGCAGCTAAATTGGGGCTGGAGAAGGCTCCGCATAGATCTTTGTTCAGGGCGCTGGGGCTTACTGATGAGGAAACCAGACGCCCCTTAATCGGTATAGTCAACTCGCATACTGATATTGTGCCCGGTCACATCAATCTGGACAAAATCGGAGAAGCCGTGAAAGCAGGGGTGCGGCTGGCAGGAGGCACTCCTCTGGAGTTCCACACTATTGCGGTTTGCGACGGCATCGCCATGAATCACCTGGGCATGAAGTACTCTCTGGGCAGCCGCGAACTTATCGCCGATGCGGTGGAAATAATGGCCACCGCGCATGCCTTTGACGGACTGGTGCTTATACCTAATTGTGATAAGATAGTGCCGGGCATGCTGATGGCTGCAGCGCGCCTCAACCTGCCTGCCATCTTTGTCAGCGGAGGCCCTATGCTGGCTGGCAGATCAGGACAAAAGGGGCTTACCTTGACTCAGGTGTTCGAAGGGGTGGGAGCTGCCGCTGCAGGCAACATCACCGTTGAAGAACTGGGCCTGTTGGAAGAGTGCGCCTGCCCTACCTGCGGTTCCTGCGCCGGTATGTTTACCGCCAACTCCATGAACTGTCTAACTGAGGCTCTGGGTATGGGTTTGCCGGGTAATGGCTCCATCCCCGCAGTATATTCCGAACGCATTCGCCTGGCCAAAACCGCTGGCATGCAGATTATGACCCTGGTAGAAAAAGATATCAAGCCTAAAGACATCATGAATGAATCTGCCTTTATGAATGCCGTGCGCTTGGATATGGCCATTGGCTGTTCCACTAATTCGGTTCTGCATCTGATGGCCATAGCCCATGAAGCGGGCGTATCAATAGATTTGAACCTCTTTAATGAAATCAGCGCATCAACTCCTAATCTCTGCCGTCTCAGCCCGGCAGGTCATCACCATATGGAAGATTTGTATTATGCCGGAGGCATACAGGCCCTGTTCAATGAACTGGATAAAAAAGGGCTGATAAACCGGGAAGCTCTAACCGTAACCGGGAAAAAGGTTGGCGAGAATATCAAGAACGCCGTGGTGCGTGACTATGATGTAATCCGCCCCATTGATCAACCCTACAGCCCTAGCGGAGGCCTGGCCATGCTGTTCGGCAACCTGGCGCCGGAAGGGGCTGTGGTCAAAAAGAGCGCGGTTGCCGAAGAAATGATGCGGCATAAAGGACCAGCCCGAGTATTCAACTCCGAAGAAGAGGCTGTCAAAGCCATTCTCAATAAATCTATTTTTCCCGGCGATGTGATCGTTATCAGGTACGAAGGTCCCAAAGGCGGACCGGGTATGCGGGAAATGCTGACTCCAACCTCGGCAATTGCCGGCATGGGTTTGGATAAGGAGGTGGCATTAATAACCGATGGGCGATTTTCCGGGGCTACCCGGGGAGCTTCCATTGGGCACGTATCCCCCGAAGCGGCTTCAGGGGGCTTGATCGGCCTAATCGAAGAAGGCGATCTTATAGAGATCGACATACCTGGGTGCCGATTACAACTCCTAGTTGATGACAGCATCATTGAACAGAGGAAAGTTCTTTGGACCGAGCCGGAACCGCGAATAAAAAAAGGATATATGAAACGTTATGCTCAGTTGGTGCAATCAGCCAGTACAGGAGCCATATTCAGGGACTGATCCCATATGGCAAGCGTATCATAGAGGCGGGCCACGAGCCCGCCTTTGTTGTATAAATCAGCAATAAAATCAGTAATGGTCAAGTAATTATCCTCTGGGTTTGATACAGAGTGGGGAGAAATTTTGGAGGTGAATTTATGAACTGTAAAGGCGCAGAAATCCTCATCAACAGTTTAAAAAAGCAGGGTGTGGACACTATCTTTGGCTATCCCGGAGGAGTGGTTCTGCCTATTTATGATGTTCTCTATGATTCTGATATGAAACATATCCTTACCCGGCATGAGCAAGGGGCGGCCCATGCCGCCGACGGGTATGCCCGGGCTACTGGGAAAACGGGGGTATGTATCGCCACTTCAGGACCTGGAGCCACTAATCTGGTTACCGGCATAGCCACTGCCAACATGGATTCAGTGCCGGTGGTCTTTTTTACCGGCCAGGTAGCGTCACATCTGATAGGTCGTGACGCTTTCCAGGAAGCTGATATAACTGGCATAACCCTGCCTATTACCAAACATAATTACCTGGTCAGACGCACCGAAGATGTGGAACGGGTGGTCAATGAAGCCTTCTACATCGCCAGGACCAACCGGCCCGGGCCGGTGGTGGTCGATCTGCCCAAAGACATAATGGATAATGTAATTGATTTTACCCCTGATAATGCTGAGGTCAATATTCAGAGCTACCGGGTAATGAAGGGTTTCAATGCCGGTCAGGTTATAAATGCGGTGAAATTGATAAATCAAGCCCAACGCCCGGTTATCTACGCCGGAGGCGGGGTGATCAACTCGGAGGCGGCGCAAGAACTGCGGGAACTAGCAGAAAAACGCAAAATACCGGTGACCACCACTCTGATGGGAATGGGGGCTTTCCCTGGG
>DHGD01000019.1:0-2252 GCA_002402575.1 Syntrophomonas sp. UBA4807
GTCAACGGCGCCTGCAAACTGAAACAGGCATTAATCAAGGACAAGCGATATGAAGCCCTGTTTCTGCTGCCTGCAGCCCAGACCAAGGATAAAAACGCAGTTACTCCTCATCAGATGAAAAACCTGACCAATGAATTGCGCAATGAATTCGATTTTATACTGGTAGACTGCCCGGCTGGCATTGAGCAGGGATTCCGCAACGCTATAGCAGGTGCTGACGATGCTATCGTTGTCGCCACTCCCGAGGTTTCGTCGGTCCGGGATGCGGATCGCATTATCGGCCTTCTGGAAGCGGCGGGCTTGAGCAAGAGCAAGCTGATCATCAACCGTCTGCGCAGCAAGATGGTAAAGCGCGGCGATATGATGGATATTGAAGATATTCTGGATATATTGGCTATCGACCTTTTGGGGGTAGTTCCTGAAGACGAAACCATCGTAGTTTCCACCAACCGCGGTGAGCCTGCAGTCTTAGAGAATTCTTCCCGGGCTGGAGGCGCTTATCGGCGCATAGCCCGCCGTGTCATGGGCGAGACCGTGCCCATCGAAACTGAGAATACTGACAACCTAGTGGATAGATTCAAGAAAATCCTTAAATTAGCGAGATAGGGGGGAGGGGCATGGCTTTATTGGATGTTTTGGGACGCATATTTTCAAAGGATAACACTAACAGCAAAGATGTGGCAAAAGAGCGCCTGCGCCTGGTGTTGGTGCACGATCGCACCTCAATCTCTCCTGAATATCTCAATCTGATAAAAGAAGATCTGCTCAAAGTGATCCGTGAGTATCTGGAGATAGACGAAGAAGCTTTGCAGGTCAATCTGGCCAATGAAGACTCCACTTTCGCCCTGGTAGCCAATATACCGGTGAAAGGCTTCAAGCGTGCCCGTGTGGCAGAGATGCAGGATTCATTATGACATAATTCCTCCTTAAAGTAAGTCCTCGAGCTTCTAACGTCAGGCAGAACCCGGGTTGCCCACCCCGGGTTTTGCCATTTCTGGATTTCAAGTGAAGCGCTATTTTTTGCAAGTAAGCTTACCCCATTCTGGCTGGATTTGAGAGTGGACAGAGGAATACGCCCATTCTATAATGGTCAGGGAGGGCTGGAAAATGGACCAAAAAAGGCTGAAATTCGTGGATCGTCCTTTCTTGCTGAGCCTGGCTGCCATACTGGTAATGGGTCTGGTTATTCAGGTCAGTGCCAGCAGCGGAATATCCAGCGATCCATATTATTTTATAAAGAAACAGATGGTTATGATCGTTGTTGGCTTGATCGCGATGGTGGTCATCATTCGCTATGACTACCTGGAGTTGAAGGGCATAAGCCCCGTTCTCTATGGACTGTCGTTGTTTATGCTGGTGGCGGTCTTGCTATTTGGTGAGGAAGTGCGCGGAACCACCGGGTGGATATCGATTGGCCCCCTGCCGCCATTGCAACCTGCCGAGTTCACCAAAGTGCTCCTGGTGCTGGCGTTTGCTGATTTCTTGCAGCGCCGCCGCGGGAGGATGAACACCTTGGCCGAGTTGGCGCCCTGTTTTGCTTTTATGGGGGTCCCTTTCATATTAATCATGCTGCAGCCGGACCTGGGAACCGCACTGGTTTATATCGCCATAACCTTTATCATGTTGTATGTGGCCGGCGCAAACCAGCGCATCTTATTATTTATTATTTTTGGTGCCTTGGCTTTGGTAGCAATAGTGCTGTTTCTGCACTTTCAGTTTGGTATGTGGATTCCTTTGAAAGATTATCAACTGCAACGCTTGATAGTGTTTGTCGACCCTTATAACGACGGCATGGGGGGGAGAGGAGCGGGGTGGAACACTATTCAGTCACTGGTAGCCATCGGCTCCGGAGGCTTTAGCGGACAGGGGCTTTTTCAAGGCAGCCAGGTTCAACTCAACTTTCTGCCCGAACACCACACCGACTTTATATATGCGGTTATCGGTGAAGAGTTGGGCTTTATAGGTGCGGGGCTGGTCTTGTTATTGTTTGGCCTGTTACTGACCAGAGCGGTTTATATTGCCGCCAACTCCCGGGATCTGTTCGGAGCCCTCCTGGTGACCGGGATATCCGCTATGTGGCTCTTCCATATCTTTGAGAATATCGGCATGTGCATTGGCATTATGCCGGTGACCGGTATACCTCTGCCTTTCATTAGCTATGGGGGGAGTTCCATGCTGACCAATCTCATTGCGGTAGCGCTTATCCTTTCAGTTAATGTGCGCGGTAAGAAGATCGTGTTTTAAGCATGAGG
>DHGD01000019.1:2265-11980 GCA_002402575.1 Syntrophomonas sp. UBA4807
CCGTCCCCCTGACAACCCCTTTATACAGAAGGCATACATTTTGGCCTGCTTTTATATAATGTAGCATGAATGCTTGATTGAAGTCGGCAAAAGGGGGTCAAGCCGGTGCTGTGGAGTTTTAAAGTAAGATTACTGGTAGTTATAGCTGTTGTTGCCCTGGTGGGATACTCGCTGCAGTCTGGAAACTGGAGCAGGAGCTGGATTGAACCGGCTCTGCGAGTAATCCTTTATGAGGATCAGCAGGCTACCCAGATCTTGGCCGTTATAAGCGAGCGTTTATCAGGTTATAAGATAAGCCCTGCCGTTTCAGAGCAGGTTCTTCAGCTTCCCAGCGCTTATACCGGAGTGGCGCGTCCCTTCGGCAACAGTTGGGATGCCAGTCAGAATAAATCGGTCTTGTTCCCGGGAGTGCTCCTGCAGGTCAGCCCCAATTCGCCAGTCAAACCGGTACTGCCCGGCAAGGTCAATTTAGTACAGGGAGACACCGGGCAATATAAAGTCGTAATAGAACACGAACAGGGACTTACTTCCGAATACGGACAACTGGATAGGGTTATGGTAAGGGCGGGGCAAAAGGTTTCGAAGGATACCGTCATCGGGCGCAGCGGGAACCAGCTCTATTTTGCCGTCAACTCCCCGCAAGGACCTTTGGATCCGAGCCATCTGTTTCCATAAATGATTCCGTTAGCTAAGGTCGCCGGCACCTTTTATCGCATCCACTGGCTGGCAGTGGCCTTGATCGGCCTGGGTATTTATATAGGCCAAGGGAGGTTGCTGCTGCTGCTCTTAGCAGCTCTTTTTTTTCATGAGATGGCCCACATCATAACCGCCCGGGCATTAGGTGTCAAGGTTAACGCTGTAGAGATTACGCCTTTTGGAGGGCAAGCCCATATTGAGGATTTCACGGGGCTGGACCCGGACAAAGAGATTTTCATGTCCCTGGCAGGCCCATTTGCCAGTCTATCCCTGGCTGCTTTTTTTTATTTTGTGCCTACCGGTCTGGATAGTGCTGCCAGTCAATGGCTAATGTACTGCAACCTTTTTTTAGGCCTTTTCAACCTTGTGCCCGCGCTTCCCATGGATGGCGGCCGGATTCTGCGCTCCTGGCTTTCACCCTGGTTGGGATTCAGAAGGGCTACGCGCTTGGCTGCATTTATGGGTATGGTATGTGCTCTGATCATTATTGGCCACGGCTATTACTACGCCCGTCAAACCCTTCTTATGGCCCAGGAGATAATAGCAGGATTTATCCTGTTCTGGTTTGCTATCCGGGAAAGCCGTTTTCTGGCCTACTCTTTCATGCGCTATCTGATCCATAAGAAATCGGAGTTAAACCGCCTGGGAATGCTGGAATCCAGGCAGCTGGTCAGTTCCTTGAATACTCCCCTGAGCAGTCTGCTCAAAGAAACCCGGCCCAAGTATTATCTGATTGTGGTAGCTTTGGATGATTTCCATCATGTAGCCGGGGTGTATACCGAAACCGAAATAATTGAATGCTTTATGGAAAAGGGACCTAGAGCCACCCTGCGGCAGTGTTGAAAGGTAAAGTCCGGGCAGCAGCTCCGGCTGAATTTGCCCTCGGCTATCACATTGCTTTTTCAAACTTAAAACTCTATTATAGAAAGATAAGCTCAAAAGCCAACAATTTAAAACGGTCCCCATAGCAGATATATGCTAGTTGCCATGCAAGGGTTTAAGCAACACTGAAGCGAGGTTGTCGATTTGCAGCAGAAACTGATTTGCGACATACTGCCCCGGGTCAGTAAACCGGCCCGGTACTCCGGCGGAGAATTGAATATCATTAAGAAAAATTGGGATTTTAGCGGGGTCAAGATGTTGCTTGCCTTCCCTGACGTTTATGAAGTGGGGATGTCGCACGTAGGCAGCAAAATTCTATATGGGCTGGTCAATGAACGGACCAATCATCTGTTGGAGCGTTGCTATGCGCCCTGGCCGGATATGGAGAATGAAATGCGCAAGGAGGGGATTCCCCTCTATGCTTTGGAGAGCTTTCAACCCATAGAGAATTTTGATGTAATTGGATTCAGCTTACAGTATGAACTTTCTTTGACTAACGTATTAAATATGCTTGATTTAGGACGCATACCGGTTCTCGCCAAAGACCGCGAGCTGCAGCACCCCATTGTGATCGGGGGCGGTCCGGTTTGTGCCAATCCGGAGCCATTTGCTGATTTCTTCGATGCCCTGGTGATTGGCGATGGAGAAGAAGTGATAGTGGAGATATTGAACTTGGTAGAAAGTTGCCGCGGGGCGCAGCGCCGGGATTTACTGATGCAGTTGGCTCGACTTGAAGGGGTTTATGTACCTTCTCTATATGAAGTGGAGTATAACCATGCAGGTCGTTGCCAGGCTATAAGGCCTGTGGATAGTGCAGCCCCCAAGCGGGTGCGGCGCAGAGTTGTAAAAAGCCTGGATGCCGCGTATTTTCCCAATAAGCCGGTGGTGCCCTATATGTCTGTGGTGCATGATCGCGCTGTTGTTGAGGTAATGCGGGGCTGCCAGCGGGGCTGCCGCTTTTGCCATGCCGGAATGGTATATCGGCCGGTTCGGGAGCGTCGTCTGAAGACACTTCTGGACCAGGCCGAAGCGCAGATTCGCAGCACCGGCTACGATGAAATCTCACTGGTATCACTCAGCACCCTGGATTTCTCACAGGTTAAGCCTCTGGTTACCGAATTGGCGCAGAAATATGCCGCTGAAGGCATTGGTGTGGCCTTACCTTCGCTGCGGGTGGACCAGTTTTCGGTGGAAATGGCAAGTCAGGTGCAGAAGGTGAGAAAGACTACTCTTACCCTGGCGCCAGAAGCGGGTACGCAGAGACTGCGCGATGCCATAAATAAGAATGTCAGTGAAGATCAGTTGCTGGAGGCCGCTTCGGCCGCGTTTTCCTCTGGCTGGAACGCCCTCAAGCTGTATTTTATGATCGGTTTGCCCGGGGAGCGCGAAGAGGATCTGGAGGGCATTTCCGACCTCTTGTTTAAGGTCAGGCACCGCGGTTACGAGCTGTCCAGGCGCAAAGTAGAGATCCGTGCTAGCCTGGCCTATTTCGTGCCCAAAGCCCATACCCCCTTCCAATGGCGCGCTCAGGATTCAATTGCACAGCTTCAGGAAAAACGCCGCTACTTGACTAGGCGCCGCTTGAAAGGCATCAAACTGAGCTTTCATGATGAAGCGACTTCCTATCTGGAAGGCACTATCGCTCGCGGTGACCGGCGCATGGGGGAAGTGATCCTGCGCGCCTGGCAGAAAGGGTGCCGTTTTGATGGCTGGAGCGAGCACTTCCGCTTCTCGGCCTGGATGGAGGCTTTTGAGGAATGCGGAGTGGATGGTGATACTTATGTCACCCGGAGGCGCGCTTATGAGGAGTTCCTTCCCTGGGATATCATTGATAGTGGGATTGACAGAGAATTCCTGATCCAGGAGGATGAGTTGGCTGAGCGGGGCGTCAGCAGCAGCGACTGCCGCATGGAGGGATGCAATGACTGCGGGGTATGCACCTCTCTGGAAGTGGAACTGGATATTGCGGAGGACGAGTAATGCGCTTGCGAGTCGAATACAGAGTGGGGCCGGAACTTCGCTTTCTGGCTAATTTAGATATGATGCACGCCATGGAAAGGACGTTGCGCCGGGCCAGAATTCCCTATGCCCTGAGCGAGGGCTTTAATCCCCATATCAGGCTTTCTTTGGGAACGGTTTTGCCGGTGGGCTTGTGGGGCGAAAGGGAGTATTTTGATATCGACCTGGTTGCGGAAATGAAGGCGGAGAAGTTTGTCGAACAACTCAACACTGTATTTCCAGAGGGCTTGAAGGCCGCACAGGCTATTGCCATTGAACCTTCCGCTCCGTCTATTATGAGCGTGGTCAACGCGGCCAGCTACGTCTTTAAAGTGGAAAACGCTGCTGCCGAGGTCCGGGAACAAATCAAGACCATGACCACGCAGCCGGAGTTGGTGGTGCCCAGCCGGGGTAAAAAGAAAAACCGTCCCAAAGACTTGAAGCCGGGAATTTATAAAATCAAGGTCAAGACAGAGGAGCAATTTGATATTATTGAAGTATGGGCAAGCACCGGAGCGTCGGTCAACGTACGATTTGACGAACTGCTTGACCTCATGGCGCTGATGGGTTTATCAAGGCGGCAGGTGGCAGATGTGTGGCGCGGCGGCAACTATTGCCGGGTTGAAGGGCATTTCTATACCCCCATGGAGCAGGTGAAAAAAGTGTGATCAGAGAGATCGTGGCCGAGGTTTATCCCTGGGAGTCCCGGGTGGCTATCGTTGAAGACGGCCGCCTGGCTGAAGTTTTCTGGGCAGATCAGAATGAGAGTGTGGGCAATGTTTACAAAGCCCGGGTCAAAGATATTATTCCCGGTCTGTCCTGCGCTTTCGTGGATATCGGTCTGGCAAAAAATGCCTTTCTCTATGCGGGAGACATCATATCCCCAGACAAGAAACGGGGCGGCCATGTTTTTGACCTGCTGAAAAGCGGCCAGGACATATTGGTGCAAGTCAAAAAAGAGGCTTTTTCTGAAAAAGGCGCCCGGGTAACAGGCAATATTACCATTCCAGGCCATTTTCTGGTGCTGCTGCCCTTTCAGGGCGAGGTCTCCATCTCCCGCAAGATAACCGACAGTAAACGCCGCGAGTACCTGCGCAGCCTGGTGAACAGCTTTAAGCCTGGTGAATACGGGTGCATTTTGCGCACTGCCTGCCTGGAGGCTGATGATGACGAGATTCTTTCCGAACTGGCTGACCTCATCAAGGTATGGCATGAGATCCAGGATCGTTATCAGCGCATGAAGACCCCCAGTATTATCTATGAGGATATCGACGTATTGGAACGCACCCTGCGGGATTATCTGGATGTTGAAATCCGCCGTATCATACTCAACAATGAACGTCTGCGGGATAGGGTTTTGAATTACCTTCAGCAGAAGTCCACCATTTGCAAGGCGGTTTTGTACGAACCCGGCGACCTGTTTGAAAAATATGGCCTGGAAAAAGACATCCGCCGCGCCCTGAGAAGGAAGGTATGGCTGAAAAACGGGGGCTATCTGATCGTGGATGAAACCGAAGCCATGACTGTTATCGATGTGAACAGCGGCAAATATACTGGCAAGGATGATTTCGAAGATACCGTATTCCGCATCAACCTGGAGGCAGCCATAGAAATTCCCAGGCAACTCAGGTTGCGCTGCCTGGGGGGTATCATTCTGATAGACTTCATAGACATGAAGAATAAAATCAATCAAGATGAGATAGTGGAGACCTTGAAGCGGGAACTGGCCAAAGACAAGGCGCATACCCGCATCATTGGCATGACCGGACTGGGCTTTTTGGAGATGACCCGCAAGAAATCACGCTATGGCATTTCTGAGATTTTCACCTACGAATGCACCCGCTGCAATGGCAAAGGACGGACCGTCAATCTTCAGTCAGTGGCCTGTGAGATCAAACGCAAGCTGATCAATATGGACTACATCCAGCAGGATACTCTCATCTGTGAGGCCCATCCCGACCTCATTGACGAGATTAATCATGATGCCAAGGATTTGCCCTTTATCGAAAAACGCTGTGGCAAGAAGGTCAAGTTCTTAAAAAGCGACCGTTTAGGACCACTGGAATACACCTTACGCGGTCAATAGATGATTAGCTTGACCGTGTCAGAGGTTGAACAGGCTCAGCCAAAACATGTAAGTAAAGGCCGACAGGATGGTGGTTGCCACGATGGTAGTCCCAGCCAGGTCGGCCTCTCCATTCATTTGAGCGGCCAGGGAATAATTGATCTCTGCGCTGGGCGCGGCCAACATGATCAAGAGGGCTTTGGCGGAGACATCCATGGGAAGGCTGAAAGCAGCCATCAGTCCGAAGGCGATCAGAGGCATGAGGAGCAGTTTGAATATGCTGCTCCAGGCCAAGACCGGCCAGCGTTCCGGCTTTATAGCCAGGCTGAGGCTGGCGCCGATGCAGCATAAAGCCAGGGGCAAAGTAATCTGAGTTAGCAGCAGCAAGGCCTGTTCGACGCATGAAGGAATTCCCAGTCCCGACAGCGAAAAGCCCATTCCCGCAACAGCCCCTATGATGAGAGGATTTTTAACCAGATTGAGCAGGAATTGTCCTGCATTAAAGCCCTGATTCTGCACCGGGCTGAAGGCCGCCACCGACAGTATGTTTACCACCGGAACGGCCATGGCGGTGAAGACGCTGCCGATGGCCATACCGCTGTCGCCCAGGGCGTAGTAGCAGATGGGAAGGCCGATATATACGAAATTGGAACGAAAATTGTTATTTACGAAGGTGCAGGCTGCGGCGGGCGGATAGTGGGCCAATCTGCCCCATGCCCGGCTCAAGGCGAAAATGGCCAGAATGGTTGCTGCCATCACCAGAAGATGACTGGGGCTGAAAAGTGATAAAAAATCGGAGCGGGAAATCTTATGGAACAGCAACAGAGGCAAAAGTACGTAGAATATCAACTGGTTGGACTGGTCAACATATGTTGTGCTGAAAAGCCCGGCCCGATGCAGTCCGTAGCCGGCAGCCAGCACCATAAATATGGGGGCTAAGATTAAAACAATCGCTGTCATGGCATTCTTCCCATGCAAACGACCCTAAAAAACCGGGTTGGTTATCAACCCGGTTTTTTGGAACGATCGCAACTTAAATCTCAATAAAGGTGACCTCACCGGAGTCAAGGTGGTATTTGCCTCCTACCAGGGTGAGCTGACCGTGTTCCACCAGGTGTTTGATAATGGGACTGGCTTGGATCTCCTTTATGACCGCCAGTATGTTCTGGTCTTCTACCTTGCGGTACAGTTCATCTCCGGAGGCGCCGGACTGCCTGACCGCTGTTGCAGTGGGCTGGATGCGATCCACTATGGCACCTATCTTGCCCGGGGCCTCTCCACCATCGACGGTGGCTTTTACGGCTCCGCAATAATCATGGCCCAGAATCAGCAGTAGCGGTGAGCCCAGGTGTTCAACCCCGTACTCGATGCTGCCTAGGCTTACATCGTCAATCACGTTGCCAGCCACACGTATCACAAACAGGTCGCCCAAGCCCTGATTGAAAATGTGCTCTGGAGGAACCCGGGAGTCGGAGCAAGTCAAAACCACCGCGAATGGCTGCTGGCCGTTGCTGCGCAAATCTGAACGGCGGGACGCGCTCAGGTCTGCGTCTGCGAATTGGCCTGCCACATAACGGCGGTTGCCTTCGATAAGCTTTTTTAAAGCTTCAGTAGCGCTGATACGGCTGCTTTCATTTTGATGATGAAGGTCTGCCAATGTTTTTCCCCCCTGATTATTTATATAAACCTGTTGCAGTAATTCGGTGTCGTGTCAAAATACTCCTGCAATATGAATAGCCGATTTAAGTTGGGAAAGAAGCCAAATGCCTTGATAGAGGGACTATAATCGGCATGGCGTGACTATCCCGCAGATTGAGTAAATACCATTGACTTGACGCCGGTGGAGTAAATGTGGTAAATTTTCATGTGTGTTGCGAGTTTTTGCAACCGCGCGGTGAGGGCTTTAAATGGCGTTAAGCCTGCCTGTTCACTGGCGAGTCTAAAAAACGGAGGTGTATCCTATAATGTATGCCATAATTCAAACCGGTGGCAAACAGTACCGCGTCAACGAAGGAATGATTTTGAAGATCGAAAAGATTGCCGGAGAAAAGGGCGATAAGATCACGCTGCCGGAGGTATTGCTGGTAAGCGGCGACGATGGTGAAATTAAGGTTGGAAACCCGGTGGTGCCCAACGTACTAGTTACTGCGGAGATTTGTGAACAGGGTAAAGAGAAAAAGGTCGTCGTCTACAAGTACAAAAAGAGAAAAAACTATCGCCGTAAACAGGGCCATAGACAGCCTTTTACCAAAATTAAGATCGAAAATATTGCGATGGGATGATCACTGTTAACCTTGCTTATAGAGGCGGGCAGATAGCCGAATTCACCATCAGCGGTCATGCCGGCTATGCCGAAAAAGGCCATGATATTTACTGCGCCGGGGTGTCGGCCATTGCGCAGACCGCGGTTCTAGGATTGGCAAAACACCTTGAAAAGACTCCGCGGGTCAATATCATTGAGGGCGAAGACGCCCTTCTGGAATGTATTCTGCCTGCCGATCTGAACGCAGACGACCGATACAAGGCCACATTGATATTATCTACCATGGAAACCGGGCTGCTTTCTTTGCAGGAAGCATACCCGCAATATGTAAAAGTCAGAATCAGGAGGTATTAACCATGTTTACTTTTGACTTACAATTATTCGCTCATAAAAAGGGAGTGGGCAGTTCCAAGAACGGGCGCGACAGCACCTCCAAGCGTTTGGGCGTTAAGAGGTCGGATGGGCAGTTCGTTAAGGCCGGTAACATTCTGGTCAGACAGCGCGGCACCAAGATCCACCCCGGCAACAACGTTATGATCGGCGGAGACGACACCTTGTTTGCCGTTGTTGACGGCGCTGTTAAATTCGAAAGAAAAGGTCGCGACAAGAAACGGGTCAGCGTCTATCCCTTAGAATCAGTGGGGCAGTAAACCTGTCAGCTAAATAGCCAGTTGCCAAGACCCCTGGAGTTTTTCAGGGGTTTTTGTTATCATTAGTTCACGTCCGGGGGGATAATAATGGAAGCAGAGCTAATAATCAACTTGCTGAGCCGTATACGGCATGATTACGGCAATCACCTGCAAGTCATCATGGGCTATATAGACTTGGGCAGACCGGAAAAGGCCCGCCGCTATGTCAACGCGGTGGTGGAGCAGCTCGACGAGGAACGCCGCCTATTCGAGGAACTGCCTCCTGAAGCCGCTCTTTATTTTTATCAGCAAGCCTTATTATGCAGCGAATTGGGGCTAATACTAAAGTATAGAGACTATTGCATGGATTCCCATGCCGTTTTTGAAAATGGGCAGGAGCCTTATAGCAGTCTAAAACAGATGGCCGCCGAAAACGCTTTCCGCCTGGAGGAAGAGCCGGTGGTATATGCTGATGTGACCGCCCGTGATGGCAAAGCCCAAGTGGTTTTTTCGGGACCTGCCTTAGGCAGGGAAGTTAAGGTGCTGATAGAGGAGTGAAATCATGTTTATAGATGAGGCTCGGGTTTATGTCAAAGGGGGCGATGGCGGCAACGGTATAGTAGCTTTTCGCCGTGAGAAATATGTTCCAGAAGGGGGTCCGGCCGGTGGTGATGGCGGCCGTGGCGGCAATGTGATTTTTAAAGCCGACGAAGGCTTAAGGACGCTGATGGATTTCAGGTACAACCGCCATTTCAAAGCCGAACGCGGCCAGCATGGCCAAGGTAAGAACATGCATGGCGCCTGGGGTGATGACTTGGTAGTACGGGTACCGGTGGGCACCATAGTTAAGGATGAAGCCAGCGGCGAGGTTATAGCCGATTTTACCAGTCACGGCCAGGAGGCGGTCATAGCCCGGGGCGGGCGTGGCGGACGCGGCAATTCGCGCTTCTCCAGTTCAGTAAACCGGGCTCCCACGGTTTCTGAAAACGGTGAACCGGGGACCGAGCGCTGGCTGAGGATGGAATTGAAGCTTTTAGCCGATGTGGGCCTGGTAGGCTTCCCCAATGCGGGCAAATCGACCTTGATATCGCGCATTTCAGCGGCCCGCCCCAAGATAGCCGACTATCCCTTTACCACTCTGTGCCCTAATCTGGGAGTGGTGGAGACCCGCAACCATGAGAG
>DHGD01000019.1:12012-39581 GCA_002402575.1 Syntrophomonas sp. UBA4807
CATGGTTTCCTGCGCCACATCGAAAGGACCCGGGTCTTACTGTATGTTCTGGACGCCGCCCAAACCGAAGGCCGAGACGTAATGCAGGATTATCAAACCCTGCAGGCAGAACTGGCCGGTCATAACCCTCAATTACTAGAACGTCCGGCCTTGATCGCAGCCAATAAAATGGACCTGCCCCAGGCTGAGGAAAACCGCCCGCGCCTGGAGGAGGCCTTCGGGGAACGCCTTTTGTTCATCTCTGCGGTGACCGGACAAGGAGTGGAAGAACTGATAGAAAGGGTCTATAAAGTATTGCAGGAAGCCCCGCCGCCGCAAGCCGGGCAGGTTCCTGAAGAGACCGTAATCACCCGTTTTGCGGATGAGGCCCCATTTCATATTGATGTGGAGGATGGAGTATATGTGGTCAAGGGCAACCGTATCGAGAAGCTCCTAACCATGACTAACTTCTCCACTGACGAAGGTCTGCAGCGCTTTCAGCGCACCGTCACCCGCATGGGCTTGGAAGACGCCTTGAAAGCCCAAGGGATTAAAGAGGGCGACACGGTGCGCATCAAAGACATGGAATTTGATTTTAGCGAATAGGGGAATTTTGTGATTGAGGCAGCCAGGCATCTAGCGCTGCCAATTCTTGATCATAGGAAGTGTTGAGGAGTGAACAAACGCAAAAAGCTGGCTAATGCCTACCGGGTAGTGATAAAGTTGGGAACCAGCACTCTGACCCACGCCAACGGCAAACTCAATCTGTACCGCATCGAGCAGTTGGTGCGTGAAATGGCCGACCTGCACAACCGTGACCTGGAGGTTATACTGGTCAGTTCCGGAGCTATCAGGGTAGGCGCCAACCGTATGGGAATGAAGAAGATACCCACCACCATTCCCGAGAAACAAGCCTTGGCCGCCATCGGGCAAGGCGCTCTGATGCAGCTCTATGAGAAGCTGTTTGCGGAATATAATCTGACCGTAGCCCAGGTCTTGCTTACCAGGGGCGACTTCGACGAGCGTATCCGCTACCTAAATGCCACCAACGCGCTCTTAGCCTTGCTGAAGATGGAAGTAATACCTATCATCAATGAGAATGACACCGTAGCGGTAGAAGAGATCAAGTTCGGGGACAATGACACCCTCTCCGCCTTGGTGGCAGGGCTTACCGATGCTGACCTGCTGATCATTCTCTCCGATGTGGACGGTCTCTATGACGCCGACCCGCGCTTAGCGGAGAATGCTCGACTGTTAACCAAAGTAACTGAAATAACCTCCACCATGGAAGACAGATCCCATAACCGAGGCAGCAGCTTTGCCAGCGGAGGGATGTTTACCAAGCTGAAAGCGGCCCGAATCTGTATGGCATCGGGCATCCCCATGGTCATAGCCAACAGTGCCGTGGATAATGTTATCCGCCGCATCGCCGCCGGTGAAGAGGTTGGCACCTTATTCGTGCCCCGCGAGGCCAAGATGCATGCGCGCGAAAAATGGCTGGCCTTTGGCAGCCTGATGCAGGGATCAATCGAGGTCGATGAGGGGGCCGTAACGGCTTTGACTAAAAAAGGCCGCAGCCTTTTGGCCTCAGGTATCACCGGGGTGAGCGGCGAGTTCGAACGCGGGGCGGTGGTGGGAGTCGTGACCCCGGCAGGTATCGAAATCGCCCGTGGCATAACCAACTTCAATGCCGGGGAGGTCAGGCTTATCGCCGGGCACAAGAGCAGCGAAATCGAGCACATCCTGGGAGAAAAGGATTATGACGAAGTGATTCATCGCAACAACCTGTGGGTGGTGCGCTAAAACACAAAGCGGTATCAAGGAGTGAGGATTAATGGATGAAAACCTGAAGAACCGACTGTTAGAACAAGGGAGAAGGGCCAAGCAGGCCTCCCGGCGGCTGGCTACCGTCTCCACTAATGTTAAGAACCTGGCCCTCTATGCTATGGCTGATGCTCTGGAGGCTAACCAGGCGGAGATTATCGCCGCCAATGCCATGGACCTGGAAAATGGTCACAAGACAGGCTTGACCTCCGCTTTGCTGGAAAGGCTCTCCCTGGATGAAAAGCGTGTGGCCGACATGGCTCAGGGCCTGCGAGAGATAGCGGCTCTGCCCGACCCGGTAGGCGAAGTCCTGGGAATGACCAGGCGCCCCAACGGGCTGGAGGTGGGACGGGTGCGCACTCCTATCGGCGTGATCGGCATAATATATGAATCCCGTCCCAATGTGACCGCTGATGCGGCAGGTCTTTGCCTTAAATCCGGCAATGCCATTCTGCTGCGGGGCGGGGAAGAAGCCTTGAATTCCAACCGCAGCATCGCCCGGGTGATTTCACAGGCAGCCTATCATAACGGTATCCCTGAAGGGTCGATCGAACTGGTGGACAGCGAGGACCGTCAAGCGGCGGTGTTTATGATGAAGATGAACGACAGCCTGGATGTTCTCATCCCCCGGGGAGGCAAAGGCCTGAAACAAGCGGTGATGGAAAACGCCAGCGTACCGGTAATCATGACCGGCATGGGCAACTGCCATGTTTATGTGGATGAATATGCTGATATCGAAAAAGCCCTCCCTATCGTATTCAATGCCAAGGTGCAGCGCCCCTCGGTATGCAACGCGGCTGAAACTCTCTTGGTGCACAGCAAAATAGCGCCCTTTTTCCTGCCTCTGATGCTGCCCAAGCTGCGGCAGGCCGGGGTGGAAATCCGCGCCTGCCAGCGCACCCGGGCCATTGTTGACGGACTGAAAGCAGCCACCGAGGCTGACTGGAGCGAAGAATATCTGGATCTCATATTAGCCGTCAAAATGGTAGACGATGTGGAAGAAGCCATCGCTCACATCAACACCTATGGCACCGGGCACAGCGAGGCCATCGTCAGCGAGAATTACGGGCATGTGCGCCGCTTCATGAGCGCGGTCGACGCGGCGGCGGTTTATGCCAACGCCTCAACCCGCTTTACCGATGGCAATGTGTTCGGCTTCGGCGCGGAGATGGGCATCAGCACCCAGAAACTGCATGCCCGCGGCCCCATGGGACTGAACGAACTGACCACCATCAAATTCATCGTCTACGGCGACGGGCAGGTGAGGGAATAGTCCCAAACAGGGGAGGGGTGTCAGGGTGTCAGGTGTCAGGGGGACGGAGTTATTGACAACATCTTTGATGTTGTCAATAACTCCGTCCCCCTGACACCTGACACCCATAAATATGCTTATGTCTGTGTCGCCTGTGACGGGTCTGGGGGTAGCCTATCCGGCCTTCCCCAAAACCATCTGGCCTTGTTCTGGAACCTTTCAACCCTCTGTTGATTTTGCCTCTAAGTATTTAGCGTAGTTTAAAAGTTCTTTCTTGCCATCGTCTGGCAACGATAAAAACAAATCTGTTAATACATTAGATTCCTGAACATAGCGGTTGTCAGTAAATCCAATCAGGTAGCTAAAACCTACATTCAGGGCCTCAGCTATGGAAATTGCATGGATCAGCTTGGGCGGATGGCAAGCTGCCTCGTATTTTGATATGGTAGCCTTGGAGACTCCTGCCATTCTGCCTACGTCCTCCTGAGACAAGCCTCTTTCTTCTCTAATCTCCTTCAAACGTTGAGCGAATACCTCTCTGATCTGTTTGGCGTTGCTATTTATTTTTACCACCCACTTACATATTTCTAATAAACATATAACACGAATTAACTTAAATCGCAAGAAATAATGATTTTTGTTAACAAAAGTTATTGACAAAGATTCCTCTATCTGGTAGCTTATGTATTATAAAAGTTGCAAAAAGTTAACCGGCGGAGGAGAGACGTTAATGACTTTTTCCATTTCGCGTAATATTCGGGCTGAAAGGGTTAGGTGCGGGTTGACTCAACGCGATATGGCCCAAAAGCTTGGACTTTCCGCAACCGGATACAACCACAAGGAAACCGGGAAAAGGCAATTCACCCTTGATGAATTCATTTTAATATGTAAAATACTGGGAACAGACCCGGAATCCATAATTAGAAAATCCGATTAAGGGATTTTTTTGCCCATGAGTTTCGAAAAGTTAACAAACTGAGAATGAAGCGTCATTAATAAGTCCAATAAATTTTGTTATGGCTGCCGTGTTTCAACTAATGATGAAAGGAGGCAAATGGTGAAAGGATTACTGGTTGCACTTGCTATTTCAGTTTCACTCATATCTGGAATGTTAAGTATATTATATGTTTTTACCAGGATTTATCTGGATACATAGCAGAAATTGACGATTTTACGTGGCTAGATAGGAGGTTTGAAAATCAATAGGAGGAGGGTTAAAGGTGACTGAATTACAAGAAATATTCTTATTTGGTGTTTTCATTTTTTACTTGTGTAAAGGTTCTTTGTATGTAGCTTTATATGTAGCTTTAATAATTGCGGAAAAACATGCTCGGCAACGACATAAACAAATACAAATGTTTGTGAGGGGAAAAAGAGCTAAGGAGCTGGAAAGATGGCAAGTGGCATATAGTCTGTGCGAAAAGCAAAGCAACATGCCAGCATATAAACCATTAGAATTATCCCAATTAATAAATAACCCAAATTCATTTACAGCATATTCCAACGTCAAACCTTGTTATAGGCCTGAGCCAGGACACCAAATATTATCCGGGTTATTCTGGCCAGCATCTTAGCCAGTCTATTACTTGAGACTTTTGCATATCTCTGAAAAATGCTGTTGATAAAGTAAGATATTCTATGGGCCGCAGATGACGATTAAGCCGATTACATTTATTGCCATATTAGCCCCGTATGGTGTCGTGGGTGTCAGGGGTGTCAGGGGGACGGAGTTATTGACAACATCTTTTATGTTGTCAATAACTCCGTCCCCCTGACACCCCTGACACCCCACCCACGTGAGCAGCATGTTTAGTCTTGCCCACGTATCATGATCAGTTTATAAACAACGGTTGCGGATTCCGCCCGGGTGGCATTGCCTTGCGGTTTAAAGTCGCCTGTCGGATATCCGTCCATCAGCCTTAAGGATACGATCCTGTTTACCGAGACGGCAGCCCAAGGACTGATTTTAGCACGGTCTGCAAAGGTAATACCCGCATTCGTTGCCGGAAGAACCAAATCGGTACTTGCGGCGAATTTATCCAGCATGACCGCCATTTGCTCTCTGCTTATCTTTGCATTGGGAGCAAAGGTAACGGCATCCATGCCCTGGACAATTCCTTCTTCAAAACCCCAATTGATATAATCATAGTACCATTCCGTAGCGGACACGTCTTTAAATCCTGCGGGCCTAGCCTGGGTTACGTCTATACCATTGATGGTATTGGCCAGCATGGTCAGGAATTGCGCTCTGGTGAGGGAATCATCGGGCAGATAGAGATTGTTGCCCATTCCGTTTACAATTCCCCGTGCCGCCAGCTTACCGATATATTCCCTGGCCCAATGTGTTTTGGTATCCGCGAAATCAATGCTGGCAAGACCGACCTGAACGGGTATGGTCTGGCGCAAGCCGTTATATTCTATATGGATATTACCGGATATTCCGGTTTCATTGCCGGCTTGAAAGAGTCCCTCGGCATTTATCGTACCGATGGCAGGATCGCAGCTCCAACTGAACAGGCTGTCCTGGCTGGCAATCGGAGCATACCCGTATTTCGCCGTTACATTGAGGTCGGAGGTTTTTCCCGGATCAATCAGCAGACTCTGCACATTGGCCGCAAAGGTTATATTATTTTGAATATCGACCTTGGCGGTTGTACTGAGCTTTCCGCTTTCCACCTCAATCACGGCGGTTCCGACGGCGCTTCCGGCGGTGAAGAGGCCGTTTTGGCCCACAGAGCTGCCTGAGTCGGAAGCGACGCGGTATTCTACTCTGTTTCGCAACGGAACCGGTTCATATTTATCGTTGGACGCATAGGTTGACAGCTGAATGTTCGCTCCCGGCATGGCCAGAGGCTGGCTGGGATAGGTATGTAAATGGGCCGCATCGGAATCCCCGCGTTCATCGTATACCAGCAAGAGACCATTGGTAATTTTTCGCTGCGTTTTTTCGCAAGGAGAATTCTTTACAATTGCCTTGGAATCAAGGCCCCCTGCTCTCGCGGCCATGGTCGTAGAGCCGCCTCCATCCATATTCACGACCGTGTCGCAGCCTAAACTGATCAGGTGAGCAGCCACATCTGTCAGCCCGAGGCCTTCTGAAAAGCCCGGCTGTCTGCCGTCAAGCACATACAGCAGGAGGGTTCCGTCCGGCTTGATGCCGACTATGGTACGCGGATTCAAGTTGGTCCCGCCGGAAACATATGAGCCTTTATCGTAAACCACCTGGTTTATACCAACCGCTTCGCGGCTGTCTGTAAGGCCTGCGCCGATCCTATCGTCAACGGAAATCTCAACCTTGCTTCCGGGAATCAGCTGCGCCAGCTGCACCGCATAAGCCGAATCTCCCGCTGTTGATAGCACCAGTTGATTGTCGCCGATGGGGGTGTTGTAATTGCCGTTTCTGACTTCGGCGACAGTTGCGGTGATCGTATTTCCCACGGCTGGTTCGGCATTTTCAGGCGATCCCGCCTCCAATACCACCTCAACGGAGTTTTCCCAAGTTCTTGTTGAGGCTGCATATTGGCGGTTATATAAGTGTAAAGCCTTGGCCGCGCCGTGGGGGACGTTAAAATAGCCGATATCGGCCTGATATTCCGTAGGTATGTAAACCGTTTGCGTCACGGGGACAGAATCTGCCGGCAGGGATGCGTTTGCCGGTGGGGTAGGAACTGCCAACCGGTCCGGGTTTGCGGCTCGGGGCGAATCCGCTGGCAGGGTGGGAGCTGTCGTAACCATGGGAACGTTAATCATGCCTTTAAGCGCATAACACAGACTCACCCTTTGCAGAGAAGCGGTGCCGTCTTCGTCAAAGGATATCACGTATTCCGGAGCATATCCGGAGGTTTTTATCTTGCCGTCATGAATGGTCAACCCCTTTGGAGTTCCGGTGGCCATGTCATAAATATCTCCGTTGATTCCCGCTACCACTTTGTAGCCTTGATTTTCCAGGGTGCTGATCATGGTATTCATGGTATAGGTTCCGGTGACTTCACCTTCAAATACATAGGGCTTTAAATCCGTGCCCTGCGTATCTGCGCCGACAAAATAGGCGCGCTCAATTCCGTTGACACTGTGACCCGCCAGTTGTTCGTGATAGGTAGCGTTATTGTAAATATCGGAATCGGTCTCATAATAGACATATCCGATGCCTGGCTGATATGTAAATCCGGTCAGAAATGGCGCCGATAAAATGGAGAGTGCCAGGATAACTGAGGTGAACACGTTGCTGTGCTTAAATTGCATTTTTTGTATCCTCATAAAATAAGATTTGACTATATATACTCCAATAATTTGCCATTCTGTCAGCATTGTTCCAAAATTCCCAGGGCACGCCTCCATTACCAACAGGGGATAGCGCCGTCTCCTGAGATTTCTCCGTAAGCCTGTTATCAGCCGTTTTTAAAAAAAGCGAACAGGGTGGGTTCCACATTAGCCCGCTGCTGCAGAATCCACCCTACCATATCTTATCCTATTGAAAACGTTGGTTTTTTAATCGATCACTTCAAAACGATAACGGGACAGTTTCTCTAAATCCTCAGCGGACAGGGCGTACTCCCGTTGAAGCAGAGTGCGTTCGGAGGGAATGCCGCATAACTCGGTGGACAGATAGCGCAGTCCGTTGTCATTAATCATGGTTACAATGCATTTGCGCTCCGGGTACTTCTGTGCCACTTTCAAAGCGGCTGCTACATTAATGCCGGAGGAAGGCCCGCAGAATATCCCTTCCTGACTGGCTAACTGGCGGGCTGTTTCCATGGCCTGGTCGGAGCTGACCAGGACTATGCCGTCGATGTATTGCAAATCCAAGATTTCCGGTATGAGACCGTCAGCGATGCCCTGCACCCGGTGCTGCCCGATGCGACCTTGAGCCAGAATGGGTGAGTCGGCAGGTTCAGAAATGAAGACTTTGATATGGGGGTTTTTCTCCTTTAAAAACTTTGCGTTGCCGGTTACAGTTCCCCCGGTGCCCTGGCACATGATAAAAACATCCACTCTGCCGTCGGTTTGCTCCCAAATCTCCGGAGCGGTACGGTCATAATGGGCCAACACATTGTCAGGACGGTTGAACTGCCCTATTTGGAAAACCTGCTCCCCGTATTGCCGTTTAAGCCGTTCCACCTCTGCCAGGACCAGGTCTACATCGGTTTCAGCCCCTGGGGTGAGAACCAATTCAGCCCCGTAGGCCCTAATGGTCTTTTTCCGTTCCTCGGTCATGCCCTCGGGCATGACGATGATAACTTTATAACCTTTGGCCGCCCCTACCATAGCAGTTGAAATCCCGGTGTTTCCCGTGGTACCCTCCAATAAGATCATGCCCGGTTTGAGTTCACCGCGCTGCTCAGCATTATCCACTATGGCTGTCACTACGCGATCCTTCAAGCTGCCGCTGGGATTGACGAATTCTATTTTCACACTGACTTCTGCCTCGATTCCAGACGATATCCGGTTTAGGCGAACCAGTGGGGAATATCCTACCGCCTCCAGAACATTGTTTTTAATCTTTCTGTTGACATCCCACTCCATGACAAACCTCCATATTCTTTGTTTTTTATTTGTGAGCCTTGTAAAACAATTCCCATTCTTCTCCGTAGCTTAGCGGTCTCAGTAAGAGAACTTCCTGGTCTCTGGCCTGTTTGGCTATAAATTCCGGTATTACCCGGGTTTCCTCCACATAAATGTCACGCAGGACTTCGAAGAATTTGTCGCGGGTGCCGGGGTTGCGCAGGGTCAGCCCCTCGTCTTCCAGACGCTGCGCGATGCGCGCGTGCAAAGCTATTTCATAATCTTCCAAACCCTCAAAAAACCGTTGCCACGACTCCAGGGCTGGTTCTTGCTGCCAATTGATGCCCGGGCATACAAAATGGCGGCATACCGATTCGCGCTCCTGCTGTTCTAAGAGGCACCCGCCTTCACGCTTGTGAAAACGACAGCGGTAGCTAGAACCGTCGATTTCATTATTTACCGTTACCGAGGCATCCAATATTGTCAGATGGGGCTGGATGAAAATCAGGTCGAGCAGGTCAGGCTGGTTAAGGGCCAGGTAGGCCAGATCGGTGCTGTAAAACACCGGCGAATAGTGCCCGCAGCAGCCCTTGTCGTCCTGGCGCGGACATTCGCCGCACAGGTCCACTTCGATATAGCTGCGTAGCCCACGGTTGTGAAAGGTCAAGCGAATTTCCTTATCTGCCTTCATTCGGCTCAAAATCCCCATTCAGACTAATATTTTAATTATAGATTTTTTAACTCAAGGGGGAAAGGCTTAATTCCTGGCAGAGTTGATAATTACCTTATTTAGAGGGTTGTTTGGCTTAACTGTATATAATATATACAATGTGCCCGTTCCATTGGCCCACATCGGTATGGCGTCGGCAAGCATCGGAGGAGTGTGTTATGATATACAATACAGGTAATTATGGAGGGAAGGAGGTATCATATGTCAGTACTACAATGGGTCCTGCTCGCCTTGGTATGTGGGATCATCGAATTGGCCTCGGCAGGCTTATGGTTTTTATGGCTGGCCCTGGCGGCCTTGCTGACCTCCCTGGGGGCCCAAATCGGATGGCTGATTTCTTTACAATCCCAGTTACTGGTATTCGCTGTATTCACCCTGGTCTTTATTGTATTCACCCGGCCCCTGGCGTTGAGATTCCTGGAAACCAGGGATACTCCCAGTAATGTCAACGCCCTCATAGGACAGCACGGTATTGTTACCAAAGCGATCACTCCATTTGAATATGGCCAGGTCAAGGTAAACGGTGAGATATGGACCGCCACCGCCGGGGAGAACATCGATGCTGATGTCCGCATTTTGGTAACCGGCATTCAGGGTGTCAAGCTGATGGTTAAAAAAGCCCCGCTGGAATAATAATATTTATTTAAGCTGAAAGGAGTTGAACCTATTGCTAAGTTTTTTCGTTAACTTTGTAGTGGTATTATTCGTGGTAGGACTGCTGTTTTCCTCGATCCGTATCATCCGTCAGTCTACGGTGGGGGTGGTGGAGCGTCTGGGCAAGTTCCACAAACTGGCGGAACAGGGCATAAACGTTATAATACCGTTGATAGACAAATTCCGGGCGGTAGTTGACCTTCGCGAGCAGGTGGTGGATTTCCCGCCTCAGCCGGTCATAACCAAGGATAATGTAACCATGATGATAGACACCGTAATTTACTATCAAATCACTGATGCTTTCAGTTACATTTACGAGATAGCCAACCCCATACTTGCTATTGAAAACCTTACCGCTACCACTCTAAGGAATATAGTTGGCGAATTGGAACTCGACCAGACCCTCACCTCACGAGACATCGTAAATACCAAACTTAGAGCGATACTAGATGAGGCCACTGACAAATGGGGCATTAAGGTCAACCGTGTAGAGTTGAAGAATATCCTGCCTCCGCAGGATATACAGACCGCCATGGAAAAACAGATGCGTGCCGAGCGTGAAAAACGCGAAGCTATATTAAGAGCCGAGGGACAAAAGACCGCAGCCATCCTGGAAGCAGAGGGCCTTAAGCAGGCTGCCATACTCAGGGCTGAGGCGGTGAGAGAAGCCGCTATCCGGGAGGCGGAGGGACACCGGGAGGCCAAGATATTGAATGCCGAAGGGGAAGCCCAGGCCATTTTGAATGTGCAGAGGGCTTTTGCCGACAGTTTGGTGATGCTGCGCGAAGCCGCCCCCGATCAAAAGGTCATATCCTTGAAATCTTTGGAAACATTAAAAACAATGGCTGAGGGCCAAGCCACCAAGTTGATTATTCCCGGCGATCTGGCCGGATTGGCCGGAGTCTTCGCGGCTCTGAAGGAAAGCGGCAATGACTCGGTCAAAGCTGGGGAATAAATGTAGCGCAGATCAGGGCGCATACCCTGCCAATTGGCAAAGTTAAGCCCAATTTAAGAAAAGGGCAAAACCCTCTCTGAAAGTATGTATATTAGATCATCCGCTCCCCAGCTAAGGGATGATGAGGTATGGTTTACAGGATCTGAGTAAGTATGGCTTATTCTCCGCAATGTATTCAGAGTGAAAATAGAACCGGGGCATCAGCCGGAAATATGGGATACGGTTTGCAATTTTTAAGTATGATAGGTATTATTTACCTAAGATTTATGTGTGACAAGGCAATTTAAGACCAAAACTGGGTTTAACCAGTCCTGACAGGGAGAGATCTAGCTTGGAGGCAGGTGCAAAGCTGGCGGTCATCGGGGGGACTTTTGACCCCGTCCATTACGGCCACCTTATCGCGGCAGAACATGCCCGGGTGCAGTTGGACATCGATAAGGTGATATTCATTCCCACCGGCCGGCCGCCGCACAAAATCTCCCAAGCTGTGACGGATTGGGAGCATCGCCTAATGATGCTGCAGCTGGCTACCAGCGACAACCCGGCTTTTGAGATCTCATCTCTGGAAGAACCGGGACGCGGCTTCTCTTATACCATCGATACTATCCACAGGTTAAGAAGCCTGAATCCCGCCACGGCGATATATTTCCTGATGGGTGCAGACGCCTTATTGACCATAGATACATGGAAAGACTATCAACAATTGATCGCTTTGTGCAGCTTTGTAGTAGTCACTCGTCCCCAATATGTGATTGATCGCAGCAATCCGGTGCTGGCCGATTTGCCTGAGGAATGGTGGCTGCAGATGAGACAGGTGGAGATCCCAGCCATGGACATCTCCTCCACCGATATCCGCCGCCGGGTAGCCGCCGGGAGGACCATTAAGTATCTCCTGCCTGGTTTGGTTGAGGAATACATTTTCGCTAACGACCTCTATCGAGGAGGAATGGAAACGTGATCGGCCCCAAGGAAGCGCTGGAGATTATACGGTTTAAACTGTCCCGGAGCCGTTTCAAACATTCCGTACATGTGGCCACGACCGCGCGGGAAATGGCAGCTCAGTACGGATTTGATGAAGAACGGGCTTATCTGACCGGTTTACTGCACGATTATGCCAAAGGCATCTCGGGGCAGGAATTAATAGCATTAGCCAAGGAATATAGTCTGGAATTGGGTCCCATCGATTTGGAGGTTCCGGATCTGTTGCATGGCCCGGTGGGGGCTTGCCTGTTAGCTGATGAACTGGACATCGATGACGCGGAATTACTGCACGCGGTCAGCTCCCACACTCTGGGGGCGTTAGATATGAACGGCTTGGATAAAATAATCTACTTGGCCGATATGATCGAGCCGGGGCGTGACTATCCGGGCATGGAGCGGCTGCGCTGCCTCGCCCTGCGCAACCTGGATTACGGCATGCTGCTGGGCTTGGAAACCACCATAAAGAATTGCATCGAACGGGGGCGTCTGCTGCACCCGCGTACCGTCGAAGTCAGAAACCAGTATTTGCGCTTATTTGGAAATATGATGGACCTGGCTTAGTCAGAACAGATAAGGGGGATTGATGATTGCTGACCATGGAACAAATGCTGCAACATATCGCTGAGGCCTGCTGGGACGAGAAAGCCCTGGATGTGGTAGTCTTGGATGTAAAACATCTAACCGTAATCGCGGACTATTTCGTTATTGCGGCAGGACGAAATATCCTGCAGGTAAAGAGCATTGCCGAACAAGTTGAGGAACGTCTGGCCGAAGCGGGGATCAAGCCTTTGCGCCGCGAAGGTCACAAAGAGGGGATTTGGGTAGTTTTGGACTACGGCTCTATCCTTTTCCATGTTTTCCGCCAGGAAGAACGGGAGTATTATAATCTGGAAAACCTATGGGGAGATGCCCGCGAGGTCAGCCTGGAGCGCGCCCCGGTGGAACCCTAGCAGCAGGAAACTATGTCTTCTGGTAATTGTAACCCGTCCACGCTGTGCTGCGGAAGCATGACGCTTCAAGCGCAACACCCTTATCACCTCATGAATAGATTAACAAGTAAGGCCTGCATGTCGTTAGGGCATTGCAGGCCCTTTGCCGTTTATCCGATTAATCGGTCGCTTTACCGGGCCACGATGTTTATGAGTTTGCCGGGCACCACGATCACTTTATGGATTGTTTTTCCTTGTAACTGATCGGATACGCGTCCGGTTTGCATGCACAACTGGCGCAGCGTCTCCTCATCGCTTGTAGACGGCACCGTGATGCGATCGCGCACCTTGCCGTTGATCTGTATGACCATCTCGATCTCATCCTGCATCAAAGCGGATTCATCATATTGGGGCCAACTCATCAAAGTGATGCTGTCCGTGTGCCCTGTCAACTGCCATAATTCTTCAGCGATGTGCGGTGAAAAGGGACTCAGCAGCAATAGCATTGATTCCAGTGCCTCTCTGAACACAACTGGCTGAGGATTGGGGTTATCGCGGTAAGCCCCCAGCATGTTGGACAGTTCCATAATTGCGCTGATAGCGGTGTTGAAATTGAACCTGCCTTCGATGTCGTCGGTGACTTTCTTGATGGTGGCATGGGTTTTAAAGCGCAACTGGCGGGCGGCTTCATCAAGTTCGGCGGCTTCGCCGTCCTGGCTCTGTGGCAGATCCGCGTAATCCAAGACCAGGCGCCACACCCGGTTCAAGAAACGGTATGCTCCCTCTACCCCGGCGTCGCTCCATTCCAGGTCGCGCTCCGGGGGAGATGCGAAAAGGATGAACAGCCGGGCAGTGTCGGCTCCGTAAGTGTTGATGATATCCTCAGGACTGACCACATTGCCTTTGGACTTGGACATTTTGGAGCCGTCCTTTAAGACCATGCCCTGAGTGAGCAAGTTGGTAAAGGGCTCCTGGCATGACAGCCACTTGATGTCATAGAGGAATTTAGTGAAAAAGCGCGCATACATCAGGTGCAGGATGGCGTGTTCCACCCCTCCGATGTACTGGTCGACCGGCATCCAATAGTCAGCCGCCGCCTTGTCGAAAGGCTGTTCGCTTTCCTGCGGGCTGCAGAAGCGGTCAAAATACCAGGAAGAACAAACGAAGGTGTCCATAGTGTCGGTCTCCCGGTGGGCCGGATTACCACAGTTGGGACAGGTGGTTTTATAGAAAGAACTTACATAGTTTAAAGGCGACTCTCCAGAAGGTTTGAATTCAACATCTTCAGGCAGAAGCACCGGCAAATCTTTTTCCGGCACCGCCACCATACCGCAGTCCTGGCAGTAAATAATAGGGATGGGCGCGCCCCAATAGCGCTGTCTGGAGATCAGCCAGTCACGCAGGCGGTAGTTTATCGAACCCTGGCCGATGCCGTTTTCCTCCATATAAGTGATAACCGCTGCGATGCCAGATTCCACGCTATTGCCGTCAAAGTCCCCTGAATTAACCATAATGCCGCCGCCTACATAGGCCTCGGTTAGTTCGGCCCCGTTAAGAGGCGTATCTTCTCCTTTAATGACCACGCGGATAGGCAGGTTATACTTGCGGGCGAAGTCAAAGTCACGCTGGTCATGGGCGGGGACCGCCATTATGGCTCCGGTGCCATAGTCCATCAACACATAATTGGCGATCCAGATAGGGACCTCTTCGCCGTTCATGGGATTAATGGCATAGGCGCCGGTAAATACCCCTTCCTTTTCCGATTCGGTGGAGGTGCGGGCAATTTCACTGAGAAGTTTCATCTTGGCGACAAATTCTTGCACCGCCTCAGCCTGCGGGGTGTTGTGGGAGATCTCCTCCACCAGCGGATGCTCAGGGGCCATAACCATATAAGTAACGCCAAAAACGGTGTCCGCCCGGGTGGTAAATACCGGTATCACCTCATCGCGCCCCTTGATCCGCATGTCAAATTGGCAGCCCTCGCTGCGTCCTATCCAGTTGCGCTGCATGATTTTGACCTTTTCCGGCCAGCCCGGCAGCATGTCCAGATCATCTAAAAGGCGCTGCGCATAATCAGTGATTTTGAAGAACCATTGTTCCAGCTGCTTTTTCTCTACCACCGCTTCGCAGCGTTCACAACTACCGTTTACGACCTGCTCATTAGCCAACACCGTCTGACAGGAAGGACACCAGTTAACGGCTGATTTCTTTTTGTACGCCAAACCGTGTTCATACAATTTCAAGAACATCCACTGGGTGAACTTATAATAATCTGGTTTGCAGGTGGCCAGTTCCCGGTCCCAGTCATAGCTGATACCCATGGTCTTGAGCTGGCGCTTCATATTCTCTATATTGGCATAGGTCCAGATGGCCGGATGGATGCCGTTCTTGATGGCGGCGTTCTCGGCCGGCAGACCAAAGGCGTCCCATCCCATGGGGTGGAGCACATTGAACCCGTTCATTGATTTGAAGCGGGCCACCACGTCGCCGATGGCGTAATTGCGAACATGTCCCATATGTAGGTTGCCGGAAGGATAGGGGAACATTTCCAGGTCATAATACTTGGGACGGTCGGGCTCCTCAGTCACTTTGTAAAAACCGTGCTCTTCCCAGTATTGCTGCCACTTGGATTCAATCACCTTAAAATCGTACTTGCTTTGCATCACTCTACCTCCTGGCGTTTAGTAGACAAAAAAGCCCTCATCCCTTGAGGGACGAGAGCTGGTTTCCCGCGGTACCACCCTGGTTGACAGATATAATTATGGTGGAGCTAGGGGGATTCGAACCCCCGACCTCTTGAATGCCATTCAAGCGCGCTCCCAACTGCGCCATAGCCCCACGTCTGTCCACTTCAACCTGTAACGAAGGTTGCGTCACAGGCTCTCGGCCTGTGCAGCTCCCCGGCGAGTTCAACCAGTCGTTGCCGCCTTCCACCTAAACGGCGGCTCTCTGTAGGCTACCAGCTTACTGCTCCGGTTCCTAGCCTTTTGCTATTAAAATAGCCGTATTTTATCCACGCAAGTTATTGTACTATATAAATTCATGTTATGCAACTGCGAAAGTGCTTAAATTCGACGCAGCGGCGGCTTTGTATCGCGATGACAAATTCTGCCCATGCAAAAACCTGCCGCTTCAGCAAAAATCCCGTTGGCAGGTTTCAGGAATTATAATTCCAGGATGGGTTCGTAGCTGGAACAGAGGGTCTCATCATCGGCCCGGCCGCTGTATATGTTGTGTTGGGGCAATACTTCGATGGACTCCAGGCGACAGTATCCTCCGGCCCCGTAGAATTTGCAGCTCTCCACCCCGCAGCGGATGGTTTGTTCTCCTGTCATGATCAACAAATCCCTCCTTAAATGCTGATATTGTAACTATGCCCCGGCATGACGGATTTATACTTAAAACCAGTCTCAAACGCTGGCAGCAGAAGGGTTTATGCAACGCCAGCCACAATCCCATATTTGTGAATCCCTATTCAAATACCCGAACGGTTCCCGCGTTTGACGCGTTTGCGCCCTGACGGGCAAACACCGGAACGGTTGTTTTGTCGCCACATATTGGAAATATATGTAAATAACTGTAGAATAAGGTTATGGAGGTATGGGGAGATGAAAATCGAATGGCGCTACATAATAACAGGGATAGCTTTGCTGGCTGTCCTGATGCTGGCGGGGTCGTACTGGCTTATGCAGCATGGCCATGCCCAACCCCAAATCGTGGCCGCCCCGGACAGGGAAGACGAAGCTCTGCAGATCAGTGCGCCGCAGTCCTCACGGGAGATTCAGGTCTATGTGGGCGGGGCGGTCACTGCAGCGGGGGTGTATCACTTAATGGAAGGCGACCGGGTGCATCAGGCCCTGGCCCTGGCGGTTCCGCTTCCCAGCGCCGACCTGCGCTACCTGGGCATGGCCCGTGAACTGGTCGATGGGGAGAGCATCCTGGTGCCTGAATTGCAGCCCGGAGAAAGCGGCCAGAGCGCAGGGAACAGCATTCAGTCTGCAGCCGGGGGCAAGATCAACATCAACCGGGCCAGCAGTGCCGAGCTGGATGCGGGATTGGAAGGCATAGGCCCCGGATTGGCCCAGCAAATCGTGGACTATCGCAATAGCAACGGTCCTTTTAAGAAAGTGGAGGATATCAGGAAGGTCGGGGGGATTGGGGAAAAACGCTTCGAAGCCATCAAAGACAACATTACCGTGTACTGATGAAGATCCCGGATGACATGATGGAGAGGGTATTCAAGCCTTTGTGGGCTGCGCGGGCGGCCTTCTTTGCAGTCGGCATCGCGCTGGTCTCTGTGCCTGCCTGGGCGGCGGCAGGATTTTTGGCGATTGCAGGCGTTATATGGCGGCGCTTCCCCGCTCAGCGTGTTGAAATAGTGATCGCCGCGCTGATGGCCGCGGCGGGGCTGATTTATATGCACAGTCATGAGCTGCCTGCCGCTCCAGAGCTGAATCCCTCGGAAGCCCAGGTAATCTGCGGCACCATCGCGGGCTATCCCCGGGTTCAGGAGCAGAGGAGCAGCTTTATCGTCAAAACCGACAGCGACGATCCCTACCGTAAGTGCATGCAGGTTTTCTGCGATTTCGAAGTCCATATGGCACCGGGAACAGCAGTGAAACTGGAGGGTGTTCTACAACAGCCTGCGCCGCCGGGCAATCCAGGGGAGTTCAATTATCCCAGTTATTTGTCTAGACATCATATCTATTATTTATTACAGGTTGAAAACCCTCAGAATTTGAGGCTGGAGCGAGTGCCAAGCCGACTTCCGGCAGTGGCTCCGCTGCTGCGCAGCCGCATGGTGGAGAGAACCCGGGAGGTGCTGCCCAGTGAGGAGGCCGGACTGCTCCTGGCCATGGTTCTGGGGATAATCGACAACCTCGATGAGGACCTGTATCAGGATTTCCAGAAGACCGGGCTGGTGCATCTGTTTGCGGTTTCCGGCCTGAACGTAGGTTTTGTGATTCTGTTTGCCTCCTGGGTCATAGCTCTGGGAAGATTTTCGCGTCCCCTGGCCCTTGTTACCACTGTATTGCTGGTATTATTGTACTGCAGTCTCACCGGGTGGCCAGTGTCGATTCAGAGGGCGGCCATCATGGCCCTGCTGTCGTTGGCGGCAGGCTATGCGGGCCGCGCTCATCATCCTCTCAACGGACTGGGGCTGGCAGCCTTGATAATCTTAGTAATTGATCCCTGCGCCCTGTTCACGGTTTCTTTTCAACTGTCCTTCCTGGCCACCTGGGGTCTGGTGGGCTTGTATCCCGCAGTTAAAAGCCATTTAAAACTCCAATCCAGAATTTGGGCTTATGTGCTGGTGCCGTTTTGCGCGCAAGCGGCGGTTCTGCCATTAATCGCCTATTACTTCCATCTCATTACCCCGGTTTCCCTGCTGAGCAACGTGCTGGCCACCTATCTGGCCGGGATAATCGTTATATTGGGCTTTGCGGCCTTACTCGTGGTGGTTCCCTTTCCCATGCTGAGCGCTGTTTTGCTCATGCCTGCGGGTATGTGTGCCCATGTTTTATTATGGATAAATGCCTTTTGCAAGTCCCTCCCGCTGGCTTACTGGATAGTAGCCACCCCGCCCCTGGCTGTGGTGGGAATTTATTTTGCCGGATTACTGTGGCTGACCTGGCGGCTGAGCACTCAGACCCAGCGCTGCAGGTTCTCTCTACCCTTGTGTTTGATGGTGATAGCCATGTTATTGATGCTTATCCCGCCGTGGTGGTTTTCCCGGGGGCAATTGCATTTAGCTTTCATAGATGTGGGGCAGGGGGATAGCATTTTGTTGAAAACCCCCGCCAACCGCTTCATACTCATAGACGGAGGGGGCAGTCTGTTTACCGAGGTGGGGCGGCGCAAAGTTCTGCCCTATTTGAACCATCTGGGGGTGAACCGCCTTTATATGGTCATCAATACTCACCCTGATATAGACCATATTCAGGGGCTTTTAGAGGTGATGCAGCATCGCCGGGCGGAATATGTGGGCATTGCCGCCGCTTCGCGCAATCAGCCTTTAACACGGCAGCTTTTGGTTGCTGCCCGGGAACAGGGCAGCCAGATAGTAGCTTTAGAACAAGGCCAGGCGCTGGAGGTGGACGGCTTGTGTATGGAAGTGTGGTATCCGCCAGGGGAGGATGCGGATGAGCAGACTGCCAATGCTCAGTCCCTGGTGCTGTACTGCCGCTATGAGGATTTTTCCGCTTTGCTCACCGCTGATCAGAATAAGGCCAATCTGGAGCAAGTGCTGCGGGAGCACCGGGATGAGAGCCTGATCGTCAAGGCGCCTCATCACGGCAGCCGCTACGACTGGACTGGCGAGCTGGGCCGCAACGCAGAATGGCTGGTCATATCGGTGGGGAAAAACGGGTTCGGTCATCCTCATCAAGAGGTTTTGCAGGATATCAAGAAAAGCGGAGCCAGGCTTTTACGCACCGACCGGGACGGCCTGGTGAGCTTCTGCACTGACGGCCGGGAGTTGACGGTTACAACCTTCAAAAACGGGCAATTATGATTACAGCCCGCAGCGCTGCCGTACCCGGTTTAAAGCGGCGGAAGCATTGCGCCTGAGCTCTTCTTCTGGAATGGTCAGCAAGCGGCCCTCCTTCATCAACACTTGCCCGTCCACAATAGTGGCATACACATCGCCGGCTGTGGACTGATAGACCAGATGGGAGTAGACTGTGGCGCCCTGCGGCGGGCGGTGATGCCAGGGCTCCAGGGATACTATGGCGACATCCGCCTTCTTGCCCACCTCCAGGCTTCCGACCTGATCGGAAAGCCCCATAGCTTTGGCTCCGGAGAGGGTGGCCATTTCAAAAACCGTCTCCGCCGGCATGGCCAGAGGACCCCATAGCGGCTTCTGTATCAAGGCCGCCAGCCTCATCTCGTTGAACATGCTCATAAGGTTGTTGCAGGGGGCCCCGTCTGCGCCCAGGGATACCTGAGCGCCTTTATGCAGCAATTCTGGTATGGGGGCAATCCCCGACGCCAGTTTGAGATTGGAGCCGGGGCAGTGCGCTATATTGGCGCCGCTGGCTGCCAGGAGGTCTTTTTCGGCGTCGTCAAGATGGATGCAGTGGGCCAGGATCAGTTCAGGGCCAAGCAGGCCCAGATTATCAAGGTAGACCACATTGGGCATGCCGCGCCTGGCCTGCACCAGGTTGATCTCGGCCTGGTTCTCAGAAGCGTGGGTGTGCACCCGGATTTGCCTGGCGGCAGCAATCCCGGACACTTCTCTGAGCAGGCGGTCACTGCAGGAGACCGCAAAGCGCGGGCAGAAGCAGTAGCGGATGCGCTGGCCGCCAGCGCCTTGCCAGCGCTGGTACAGTGCCATGCTCTCCTCAATGGCATCATCAAAATCGTCCAACAGGGTTGCCGGCACTCCTTCGCCGCAGTCCATCAGGCATTTGCCGCCCAGGTAGCGCAGGCCCGCCTGTTCCACCGCTGTAAAAATGGCCTCGGTGTGATGCACCGTACCCATGTCGATTATGCCGGTAGTTCCTCCCCGCAGCAGTTCAGCGCATCCTAACAAGGCTGAATAATAAAGGGAATCCTCATCATGCGCCCCCTCCAGAGGCCAGATGCGCTTTTTCAGCCAGTCCAGCAGCTCCATATCGTCGGCCATGCCGCGAAACAGTGCCTGGCAGAGATGCACATGGGTCTGTATCAAACCGGGGATGACCAGCTTACCCGCGGCATCTATTACTGTGTCGGCGGTCAGGCCGCAGCTGTCGCCAATAGCCGCAATGCGATCCTTTTCTATATATACGTCCGCGGTCAGCACTTCCCGCTGCGGATTCATGGTAACCACCAAGCCGTTCTTAATCAATAACGACACCTTGCCGCCTCCTCAGCGCTGAGATTGGCTGAATATTCCCGGTCATACATAATCTGTAGCGCGGTTGATTCCATCATACTATTTAGGACAGGGATTTCATAGTGTTATGACAGGGGGGCGATTGCGATTCAACAACCTGACCTGCTGCAAAATCGAGTGGGGGTTCTGCTTTTGCGTCTGTCCTGTCCGGCTATGGGCGGGATGATGTTGTACGCCTTGCTCAGCCTGGCTGATACCTACTTCATTGCCTGCCTGGGGGCGGCCGCTCTGGCCGCTCTGACCTTGTGCCTGCCATTGCAGGTATTGATTGTGAGTATAGCCGCTGCCTCCGGCACCGGGGTGACTTCTCTGATCGGCCGCATGCTGGGACAGGAGCAGTACCGGCATGCGGATAACATAGCCTGGCACGGGATGGCCATCACTGCTCTCTACAGCATATTCTTCCTCTGGCTGGGCTACCGCTATCAGGAGCCATTATTGATATTGTTCGGATGCACCCCGGAAACCCTGGCTTTGTGCAAAGGCTATCTCAGCATCGCCCTGCCAGGCTCCCTTTTTGCTATGGTGCAAATAATTTTGGGCAGTACCCTGCAGGGTGAGGGGGATACGGTGCTACCGGTAGCGGCCAGCCTGATTGGCATCATCCTCAATGTAGCCCTCGACCCGTTGTTCATTTTCGGCTGGGGCCCGGTGCCGGGCATGGGGCTCAACGGGGCGGCCTGGGCCGGATTGTGGGCTCAGTTGGGCAGCCTGCTGATGATGCTGGCGATCATGGCGCGCCGCAAAACCTATCTGAGCTGGTCAATACAGAATTTCCGGCTGCGTCCCCGCATTTTCCTGGCCATTTACAAGGTGGGCTTTCCAGCCCTGGTCATGGAACTGGTGGGGGTTTTGATAATGGTTTATATAAACCGTATCCTGGCTTTTTACAGCTTTGAAGCGGTGGCTGCCATGGGCATCTTCCTCAGGGTGCGCTCGCTGGTGTTTACCCCGATAGGCGGACTGTTGCAGGGTACTATGCCGATCGCTTCCTTTGCTTTCGGGGCGGGCCGTTATGAGCGGGTCAAAGAAGTGCTGGTCAAGGCCTCAGCCATGATTTTATTATTGATGAGCCTGGGCTGGTGGGTCATGCAATTTCATCCCCAATGGATCGTGGGCTTCTTTTCCCAGGATGACGCCCTGAGCAG
The DNA here is from genome assembly GCA_002402575.1 of Syntrophomonas sp. UBA4807. Classification (GTDB taxonomy): domain Bacteria; phylum Bacillota; class Syntrophomonadia; order Syntrophomonadales; family Syntrophomonadaceae; genus DTU019. The sequence goes on from DHGD01000019.1 coordinate 33,846, forward strand.
GATTGCTGTCGCCTCGCTGCGCCTGGGCACGGTATTGCTGCCCCTGGTGGGACCGATCATCATCCTCAGCACAGTCTTGCAGGCCATCGGCCAGGGCATGGCCGCCATGTGGCTGTCGCTGACCCGCCAGGTGCTGTTCTTTTTGCCAGGCTTGATCTTATTGCCGCATTATCTGGGATTGAACGGAGTGTGGCTGGCTTTCCCCGTATCAGAATTGTTGTCAGTAGGAATATTTGCGTTCTTTTGGGTAAAATTGTGGCGGCAGCTGCAGCCCGGGAGGCATACCCCGATGCTGCTGTTGATCCGCAGCGGAGCCTGGGCCAGGCGGCTGCGGGCCTGGCTGCGCTGGCAGGAATTTTATTTTTGGTAATAATAACTCTTGCCGTTTTCCACTTGCAGTTCCACTCCGCAGCCGGCCATCAGATAAGCCAGCATGCCCCCCAGGGTAGAGTTGAGCAGACAATATTCGTGAAAATCGGGATTCAGGTCTTCCAGGATTATAACCTCTTCCAGCAATTCTTCCCTGCTCTTGGGCTGCTGCAGCAGGTCCAGGAGCAGCTCCATACAGTGATCCAGCCGGGAACGGTTCAAACCTGCCAAGTCGGAAATATATTGGCTTGAATAGACGCTATCGGCATGCCCCAGCACATAATACTCGTAGGGCAGCGTCAGTATGGAGCCTAAGGTGCGGTACTGCGCAGCCACGTCAAATAAGAAGGGGAAGCCGTACTTGTCCAAAATCTCAGGGCTGAATAATGCGTCACCGAGGAAACAGACCTTCTCCCGCGTAGCGATTCCTGTTTGTCCCAGAGAATGTCCGGGCAGAGGAATGATGTCGAATTTTTCCTCATTGATGCGTATGGTACCGGCTTGCAGGTGATGGTCGATGCGCCCCGAACGGCCGCCTCCCACCCCTCTCACCAGGGTGGCGGGCGGATTGCCTCCATAGATATAGAGCGGGAACAGTGAAAAATTTTCTATGAATAAAGCGCTGCCTGCCGAGGCGTAGAATATGCTGCCGGGATGGTGTTCCTGCAGATAATTGTTGCCTCCCCAATGATCGTGGTGCTCATGGGTATTGAGCACGTATTTGATGTTCAAATCCGACTGCGACAATATATCCGTATACAGTCTGGCATCCTGGTTACCATCTCCGCTGTCGATTAGGAGGGTGTATTTATCCTTGAAAACAAATACCCCGATATTGGTGGGACCGGGTATGTAGTAAGTGTTACCGGCGATCTTGGTCAGTTTCACAGCCAATCCCCCTCAGTACGGGTATTTGTTTTCCATGCTAGCCATAATCCGTGGCAGTGTCAAGGATGGTTCGACAGCGAGTGTCAAGAAGGCGGTCCTCGTGCGCCTAAAACTGCCTGGTAGTGTTATCATATTCTAATTAATTTGGGACCCAGGAACCGTCCCCATTAATCTCGGCCAGGATGGCCCGGGCCGCCACCACCCCGGACACACTGGCCTGAATCAAGCCGCGGGTGACCCCGGCGCCGTCGCCAATAGCCCACAAGCCCCGCAGCGGGGTCTGCAGCCGGGCATCCAATCGCGGCCGTGCCGAATAAAATTTGGCTTCCACTCCGTACAAGAGGTTGTGGTCGGCGGCTGTACCGGGAAACACTTTTTCCATAGCTTCCAGGCACTCCATGATACCGATTAAATAGCGATGGGGCAGCACCAGGGAGAGGTCGCCCGGCACCGCTCCTTTCAGAGTAGGTGACACCAGACCCCGGGCCAGTCGTTCTGGGGTAGAACGGCGGCCGCGTTTCAGGTCGCCGTAGCGCTGCACGATAATGCCGCCGCTGAGCATATTAGCCAGACTGGCAATGCAGCGCCCATAGAGTATGGGCTTATCGAAAGGCTCGGTGAACTCCTGGCTCACCAACAGGGCGAAGTTGGTCAGGCCGCTCTGACTGTTGGCATAGGAGTGGCCGTTTACCGTGATCACACCGTTGGTGTTTTCCATGACCACGTATCCGTTGGGATTGACACAGAAGGTCCTGACCATGTCATCGAAGGTTTTGGTGTTGAACAACATCTTGGGCTCCCACACCGAGGTGGTGACTTCCCGTAACACCACTTCCGGGACCTCCACCCGCACTCCGATGTCGACCTGATTATTATGCATGGACAGGTTCAGTTCCCGGGCCTGCCGGGTGAACCATTGCGCGCCTTCCCGCCCCGGGGCGGCAACTACATAAGGCGCAAAAAAATCGCCTGCGGCTGTGGAAATGCCCACCACCCGGTCTCCTTCGGTCACTATTTTTTCCACCGCCAGTCCGGTGCGGATCTCCACCCGCGGCTCCAAATAATGATACATAGCCTCCAACACCACTTTGGTGTTATCAGTGCCCATGTGGCGGATGCGCGCGGGGACGAGTTTTAAGCCTGCTGAGGCTACATTCATGGCGATCTCGCGGCTTTTTACGTCGTCCTGGCCAAAGACCCGCGCCGGGGCGCCATATTTGACGTAGATTTCATCTACGTAGGCGATCAGTTCATCCAAACGGCTTTTGCCGATATAGTCGGCCAGCCAGCCGCCAAAATCACTGGTCAGGGTAAGTTTGCCGTCGGAGAAGGCCCCTGCTCCGCCCCAACCGCTCATTATGGAGCAAACCGGGCAGCTCTGGCAAGCGCCGATCTCCCCGCTGATCAAGCAATGGCGCTGCTGCACCTTTTTGCCCTTTTCCAAGAGAAGTATCTTCAAGCCGCTATTGCGGCTCAATTCCAAAGCGGTGAATATACCCGCCGGACCGGCGCCGATTATTATCACATCATAATGAGGCATTAATCTTCCTCCTGTAGTCTGATACAGAAATACTGGCGTCCTGCCTGCCTGCTCGTCTCAACTTATTAATATGTCGAACACCTGTGATTTATCACATTACGGCTTTATATGGCTTGTGGTATCATGGTTTTGTAGCCGGCTGGCCTACCAGGCCGGGCGCAGGAGGAGAAAAACATGGCAGTAAGCCATCTTATGCTCATATACGGAGCGGAACCCTATTTGATAGACAAGGAAATAGAGCGGGTCAGAGCCCGGCTCAGCCGGGACAGCGGCAGTGAGGCCGAACTGGTGTTTATCGACGCTGACGAGCTTTCGCTGCAGCAATTATTGGCACAGCTCGATTTCAGCCCGCTGTTCGCCGTGGAACGGGTGGTGGTCATACACCGGCCTTCATGGTTGTACAAAACGCGGCGCAAGTCCCGCAAGGCGGAGCAACTGGCGGAAGGAGTGGCTGCTTTTTTGAGTGAGCCCATTCCCGGGCAGGTGGTAATTTTCACTGCTGAAGAAGACGTTTCATCACACCCCCTGATGAAGAAACTGGGTAAAGCGGTGCAAAAAGTTGCTTGTGTCAGGCCCAATCCCCAGGGTCTGGAGGTGTGGGTCAGGGAATTGGCCGCCGCCATGAATCAGCCTCTGGCTCCGCAGGCGGCGCGCCTCTTGGCCGACAGCGGGCAGGATATGTACTATCTGCAGCGGCTGATGGAGAAACTCAGCCTGCAGAAAAGCCCGGATACGGTAACCGAGCAAGACGTAGTCGAGGAATTGGACCAACAGGCGGATACCAATGTTTTCAAGCTGACCGATGCTTTGATCAACCGCCGCGGCCGCGAGGCCCTCACTGCTTATTACCGGCTGCTCCGTCAGGGCGGGCAGCCCGCCTTTTTTATGTACATGATCATCAGGCAGTTCGTGCTCTTGGGCAAGGTCAAGCATTGCAGCCAGGAAGGCATGCCGCAGGACGAAATTGCCAAAATCACCGGAGCCAGGGATTTCGCCGTAAGAAAATTGGCAAGTGCGGCCGGCAAATACAGCTGGGCGGAGCTGAAGCGTTGTTTTGAATTATTTCTGGAAGCCGAGATACAACTCAAGAGCAGCAGCCGGGATAATAAGATCGTGATGGAAGTGTTGATCATAGAGGTGTGTGGCCAGGGGCGGGCTTAAACACAAGCTCACAGCGGGTGCCCGAAATCAGCAGAAAATAAAAAAACCTGCCGTTAAAGACAGGTATTTTTTCTATTTAGCCAATGTATTAAGTCGTTTCGCCAGAGCCGATTTTCTTCTGGCTGCGGTGTTCTTATGCAGAATCCCTTTGGTCACGCTTTTATCGATAAGGGAGGTTGCCGCGATCAGGCTCTTCTGAGCAGTTTCTACGTCGCCGCCCTGTAGTGAATTCTCATATTTCTTCACGGCTGTTTTAAGCCTGCTCTTGTAGGCTTTATTTCTCACGCGATTCTCTTCAGCCCTTCTTGCCCGCTTGGCCGGAGTTTTGCTTTTTGCCACCTTTTCACCTCCTTGTGGGTCAAATCCAACAGAAATACTATAGCATTATGATTTAGAAAATGCAATGATTTGGCAGTTATTTTTGAACACCGTCAATAATATTGTTTAGATACGGTTCTATTCTCGCCTCCGGCAAAATAAATTATTTACAAATGGGAGGTGATGATATGAGACGGCGCGGTTTTATATCTTTATTTAAAAGCATTTTTTTGGTGCAATTGTTTATGATCATCGTATTGTTTGGCGTTACCGGGAGCTTCCAGCAAATCAGCCTGCCCGCTATTAAATCGCTTTCAATCGAATGCCTGGATCCCTGTAAAGGTATTTCTGTCAGTGAGAAAACCGCCATGAAGATGTTTAGGGACAGCAGTTTCCTGCCTGGTCAGGATAATCTGTTGTATCTCGATCCCGAATATCTTGATGAAATTTTCTCGGAAACCATGCTCACTGCCAGCATACAGGCCTTGGCCTATACCAGTCCGGCTGAGGAAGATTACAGCATTGAACTGCAGGATGAAACCGGCGCTGAAGCCCAGGTGCTTCCCGAGCCTGAGCCCGAACCTGCCCTCGCCACCCGCGCGAGCGGAGGCAAGATCATGCTGTACTGCACTCACAGCGCCGAATCGTACGTTCCCGACGAAGGCAAGGCCCGGGTGGACGGAAAAAGAGGCCTGATAAACCAGGTAGCCCAGCACTTGAGCAACGAACTGCGCAGAGACGGATTAAACAGCGAATTCATCAATACCATTCATGATGCCGACTACCTCATAAGCTACAGCAATTCTCGGAATACTATTAAAAATTACCTGGCCAATAACAAGTCGGTAGAGGCTGTCTTCGACGTTCACCGTGACAGCATCCCCGGTTCCACCGATGGCGAGACGGTCACCATAAACGGCAGAAAATGCGCTCCGGTTCTTATTATTGTCGGAACCAACGAGCGCAAGCCGCATCCGCAATGGAAACAAAACCTGGCTTTCGCCCAGGAAATATATAAGCTGGCAGAGGCCAAATATCCGGGTTTGATCAAAGGTGTGCGTACCAAGGCGGGCACATATAATCAGGAGTTTCATCCCCGCGCTTTGCTGCTCGAATTCGGCTATGACTATAACACCCTGGCTGAAGCCGAATACGCGGCCACTCTGTTTTCCGATGTGCTGGCCGAGGTTTTGAAGGAAGGAGCCACGCAAAGATGAGATCGATCATATGGACTCTCGCGGTCAGCATCCTGCTGATGCTGGTAGTGACCGGACTTAATATAAGCAATCAAGGCATAAATGACCTGACTCTGAATAATCCCGGTTATGTCATCGCTGTGCATGTGGAGGACAGCCAGGTTTATGTGGAAGCACTGGGCGCCAGGCATCGCTTGGGCCAGGAGCTGATCAGCAATAGCAGGGCGTTCCTGGCGCAGCTCCAGGCGGATGTCAGCTCCAGAA
>DHGD01000010.1 GCA_002402575.1 Syntrophomonas sp. UBA4807
TATCGCTACACCAGCCCGCTCATCCATGTCCTGGCTCCGGGTCTGCCCCAGGAATATCTCGCTCTGGCGGCGGGACTGTCGCGCATCATGTTCATACAGACAGTGTTCATGGTTTTAAATGGATTTTCCATGGGCATACTCAATTCCTACCATCATTTTTACACCCCCGCCTGGGGCAGTCTGTTATACAATGTGGTGATCATTGTCTGTGGAGTGGGGCTGGCGGAAAAATTCGGCATCGCCGCTTTCTCTCTGGGGGTGACCCTGGGAGCGGTGGCGAGCTTCTTAGTGCAGTTGCCGGCTTTAAAACGGGTAGGATTGAGATATTATCCCAGCTTTGCTCTGGGTGACCCGGGATTCCGGGAAATCGTGGCCCTGACCGCGCCTATGCTAGCCGGCCTGGGAGTGGTGCAGTTCAACCTGTTGGTGACCCAGAACCTTGCTTCCAGCCTGGGACCCGGGGTGTTGAGCGCCTTGAAACTGGCCCAGCGCATCATGAATCTGCCTATCGGTATATTCGCAGTGTCTATCGGTACAGTGCTTTTCCCCACTTTGACCGTGTTGAGCGCCCGGGGAAAATGGAAGCAGTTCAAACACAGCACGGCTCTGGGAGTCAAGGTTATTTTCCTGTTGACCCTGCCGGCTTCCCTGGGACTGATGGCCATCGGGGAAAACGCCCTCACCCTGTTGTTTGAGCATGGCAATTTCACCGCTGACATGACCCGGCTGACCAGCCAGGCTTTGTTATACTATGCCATTGGCATTGCGGCATACTCGGCAGTGCAGGTGGTCGACCGCAGCTTCTACGCCTTAAAGGACACCGTCTCTCCGGTGTTGGCCGCAGTGTTAAGCATAGGCATAAACATCGCCTTGTCACTGTGGCTGGTGGGGAATATGCGGCACTTGGGCCTGGCCCTGGCTTATTCTCTGGCCGGCATAGCCAATCTGCTCTTGCTGCTCTTGGGCTTGCGGCTCAAGCTGGGATTCCTGGGAGGGAGATCCATGGCTATAAGCCTGGCTAAATCACTGGCGGCGGCAGGCAGTATGTATCTGGGGGTGCGGCTGCTGCAAAACTATTTACTGGCCGGGCTGCCTTATAACCCTACACTGAACCTGACTCTGAGCCTGGGGATAAGCACCACCGCCGGAGTGGTGTTGTATGGGGTTATCACCCATCTGTTCAACACTGAAGAAGGCCGTCTGGTCCTGGGCATGGTGCAATCCAGAATGCGGGGCAAGCGTGGGGACGGTTCTGGCGTTTGAGAAGCTTCATCCGCATCCCTTGTTTCCAGCCCGGTGCCCAGGCGAAACTGGTGGGGCAATCAGGATAGAATTGCATCATAACCCGGATTTCGGTTATAATCTAGGCGGTATTCAGGCATACGATTTGGAGGGCAGCTCTTTGGCACTGGACCATATACGCAATTTCAGCATCATCGCCCATATAGACCACGGCAAATCGACTCTGGCCGACCGTCTGCTGCAGGCTACCGGCACCATCAGCGAACGGGAGATGCGGGATCAGTTCCTGGACAAAATGGATTTGGAACGGGAAAAAGGTATCACCATCAAACTGCAGCCGGTGAGGCTCAATTACAAGGCCCGTGACGGGCGCAATTATATATTGAATCTAATCGACACTCCGGGGCACGTGGACTTTTCTTACGAAGTATCCCGCAGTCTGGCAGCCTGTGAGGGCGCCTTGCTGGTGGTCGATGCTTCGCAGGGCATCGAAGCGCAGACCCTGGCCAACGTATATATGGCCATGGAACAGGATCTGGAAATAATCGGCATCGTCAACAAGATAGACCTGCCAGGAGCGGAGCCTGACAAGGTGAGGAGCGAAATGGAAGACGTTCTGGGCCTGGCCAGCGAGGAGATCATTCCCATTTCAGCCAAGACCGGCTGGGGTGTGGAGGATGTGCTGGAGGCCATTGTGGCCCGGGTGCCCTGTCCGCGCGGCCAGGAACAAGGGCCGTTGCAGGCCTTGATCTTCGACTCCTATTTTGACCCTTACCAGGGAGCCATATCGTATATAAGGGCGGTTTCGGGGCAGATCCGCCGCGGCGACATGATCAAGATGATGTCCAGCGGCAAGGTGTTTGAAATCACTGCTTTGGGAGTCATATCCCCATACATGACCGAGGTTGAAACCCTGGGCGCCGGGGAGGTGGGTTACCTGGCAGCGGGCATTAAGAATGTCAGCGATACCCGGGTGGGAGATACCATCACTCTGGCCAACAACCCCGCCACCAGCCCTTTGCCGGGATATCAGGTGGTCAAGCCCATGGTCTACTGCGGGCTTTATCCCCTGGAGAATAATGATTTCGAGCGGCTGCGCGATGCCCTCGATAAACTGAAACTGAATGATTCATCCCTGTTCTACGAGCCGGAGAGTTCCGATGCCCTGGGCTTCGGTTTCCGCTGCGGATTTCTGGGCCTCTTGCACCTGGAGATCGTCAGGGAGCGCCTGGAACGGGAATATGATCTGAGCCTGCTGGCTACCGCGCCCAGCGTGGTTTACAAGGTGATGCTCTCCGACGGCAGCGAAGAAGAGATACAAAACCCGAAACTGTGGCCTCCCGCGCAGCGTTTGGAAGCAGTCAAAGAACCGTATGTCAAAGCCGGCATGATGGTGCCCAATGAGTTTGTCGGCACTGTCATGGAATTGTGCCGGGAGAAGCGGGGTCAATACGTAAACATGGAATATCTGACTTCACAGCGGGTGATGATTACCTACAAACTGCCCCTGGGGGAAATATTATATGATTTCTTCGACGCTCTGAAATCCCGCACCCGTGGCTACGCCTCACTGGACTATGAGGTCAGTGGCTACGAGATTTCCGACCTGGTGAAGATGGACATCATGCTTAATGGCGAAGTAGTCGATGCCCTGAGCTTCATCACGCACCGCGACAATGCTTATTACCGCGCCCGGGCACTGACGCAGAAACTGCGTCGCATTATCCCCCGGCAGATGTACGAGGTGGTCATACAGGCTGCCATCGGCAGCAAGGTCATCGCCCGCGAATCAGTCAAAGCCATGCGTAAAGACGTATTGGCCAAATGCTATGGCGGCGATATAACCAGGAAGAAAAAACTCCTGGAGAAACAAAAAGAAGGCAAAAAACGCATGAAACAGATCGGACACATCGAAGTCCCCAAAGACGCCTTCATGTCCGTATTGAACATTGAAAAAGAATAATCCCAAGGGGTGTCAAGGGGACGGAGTTATT
>DHGD01000092.1:0-5105 GCA_002402575.1 Syntrophomonas sp. UBA4807
GGGAGTTCATAGAAGCCAATGCCAGATATGTAACCAACCTTGACATATAGCGAGGTGAGATGATGGGAGAAAAATCCCTGTTTGATCGGATTGAGCCGATTAACATTGAAAAAGAAGTGCAAAAATCATTCCTGGAATACTCCATGAGCGTTATCGTTTCCCGGGCCATACCCGACGTCAGAGATGGGCTCAAACCGGTGCACCGCCGTATCCTCTACGCTCTGTACGATATGGGCATGACCCATGACAAACCCCATAAAAAATCAGCCAATATAGTCGGTGAAGTAATGGGTAAATACCATCCTCACGGCGATGTGGCCATATATGACACTATGGTCAAAATGGCGCAGGATTTTTCCATGCGTTATCCTTTAATAGACGGGCATGGCAACTTCGGCTCAGTGGACGGAGACGCGGCGGCGGCCATGAGATATACCGAAAGCCGCATGTCTAAGGTGGCGCTGGAATTATTGCGTGATATCGACAAGGACACCGTAAACTGGCGTCCCAATTACGACGATTCCCGCCAGGAACCGCAGGCGCTGCCAGCCCGTATACCCAACCTCTTGATCAATGGTTCGGCAGGGATAGCAGTCGGTATGGCCACCAATATCCCTCCCCATAACCTGGGAGAGGTGGTAGACGGCCTGAAAGCCTTGATGGCAGACCCGGATATTTCCATCGAAGCTTTGCATGATCTGATACCAGGACCGGACTTCCCCACTGCCGGGATCATCGTGGGTACGGAAGGGATCAGGCAGGCTTACCTGACCGGCCGCGGCAGTTTGCGCATCCGCGCCCGGCACAATATAGAAGAGCGGCGCAACGGACGCAATGCCATTATTGTTACTGAACTGCCCTATCAGGTCAACAAAGCCCGTCTGGTGGAAAAAATAGCTGAGCTGGCCAGGGAAAAGAAAATCGACGGCATTGTTGACCTTCGTGATGAATCCAACCGCCAGGGGATGCGTATCGTTATCGAGGTCCGCAAAGACGTTAATGTCAATGTAGTGCTAAACAAACTGTTCCGCCATACGCAGATGGAGGACAGCTTTGGCGTAATCATGCTGGGGCTGGTCAACGGACAGCCACGGGTATTGAATCTAAAACAAATGCTGCAGTATTATCTGGAGCACCGGCAGGACGTAATCACCCGGCGTACCCGTTTTGAGCTCAAAGTGGCCCGGGACCGGCTGCATATTGTGGAAGGTTTGCGGATCGCCATCGATCATCTGGATGAGGTATTGAACCTGATTCGCAGCAGCAAGGACCGGGAGACTGCTCGGCTGGGACTGATGGCAGAGTTTCAGCTCTCCGAGCGGCAGGCCAACGCCATCCTGGATATGCGTTTCTCCCAGCTGACCGGCTTGGAACGGGCCCGGATAGAAGCCGAGCACAGCGAGCTGGTGGCTAAAATAGCCGATTATGAGGATATATTGGGCAATCCCCAGCGGGTGCTGGGACTGATTGAGGCGGATCTGGAGGAGGTCAAAAAGAATTACGGCGATGAGCGCCGCACCGAGATTACCCATGATGAAAGCGATTACGATATAGAAGACTTAATAGAAGAACATGATGTAGTGGTTACTCTGAGCAATCGCGGCTACATCAAACGCCAGCCGCTGGAGGCTTACCGCGCCCAGCGCCGCGGCGGCAGAGGCATTCTGGCCGCCACCAACCGGGCTGAAGACGCCGCTGCCGATGTCCTGGTTACGAGTGTCAAATCCCAGGTATTGTTCTTTACCAATCAGGGCCGGGTGTTTACCATCAAGGCCTACCGGTTGCCGGAGTCAACCCGGCAGGCCAAAGGCACCCCGGTAATCAACTTTCTGGACCTCAAGCCCCGTGAGCGGGTAACCACTATGTTAGCGGCCCGGAATATGGATGATACCAGCAAGAACCTCATTATGCTGACCAAAAAGGGCATAATCAAGAAAACTCCCTTGGCATCCTTTAGCAATATTCGCAAATCCGGGCTTATAGCCGTCAACCTGCACGAGGATGATGAGCTGGTCGGAGTTCGGCGGGTGGATCGTGGCGATCGCATCATGATCGGCAGTGCCCACGGATTATCCATCATGTTCGATGAGAGCCAGGTGCGTCCGATGGGGCGTTCCGCCGCCGGAGTCAAGGCCATTAACCTGGCAGCAAACGATTATGTGATCGGCATCGACAAATACCGGGAGAACGCCTGGGTATTGCTGGTAACCGAAAACGGCTACGGTAAACGCACCCCGGTGGAAGAGTTCAAAGAGCAGCGCCGGGGCGGCAAAGGCCTGAAGAGCATTGATATCCTGGGCAAGAACGGCAAAGCAGTGGCTTTTCAGACCGTCGAAGAAGGCGAGGAACTGGTGTTGTTGACCGGCGCGGGGCAGTTGATACGCCTGCAAGTTGATGATATATCAATTCAAAAACGATATTCCCGCGGGGTTTTATTGATGAAACCCCCCAAGGGGGACCATATTGTTGGCCTGGCCAAATTCAGGGTAGAAAAAGAGGAATAGAGCAAATAAAGTTATCCATAATGTTTAGGTCGGATTTGGTTGCAAAAGCAGATTTCATGTAATATAATCATAGCCAAACTCTAAAGCGATTAAAGCGGCGATGAAAGGGATAAGTATAGACCATGGCTGTCTTAAGAGAGCTGGCGGCAGGTGCGAGCCAGTGCGACGTGGCTTAGAATCCGCCCCGGAGTCGGCTGTGAAAACAGCAGCGATGGCGACGTTACAGCCTCAAAGGGGGTGCCGGGGATCGGCGCCAACAAGGGTGGCAACGCGGGAGAAAACCTCTCGTCCCTGCAGGGGCGAGAGGATTAATTTTTTTGCAAATGTTTTACCAAGGAGGTTTTATCACATAATGATAGGGGAACAGTATTTATTGCTTCCCGGCCCTACGCCATTGCCGGAGCAGATCATCAGGGCCATGAGCCGGTCCATGATCAACCATCGCGGACCAGCCTTTCATGAGCTGCTGTTTGAGGTAACGGCGGGCATACGCTCCATCTATAAGACCCAGGGGAATGTATTGATATATCCCTCTTCGGGCACCGGAGTCATGGAAGCGGCGGTAGCTAATTTTATAAACCCGGGAGACCGTGTTCTGGCAATATCCACAGGCGTTTTCGGGGACCGTTTCGCGTCTATCGCCGCCGCCTTTGGGGGCCAAGTAGAAAAGATCTCGGTACCCTGGGGGCAGGCTGCTGACCCGCAGGTGGTGAGGGAACGCATCCGGCAGGATACAGACAAAAACATCAAGGCGGTTTTGGTGAGCCACAATGAAACCTCCACCGGGGTGGTCAATAATATCGCCAGCATTGCCGAAGCATTGGGGGACCATCCCGCTTTGCTGATTGTAGATACGGTAAGCGGCCTGGCGGCACACCCCTTTAATATGGACGAGTGGCGGGTTGACGTAGCTGCCAGCGGATCGCAAAAAGCATTTATGATCCCTCCCGGATTGGGGTTTTTGGCTTTTAATGACCGCGCTCTGAAGATTCACAAGCAGATTAATAACAGCAGATTTTACTGGGATGTGAGTACCGGGCTTGACTATCTGCAAAAAGGGCAGACCCCGACTACTCCGGCCATATCTCTATTTTATGGACTTCAGGAAGCCCTGCGTATGATGGCCGAGGAAGGCCTGGACAATATCATAAAGCGGCACGCCTTTTATCGTGACCTGATCAGGTCTGGCGTTGAGGCTTTGGGTCTGGAATTGCTGGCTCAGGGAGAAGCGGCCTCCTGTTCTGTAACCTCGGTGATAGCCCCGCCGCAAATAGGGGCGAATAAGATATGTACAGCTATGCTGCAGCAGTTTAATATCGTTTTGGCGGGCGGACAGCAAAGCCTGCAGGATGTGATTTTCCGAATCGGGCATTTGGGATATGTGAGAGAACTGGACCTATTAGCCATTTTGGCAGCGTTGGAGATTATCCTTTACAAACTAGGTTGCCCGGTTGAACTGGGCGCCGGGGTGGAAGTAGCCCAACAGCGCATATTACAGAACCATGACCAAATTACAGGTTGAGGAAGGGGAAAAAAGATGGAAAAGAAAAAAGTAATTGTCAGTGAACGCATAGCCGACGAGGGTATTGCCATACTGAAAAAAGAGCTGGAGGTCGATTACCGCGACGGTATATCCAGAGCAGAGCTGCTGGACATTATTGATCAGTATGACGCCTTGATCGTACGCAGCGTTACCCAGGTGGATGAAGAACTGGTATCTCGGGGCACCAGGCTCAAAGTGGTGGGCCGCGCCGGCAACGGGGTCGACAATATCGATGTGGATGTATGCACCCGTTATGGAGTGATAGTTGCCAATACTCCTGACAGCAACACCATCTCAGCTGCTGAACAGACCATCAGCCTATTGTTATCCTCGGTTCGCAACACCGCTTGGGCAAACAATTATCTCAAAGAGGTAAAGTGGGATCGCAAGCCTTTCCGCGGAGTGGAACTGTACGGAAAAACAGTGGGTATCGTTGGACTGGGCCGTATTGGCTCGATGGTGGCCACCCGCCTCAAATCATTTAATATGCGAGTACTGGCTTATGACCCCTATATCGCTGACCAGCGTTTCGAGCGTTTTGGAGTGGAAAAGGTTGAAAAACTGGAAGACCTGATGAGACAGGTGGATTTTCTCACCGTGCATACTCCGCGCAATGAAGAAACCATGCATATGATAGATGAGAACATGTTCGCGCTGGCCAAGGATGGCATTCGCATTGTCAACTGCGCCCGGGGAGGCATCATCAAAGAAGCCGCCATTGTGGAAGGCTTAAGATCCGGCAAGATAGCCAGCGCCGGGTTGGATGTGTTTGAGAAGGAACCCGCTGAAGCCAACCCGTTGTTCGAATTCAACAATGTGGTGGTAACGCCCCATCTGGGAGCGGATACTTTTGAAGCCCAAAAACGGGTGGGAGAAACCATTGCTGAGCAGGTGATCAAAGCCCTGCGCGGCGAGATAGTACCGAATACGGTAAACCTGCCCACCATGGTGAGTGATGAATTGGATTATCTTAAGCCCTACATCACTTTAGCTGAGAAAATGGGCATGTTTTATTATCAGATGGCTAAAGCCCCCTTGAGCAAAGTAGAACTGACCTA